>JBKEBH010000367.1:0-22377 GCA_047973065.1 Paracoccus sp. (in: a-proteobacteria) | reverse complement strand
TAGAAGCGGGCGTCATAGGTGGCGACGTTATCGGCGCGCTTGTAGCCGGTGGCGTGTTCGAATTTCACATCGGGGAATTTGGCGGCGACATTCATTACCGCATCCATGAAGCCGAAACTGGTGGCGAAGATCAGCTTGTTGCCGGCCAGTGCCAGCTGGGTCAGCGCGCGTTCGGCATCGGCACCTTCCGGCACGCTTTCGATGAAGGAGGTTTCGATCCTGTCGCCATATTCGGCCTCGATCGCCTGACGGCCCTGATCGTGCTGATAGGACCAGCCGCCATCGCCGACCGGGCCGACATAGATGAAGCCGACTTTCAGCTTTTCGCCCTCTGCGAAGCTCGGCAGGGCCGTCAGCCCCGAAGCCGCCGCGGTCGAGATGAGGAAGGTTCTGCGCTGCATGGATATTATCCCTTATTATCAGCTTGTTGTGTGGAATATCTGTCCCAGAGATCCGGGCGCGGGCGAGCCTTTGCGCCGCGCCGAGATGATCACCAGGGCGATGATGGTGGCCAGATAGGGTGCCATGGCCAGCAGCTGCACCGGAACATTGACCCCGGCGGCCTGAAGCCGCAGTTGCAATGCGGCGACGCCGCCGAACAGCCAGGCTCCGGCCAGCACGCCGTAACTGCGCCAGCCGGCAAAGACCACAAGCGCCAGGGCGATCCAGCCGGCCCCAGCGGTCATGCCCTCGGTCCATTGCCGCACGGTGGCGATGGAGATATAGGCCCCGCCGATCCCGGCCATGGCACCGCCGAAGGCGATGGCGGCCAGGCGGGTGGCGCGGACCTTATGGCCAAGCGCATGGGCAGCATCGTGATTTTCGCCGATCCCGCGCAGGGCCAATCCGCCATGGGTGTGGTTCAGGAACCATTTGATCGCGAAGACCATGGCCAGGCCCAGCCAGATCACCCAGTTGATGCCAAGCGGCCCCTGCGCCATCAGCGGCGCCTTGAGCCCCTCGTAAGCTTTGCCGAGAAGCGCGCTCAGGCCGAGCCCGAACAGGGTCAGCGCAAGGCCTGTCGCCACCTGATTGGTCAGCAGGTATTGGGTCAATAGCCCGAAGATCATCGACAATGCCGCGCCGGCGCAGGCGGCGGCGACAAAGCCGATCGCCGGGCTGCCAGTGCCATGGGCCACGGCAAAGCCGGCCAGGGCGCCGGTGATCATCATGCCTTCGACGCCGAGGTTGAGAACGCCGGCGCGCTCGACGATCAGCTCGCCCAGGGCGGCAAACAGGATCGGGGTCGCGGCCGACAGAACCATGACGATCAGGGTGGTGAGCTCGATCATGCGGGAACCCTCCTGCGGATGCGATAGCGGGTCAGCAGATCGAAGCCCAGCAGATAGAACAGCAGCATGCCCTGAAAGACCTGCACGGTCGCGGCGGGCAACTGCAAGGTGAGCTGGGCGATATCGCCGCCGATATAGGTCAGCGCCATCAGCAGACCGGCCAGCAGAATGCCGACCGGATTGAGCCGTCCCAGATAGGCGACGATAATGGCGGTGAAGCCATAGCCCGAGCCGAAGCTGTCGGTGATCTGACCGGCGGGGCCGGCGACTTCGAACAGACCGGCCATGCCGGCAAGCGCACCCGAAAGGCCAAGGCAGAAGGACACCAGCGCTGCCGGCTTTGCCCCGGCAAAGCGGGCAGCGCGCGGGGCCTCGCCGGCGGCACGGATCTGAAGGCCCAGAATATGGCGCGACATCAGCACCCAGATGCCCAGCACTGCAAAAGCGGCGGCGATCACGCCCCAATGGATGCCGGTACCGGCGATCAGTTCGGGGTTCGAGGCGGACGGGTATTGCGAAAGATTGCGCGAGCCGGGCATGCCGAAGCCTTCGGGATTGCGCATCGGGCCAAAGGCCATCCAGGCGGCGATCTTCTGGGCGACATAGACCAGCATCAGCGAGACGAGGATTTCGGAAGCCCCGAAACGGTTGCGCAGCACCGCCGGGATCATCCCCCAGACCCAGCCGCCAAAGGCGCCGGCCAGCACCATCGCCGGAAACAGCCACCAACCTTCATGGGGATAGGCGGCCAGGGCGATCCCGGCACCGCAGATGCCGCCGAAGATATACTGACCCTCGGCGCCGATATTCCAGATCCCGGCCCGAAAGCCGACGGCAAGCCCGCAGGCGATCAGGATCAGCGGGCCAGCCTTGACCAGAAGCTGCGGGCGCGAATAGCCGGCAGAGGCCCCGAACAGCGGATCCCAGAAGATGGTGCGGATCGCGGCCAGCGGGTCATAGCCCATCATGCCGAACAGAAGCGCTCCGGTGGCCATGGTGGCGATGACCGCGAGGATCGGGGTGCCGATCTGCCAGATCAGGGGCGCGTCGCTGCGTGCTTCAAGCCTCCACATCGGCGGCCTCCATTCCATGAGCGCCGCCCAGCATCAGCCCGATTTCCTCAAGGCTCAGCCCTTCGGTCGGGCGCGGGGCCGAAAGCTGGCCCTCGTTCAATGCGCAAAAACGGTCGCCGAGCTCCAGCAGCTCATCGAGATCCTGGCTGATGACCACAACCCCGGCACCGGAACGGGCCAGATCGAGGATCGCCTGCCGGATCGCAGCGGCCGCGCCGGCATCGACGCCCCAGGTCGGCTGGTTGACCACCAGAACCCGCGGTCCCTGCAACATCTCGCGCCCGATCAGGAATTTCTGCAAATTGCCGCCCGACAGCGCCGAAGCGGCGGTATCGGGACCCGGAGTGCGCACATCGAAGGCCTCGATCACCCGTTCGGCATAGCTGCGGGCCGGACCGGGCCGGACCATCCCGCCAGGCGCCAGATTTTCGCGCACGCTGGCGGTCAGCAGGGCGTTTTCGGTCAGCGAAAAGCTTGGTACGGCGGCATGGCCCAGCCGGTCCTCGGGTGCGGCCAGAAGCCCGGCGCGCCGCCGCGGCACCAGCCCGGCGCGCGACAGATCCCGCCCGTCCAGCGTGATCGTACCCCTGGGCGAGGAAATTTCGCCCGAAAGCGCCTGCAAAAGTTCCTCCTGACCATTGCCGGCCACCCCGCCAATCGCCAGAACCTCTCCGGACCGCAGATCGAGCGAGATGTCTTTCAGCGCCGTGCCTTCGATGGATTGAGGTGCGAGGCTCAGATTTTTGACGCTCAGCAGCACCTCACCCGGGAAGCGGTTTGAGCGGTCCACATCGCGCATCTCGCCGCCGACCATCATCGCCGCCAGCTCGCGCGCTGAATGATCGCGCGGATCGCAGCTGTCGATGACCCGGCCATGGCGCAGGATGGTGGCGCGGTCGCAATGACTGCGGATTTCGTCAAGCTTGTGGCTGATATAAAGGATCGAGGTTCCCTCGGCCGATAGCTTGCGCAGGGTGGCAAACAGGATCTCGGCCTCCTGCGGGGTCAGAACCGAGGTCGGCTCATCCATGATCAGAAGGCGCGGGGCCCCGATCAGGGCGCGGATGATCTCGACCCGCTGACGCTCGCCGGCGGACAGATCGGAAATCCGGCGGGACGGGTTCAGCGGCAGGCCGTATTCCTGCGACAACGCGGCGATGCGGTCCGACAGTTCGCGCGGGCGCGGCGGGTGATCGAGGCCAAGCGCGACGTTTTCGGCCACGCTCAATGCGTCGAACAGGCTGAAATGCTGAAAGACCATGCCAATCCCGGCGGCGCGCGCGGCATTGGGATCGGTCGGCGCAAAGGGGCGGCCGGCCAGCTGCATGGTGCCGGCATCGGGGCGCACCAGCCCGTAGATGGTCTTGACCAGCGTCGATTTTCCGGCGCCGTTCTCGCCCAGAAGCGCGTGAATATCGCCGCTTTGCACCTCGAACAAAATGGCGTCATTGGCCGTGACGCCCGGATAGGCCTTGCTCAGGCCCTTGGCGCGGAAAATGGCGGTGTCGTCCACGTGCTCGTCCCTGTCTTGATGGGCCTCTAATAGACAGATTCTTCGTCCGGCGGCAATTGCGCTTTCGCCCGCCCGCGCATAGCTTTACGGCCATGCCGGAAAATCAGCCACGATTCATTCACCTGCGCACGCATTCCGAGCACTCGCTTCTGGAAGGGGCGGTGCCGATCAAGAAGCTCATCGGTCTGACCAGGGATGCCGGGATGCCGGCGGTGGCGCTGACTGACAGCAATGCCATGTTCGCAGCCCTGGAATTCAGCGTGAAGGCGCTGGATGAGGGGGTGCAGCCGATCATCGGCTGCCAGTTGACGCTTGATAGCGGCGGGCAGACCGGGCCGGTGGTGGCGCTGGCGCAAAGCCGCGAGGGCTGGCTGAACCTGATGGCGCTGTCGAGCTGCCTTTACCTGCGCAAGGACGGTCAGCCGGTCCATGTCACCGAGGACGAGCTGATCGCGCATGGCGCAGGGCTGATCGTGCTGACCGGCGGGGCGGAAGGGCCCGTCGGCCGGATGATCCGCGCCGGCGATGCGGCCGGGGCCGAGGCTGCGCTGCGCCGGCTGGCGGCTGCGTTCGGCGATCGGCTTTACGTTGAAATCCAGCGCCATAAGGACGAAAGCGGCCGCCTGATGGAGGCCGAAAGCGCCAGCGAGACCGGCATGATCGAGCTGGCCTATGCGCTCGGCCTGCCTCTGGTCGCCACCAATGACGTCTATTTCCCCAAGCCCGAGATGTTCGAGGCCCATGACGCGCTGATCTGCATATCGGAGCGCGCCTATGTCGATCAGCCCGGGCCGCGCCGCCGCCTGACCCCGAACCACGATTTCAAATCGCCCGAGGAAATGGCGGTCCTGTTCGCGGATCTGCCGGAGGCGATTGAAAACACGGTCGAAATTGCCCGGCGCTGCGCATTTGCCGTGTCCCGGCACAAGCCGATCCTGCCGCGCTTTGCCGATGACGAGGTCGAGGAATTGCGCCGTCAGGCCCGCGAGGGGCTTGAGGCGCGTCTGGCGATCATCCCGCATGCGGTCCCGGTCGAGGATTATCACAAGCGGCTGGATTTCGAGCTCGGCATTATCGAGCAGATGGGCTTTCCCGGCTATTTTCTGATCGTCGCCGATTTCATCAAATGGGCCAAGGTTCACGGAATTCCGGTCGGGCCGGGCCGGGGGTCGGGCGCGGGCTCGCTTGTGGCCTATGCGCTGACGATTACCGATTTGGATCCATTGCGTTACAGCCTGCTCTTCGAGCGGTTTCTAAACCCTGAACGGGTCTCGATGCCCGACTTCGATATCGACTTCTGCATGGATCGCCGCGAAGAGGTGATCCGCTATGTGCAGGAAAAATACGGCGCGGAAAAAGTTGGACAAATCATTACCTTCGGCGCACTTCTTTCAAAGGCCGCCGTGCGCGATGTCGGCCGGGTGCTGCAGCTTCCCTTCGGTCAGGTGGACCGGCTATCGAAGATGATCCCGGTCGAGGGCGTCAAGCCGGTATCGGTCACCAAGGCCATCGCCGATGAGCCGCGCCTGCGCGAAGCCCGCGACGCCGAAGAAGTGGTGGCGCGATTGCTCGATTACGCCGCCAAGGTCGAAGGGCTTTACCGCAACGCCTCGACCCATGCGGCGGGTGTGGTGATCGGGGACCGCCCGCTCGATCAGCTGGTGCCGCTTTACCGCGATCCGGCATCCGACATGCCGGCCACCCAGTTCAATATGAAATGGGTGGAACAGGCCGGGCTGGTGAAATTCGACTTTCTCGGCCTGAAAACCCTGACCGTCATCCAGAACGCCGTCGATCTGATCCGTGTCTCGGGACGGCATCTGCATATCGGCCCGGATGGGAACCAAATTTACGATCCGCCCGAAGCCGCGATTGACGAAATCAATGCGATCCCGCTGGATGACAAGGCCAGTTACGATCTGTTCGCCTCGGCCCGCACGGTTGCGGTGTTCCAGGTCGAAAGCTCGGGCATGATGGATGCGCTCAGGCGGATGAAGCCGACTTGCATCGAGGATATCGTGGCGCTCGTCGCGCTGTACCGTCCCGGCCCGATGGAGAACATTCCCACCTATTGCGAAGTGAAGAACGGGCAGAAAGACCTTGAATCCATTCATCCTTCCATTGACCACATCCTTGCCGAAACCCAGGGCATCATCGTCTATCAGGAACAGGTGATGCAGATCGCTCAGGTCATGGCCGGCTATTCGCTTGGCGGCGCCGACCTGCTGCGCCGGGCCATGGGCAAGAAGATCGCCGAGGAAATGGCCAAGGAGCGGCCGAAATTCGTCGATGGTGCAGTCGGCAATGGCGTAGATTCCAAGAAGGCCGGAGATGTCTTTGATCTTCTGGAAAAATTTGCCAATTACGGCTTCAACAAATCTCACGCGGCAGCCTATGCGGTTGTGTCTTACCAGACCGCCTGGCTGAAGGCGAACCACCCGGTCGAGTTCATGGCTGCCGTCATGAATTGTGATATTCATCTGACTGATAAACTTGCAATTTATAAACGCGAAGCCGACCGGATGGGGATCGAGACCGTGCCGCCCTGTGTCAACCGCTCGGGCGCGACCTTTACCGTGAAGGAGGGCCGGATCCATTACGCGCTCGGTGCGCTGAAAGGCGTCGGGGTCGAGGCGATGCGGGCGATTGTCGAGGCGCGCGGCGATCAGCCCTTCAAGGATCTGGTCGATTTCGCCCGCCAGGTCGATCTGCGCCGGGTCGGCAAGCGGGCGCTGGAAATGATGGCCAAGGCCGGGGCGTTCGACATTCTCGACGACAACCGCGCCCGGGTGCTGGCCAGCCTGGACGGGCTGGTCGCGTTTTCGGGTGCCAGCCACGATCAGGCGGCGTCGAACCAGTCTTCCCTGTTCGGCGGTGGGGAAGATCTGCCGCCGCCGCGCCCGGTTCTGGCCCCGGTCTGGCTGCCGTCTGAGAAGCTCGGGCAGGAGCATCAGGCGATCGGCTTTTACCTCTCGGGCCATCCGATCGACGATTACCTGCCGGCGCTGCGCCGGATCGAGGTCTCGACCCTGGCCGAGATCAAGGCGGTCGCGGCCTCGGGTCCGCTTGTCACCTATATCGCCGGCACGGTGTCGAGCCGGCAGGAAAAGAAATCCGCCAAGGGCAACCGCTTTGCGTTCATCGGCGCCTCGGACCCGACCGGGCTTTATGAAGCGGTGGTGTTTTCCGACGTGCTGGAGGCCTGCCGCGAATATCTGGAACCCGGCGCAAATGTCGTCATGCAGGTTCAGGTCGAGCCGCAAGGCGATGAGGTGAAGATGCTGGCCCGTTCCATCGCGCCGCTGGAAACCGCGATTGCCAATGTCGGCCCGGCGGTTCTGGCGATTTCGCTGGCGGAGGGCGCGAGCGTCGAAGAACTCAGCCGCACGGTCGAAACCCTGCGCGCCGAACGCAAATCCCGGGCCGGCAGGCTGGTCCTGCGCGTCCATGAGGGCGATGAGGTCTATGATGTCGAGATCTGCACCGACGCCCCGGTTGGCCCCTCGGCGCGGCAAAGGCTGCGGGTCGTGCCCGGCGTTCTGGATGTGATCGAGGAATAGGGGCGCCGCTTTGGCGCCCCGGTTCAGGCGCGGCCCAGCTTTTCCAGACGCGCCGCACGCATGCGGGCGAAATCGTCGCCGGCGTGATAGCTCGACCGGGTCAGAGGCGTGGCCGAGACCATCAGGAACCCCTTGCCATAGGCGGATTTCTCATAGCCCTTGAACTCATCGGGTGAGACGAAACGATCAACCCGGTGATGCTTGGGCGTCGGTTGCAGATATTGCCCGATGGTCATGAAATCGACATCGGCGGCGCGCATGTCGTCCATGACCTGCATGACGCCCTGACGGTCCTCGCCAAGGCCGACCATGATCCCCGATTTGGTGAACATGGTCGGGTCGATTTCCTTGACCCGCTGCAACAGCCGCAGCGAGTGGAAATAACGCGCCCCGGGCCGCACGCTCGGGTAAAGTCCGGGCACGGTTTCCAGATTGTGGTTGAAGACGTCCGGCTTGGCTTCGACAACGGTTTCAAGCGCTTCCGGGCCACATTTCAGGAAATCCGGGGTCAGGACCTCGATGGTGCTGTCGGGCGCGCGGTGACGGATGGCGCGAATGACCTGGGCGAAGTGCTCGGCCCCGCCATCGTCCAGATCGTCGCGGTCCACCGAGGTGATGACGACATGTTTCAGGCCCAGTTTCTGAACGGCATGGGCGACCCGGCCCGGCTCGAACGGGTCGAGCGCGTCGGGCTTGCCGGTGATGACATTGCAGAAGGAACAGCCGCGGGTGCAGATCTCGCCCATGATCATCATGGTGGCATGGCCCTGGCTCCAGCATTCGCCGACATTGGGACAACCGGCTTCTTCACAGACCGTGGACAGCTTGTTGTCGCGCAGGATATCCCGGGTGTCCTTGTAGCCCTGCGAGACCGGCGCCTTGACCCGGATCCAGTCCGGCTTCTTGGGCTGGGCCTGATCGGGACGATGGGCCTTTTCGGGATGGCGCGCGCGCTCGGCGGCGGCACGCAGGGCGGGGGGCTGGTCAGACATGGCGTCCTCTTGACGGCGTTTGCGCAGACCTAGTCGCTTTCCGCCATGTAATCAACGCCGCAGGGGGCAGGGCTGTCATGCAACCGGATCAGTTGCGCCGAAACGCCATGCCGACGGATCCGGGCGCGACATCCTGAAACCCGTATTGTGCATAGAGCCGGTCGGCGGGCAGATCGGCGATCAGGCTGACATAGGCAGAACCGGGCAGGGCGGTTTGCACATATTTCATCAGCGCGGACATGATCATCTTGCCCAGACCCCGGCCCTGATGGTTGGGATCGACGGCAATATCGGTGACCTGAAAAAAGCAACCGCCATCGCCGATGATCCGGCCCATGCCGATGGCCTGGCCGTCATGTTCGATAACGGTGCCAAAGATGCTGCCGGCAAGACCGATGCGCGCGGCCTCGGCGGTGAAAGGGCTGAGCCCGGCGATGTCGCGCAGGTGAAGATACTCGTCCACGGTCGGGATGCGCCGGACCAGCTGATCATCGGAATGGGGCATGGATCTGGCTTTCATATGGTTTGCCGGGATCATGCACCGGGTGGCGAGACAGGAAAAGGCCGCTTACATGCCGGCCTTCCTGGCGATCGGAACGAGGATGGTCGGGGCAGGGCGGCGGCTCAGCCGATCAGCGGACCGCCCGAGCCGTAGCGTTCGTCGTAATGGCGGGCGAGGCGTTCGAGCGCCAGTTTCAGTACCACCTTGCCCGAGCGGGCCGACCAGCCGAGGCGGCGCTCGGTCATCTCCAGCCCTTCGAGGAAGCAGCAGACCCGCAGGACCAGATCGCCCATGCCCGGGCCAAGCTCGCGCAGGGCTTCGGCGACGCGGGCGCGGGCACGCTCGGATCCGCCGCCCTGACGGTCGATCCGCAGCGATTCGTCCACGCCCGAAGTCATGAAGCGATCCCAGTTCTGGGTGACGCGCGGGCCCATCTGAGCCAGCTCGAAATCCTCGCGCAGCCTTTCGCCCGCACTGACCAGCTCTGGCCCGAGAAAGGGATTGCCCTTGCCATCACGCCGGCGTGCCAGCAGCAATAGCGGGCTTTCGGCCAGGTTGACCCGCATCCGGCGTGGGCTGTCATCTTCGGGATCGGGCAGGGTGCGGCCTTCCCAGACCCGATGCTGATCGGCGTGATCGAAACTGGCGGCGTCTTCGGCCATGCCGGTGCAGGGTTCTACCGGCCGGGCATCGGCGAAATCACCGGCCAGAGGCATGCCGCCATCGCTGCGTGCCAGCTGACGCAGCACGACCCGTCCTGCCGCCGAAATGCGATAACGCAGCATGCGCTGCCCCCGGGTGATCGGTTCGACCCATTTGTTGAGGGCAAAGCGCTCGGCCAGCTTGCGGTCGAGAATGGCGGTGCGGATCTCGTTGCGGGTGACGATGGCCTTTTCCATATTGGGCGCAACCACCAGCTCGGCCTCAGGCTCGGCCAGTCGGCGCAGCACCCGGCGGGTCTGGTCCTGCATGCGCCGGCTGCTGCGGGCCGGGATCTTCCCGAGCCCCATGGCCTGCAGCGCATCATCGACCAGCGGATCGTCGCGGCGGCTCTCGAAGCGCCGGATCCGGCGCAGGATGGTAGAGGCATGGCAACCGGCCTCGCGGGCAATGGCGCGGATCGATTCTCCGCCCTCGACATGGCGCAGATAGAGCTGCGCATCCTCGGCAAGAATGTCTTCGCTGGCAGCTCCGCTTGATCCGGTTTCGGGCTGCCGATCCGAGCCCTTATGCAGTTTGGAAAGGACCGCGCCGGAGACGTCGAAATCTGGCGTCAAAATGGTCATGTTCGTCCCTTGTCTTGGATCGGGCACGCCCGGGGCGTTTCGTCCGATCATGGTGCCACCTGTACTCCAGGCAGGTTAAAATTAAGGAGAACTGCATCTTTGCTAACAATTCCTAAAGATTCCCTAGCCGGTCGGAACGTTGCATCGGCCGAATCCGCAACACCTGCGGATGCTGTGAAACCCTGAGTCGGAATCACCGCTCAGGAGGAAATGCGATGTGCTTCATCAGCGATCAGAATGTCTTCGACCTGACCCATCGAACCTGCCCGCCGCACCGCCCCGCCAGCCTGATCCGCGCCGCTCAGGCCGGACAGTCGGGCTGGCGGCGGGCCCGCGATCTGCCGCGCCTTCTGAAGCGGGAAGCCGCGCCGGCAACGCCTGTCGCCCTGCGTCTGCTGCGCGCGGCAGAAGAGGCGGCAGACAATGCCCGCCGCGAGCGCCGTGCTGATTACGACCTGCATCGCCACATTCTGCTGCTGATCGCGCTTCTGGCCGAAATGCGGGCCGAAGCGGATCCGCAGATCTGCGCCGTCCTGCCGTTCAGCGTCCCCGGAACAGCCCGCCCAGCACGCCGCGCATGACCTCGCGGGTGCCGGAACGGCCAAGCTCGCGGGCGACGGATTTACCGAAGGTTTCGAAAATCGAATCGCTGCGCGAACGCCCCGATGAGCTCGAACGCGAGCCGGATGAGGCTTTCGGGGTCGGCATGTTCAGCTTGGGATCGTAGCGGCGCGCGCGGGTGAAGCTTTCATCTGCTTTGCCGCCTACCACCCAAAGATCGTCATCATTGCCCGAGGGTCTGGCGACTTCCTGCGCCTCGCCGGCGGCGGCCTGAGCGCGTTTGACCAGGATCTCCTGCGCCGATTCGCGATCCAGCGGCGTGTCGTATCTGGCCCCCATCGGCGAGGCCGCCAGAACTGCGGCGCGTTCGTCCTCGCTGATCGGGCCGAGCTGCGAAAATGGCGGACGGATCAGGGTGCGCATGGCAATGCCCGGAACGCCCTTGGGATCGAGGAAAGAGGTCACGGCCTCGCCGGTGCCAACCTGCTGAATAGCCTCGGCAATGTCGAATTCGGGATTGGGGCGATAGTTTTCCGCCGCCAGTCGCAGCGCCTTCTGGTCCCTAGCGGTGAAAGCACGCAGCGCATGCTGAACGCGGTTGCCAAGCTGACCGAGGATATCTTTGGGAATATCGGTCGGATTTTGCGAGATGAACCAGACGCTGACCCCCTTTGAGCGGATCAGCCGCGCAACCTGCTCGATCTTGTCGATCAACGCCTTGGGCGCGTCATCAAACAGCAGATGGGCCTCGTCGAAGAAGAAGGCGCAGACGGGCTTGGCCGGATCGCCGACTTCGGGCAGCTGCTCGAACAGCTCAGAAAGCAGCCAGAGCAGGAAGGTCGAATAGAGCCGGGGCGCGTTCATCAGCCTGTCGGCGGCCAGGATGTTGACCACGCCCTTGCCCGAAGCATCGACCCGCAGCAGGTCCGAAAGCGCCAGCGCCGGTTCTCCGAACAGCATGTTGCCGCCTTCGTTTTCAAGCATCAGCAGCGAGCGCTGGATGGCACCGACAGAGGCGGCGCTGATATTGCCATAGGTCAGCGACAGCTCGGACGCATTCTGGCCGACCCAGACCAGCATCGCCTGAAGATCCTTCAGATCGAGCAGCGCCAGCCCCTGTTCATCGGCCACTCGAAAGGCAATGTTCAGCACCCCTTCCTGCGCATCGGTCAGCCCCAGCAGACGCGCCAGCAACAGCGGCCCCATTTCGGCCGGGGTCGTGCGCACCGGATGGCCCTTTTCGCCGAATACGTCCCAAAAGGTGACCGGGCAGGTCTGATAATCCAGATCAAGGCCGATCTGCGCGGCGCGCTTGACGAAGGCCTCATGCAGCCTGGCCTCGGGCGATCCCGATTTCGCCAGCCCCGACAGATCGCCCTTCACATCGGCCAGAAAGACCGGCACGCCGCATTGCGACAGCGATTCGGCCAAGGTCTGCAATGTCACCGTCTTGCCGGTCCCGGTCGCACCCGCGATCAGCCCGTGCCGGTTGGCGTATTTCATCAGCAGATCTTCGGCTTCGGCATAGTCCTTTCCGGCCCCGCCTACAAAGATTCGCCCGGTTTCGAGGTCGATGACATTCATATAGAGGGCCTTTCGAGTAAAATCATGCCGATGCGCAAGCACCGCGCGAAAAGACAATACTAATTTAGGAATTTTGTGCCAGACTGGGCTTGTTCGCGAGGCCTTCTGGTCTCATTCCCGGACACTTCCTCCCTGTTGGACTGCCGCGCCTTCGGGCGCGGCCTTTTTCTTCGACGATTACCGCACAGGCTGGCGACCCGTGCCTGTCCATTCGACAGAAACCCGCACGATACGTTAAAAAACGTGTCCGAAAGGACAGTTGACGGACCTCGCGTCAAGGAACTACCGTCCGATCAATGAAGAAGACCGGCCAGTCCGGCAGGGAGTTGAAAAGGGTCACGGACGCGTGACCCTTTTTCTGTTTCGGGCAGATTCTGAGACTGCTTTCCCTGCTCTCGGTCTTTTGAGGGAACCTTCACACTCAGCCTCATGTTCGTCCTGACATTCGTCTGGGCAGGTGCTAACGCTCATGCGGACCCGCGTTTTTTTGAAGGAGACACGCATGTCACCGAAAGTCACTTCGACTGCCCTGGCGACCGTTTTCGCGCTCACCGCAATGCCGCTGTTTGCCCAGACCGCCGCCACCGAGACCCCGGCTGCAGATCCGGCCGCAGTCGCTGCCGAGGCCGCGCAGACTGCGGGCGAGGCTGGCGAAGCAGCGGTCACCGATGCCGCCAATGCTGCGGCCGATGCTGCGAATGCGGCCGCCTCTGACGCTGCTGCGGCAGCCGCAGATGCTGCTTCCGCAGCGGTAGATGCCGCCGCCGAAACCCAGCCCGCCGCAGATGCCGCAGGCTCGGGCGAGCCGCAGGTGGGTGCCTATTATGTGCGCGCCACCCACGGCGACTGGTCGCTGCGCTGCATCAAGACCGAGGAAGGCCTCGACCCTTGCGAGCTCTATCAGCTGCTGAAAGACGGGCAGGGCAATTCGGTCGCCGAAATCACCCTGATCCCGCTGGAAAACGGCAGCAAGGCCGCTGCCGGCGCAACCATCGTGACCCCGCTGGAAACCGATCTGGTCAGGGGCATCGGCATGAAGGTCGATTCCGGCGCGGCCAAGGCCTATCCGTTCAACTTCTGCAGCCCCGTCGGCTGCGTCTCGCGTCTCGGTCTGACCGCCGATGAGCTGGCCGGGTTGAAGCGCGGTAATGCCGCCACCGTCATGGTCATGCCCTATGGCGCCCCGGACGGAGAGCCTGTGGATCTGAAAATGTCGCTGGCCGGATTCACTGCCGGATTTGGCGATCTGGAAACCATCGTTGCCGATCTGCGCAAAGCTGCTGAAGCCGCGGCTGCTGCCGCTCCGGCTGAAGCCGCACCCGCCGAGGCGGCTCCGGCGGAATAAGCCCGGACAGACCCGTGCAAAAGGAAAGGGGGCCGCGTGACGGCCCCCTTTTTCATCTTGCGCCAGTTTTCCCCGATCAGCGGCAGCCACGGAGCTGGGCGTGATACATCTCGGCCCGCGATTGCACGCGGCTGGCCACTCTCAGCAACCAGCTTTTCGACCGATGCGTGCCGCGCGCATAGCCGCCGCGCCCTTCGTGATAGGCCAGATACTGGCCGCGGGCGTCCCATTTCGAAATCCCCAGCTTCTGGGTGGTTCCGTGCATGTACCAGCCCATGAAGTCGGTGGCGTCCTTGATATCGTTCCGCTTGGCACGGCGGTTGCCGGTTTCCTTTTGATATTCTTCCCAGGTCCCATCCAGCGCCTGACTGTAGCCATAGGCCGAGCTCTGCCGGCCAACCGGGATGATTCCGAGCGCATATTGATGCGGCGTGCGCGCATCGCCGACAAATTTCGATTCCTGATGAATTGTCGCCATCTGCACCGCGACCGGCACACCCCAACGCTTCTCGGTCCGCACCATGGCGCGATAATAGGCAGGGCGCTCGTTGATCAGTGCACAGGCATTGTCGAGATTGCGCGGCGCCGGGTTATTGCCACCACCGCAGGATGCGACCAGCATCAGGACGGCCAGCTTCAGGAACCTGTTCATAATCTGCCTCACTCGCTTTTTGGGGATAGCATAGAGGGTTTGTGCGCAGGGATAAACCGCCTCCGCATTGCCCAAATATGAGGCAATAATCATGTTTTCCAAAAAGCTTCGTCAAATGGGTGAGAGAGGCTGACTTTTCAATGCCGTGATGACAGGTCATGCTGTCCTCAAGTCCGGTTCAGGGGGAACGATGTATTACAACGAGATGTTCGACGGCGCTCAGGTCAGGGAGGCCTATACCAGCCTTTCGGATTGGGTCAGCCAGATGCCCGACGAGATCCGTCAGATGAAGCAGGCCGAGGCTGAGGCGCTGTTTCGCCGCATCGGGATCACCTTCGCGGTCTATGGCGATGGCGGCGATCCCGACCGGCTGATTCCCTTCGACATGATGCCGCGCGTCTTCACCCAAAGCGAATGGCGCAAGCTCGATCGCGGGATCAAGCAGCGGGCCAAGGCGCTGAACGCCTTCCTGCGCGATGTCTATGGCCGGGGCGAAATCGTGCGCGCCGGCCGCATTCCCGCCCGCCTCGTCTATCAGAACGAAGCCTATGAGAAGGCCGTGGTCGGCATCGTGCCGCCGCGCGGGGTCTATTCGCACATCATCGGCACCGATCTGGTCCGCACCGGCCGCGACGAGTTCTTCGTGCTGGAAGACAATTGCCGCACCCCGTCCGGCGTCAGCTACATGCTGGAAAACCGCGAGATCATGATGCGGATGTTCCCGGACCTGTTCCGCGGCAACCGGATCGAGCCGGTGGACGGCTATCCCGAACTGTTGCGCAAGACGCTGGAATCGGTGGCACCGAAGAAATGCGAAGGCCGGCCGCGCGCCGTGATCCTGACCCCGGGCCATTTCAACAGCGCCTATTACGAGCACAGTTTCCTGGCCAATCTGATGGGGGTCGAGCTGGTCGAGGGCGCAGATCTGTTTGTCGATGGCGAATTCGTCTACATGCGCACGACCGAGGGGCCAAAGCGCGTCGATGTCATCTATCGCCGGATCGACGATGCATTCATCGATCCGCTGTGCTTCCGCCGCGATTCGATGCTGGGCGTGCCGGGGCTGATGGATGTTTACCGCTCTGGCGGGGTGTCGATCTGTTCGGCGCCTGGGGCAGGGGTCGCCGATGACAAGGCGATCTACACTTTCGTTCCCGAAATGGTGCGCTTCTATCTGGGCGAAGAACCGATCTTGCAGAATGTGCAGACCTTTACCCTGTGGAACAATGACGATTACAAATATGTCATGGACAATCTTGCCGAGCTGGTCGTCAAGGAGGTCCATGGCTCGGGCGGCTACGGCATGCTGGTCGGCCCGCGTTCGACCAAGGCCGAGATCGAGGATTTTCGCAAACGCATCGAAGCCAATCCCGGCAATTACATCGCTCAACCGACATTGGCGCTGTCCACATGCCCGACCTTCGTCGATGAAGGCATTGCGCCGCGCCATGTCGATCTGCGTCCCTTCTGCCTGTGCGGCGAAAGGATCGAACTGGTCCCCGGCGGGCTGACCCGGGTGGCTCTGAAGGAAGGCAGTCTGGTGGTGAACTCGTCGCAAGGCGGGGGTGTCAAGGACACCTGGGTTCTGTCGGAATAAGGGGAATGACCATGCTCAGCCGTACCGCATCCAACCTGTTCTGGCTTGGCCGCCACATGGAACGCGCCGAAACCGCATCGCGCCTATTTGAGGTGGGCTCGCGCATGACGCTACTGCCCAATACCGTGCAGGGTTATCAGAATGAATGGCAATCGCTGCTGAACGCTTCGGGCGTCGCCGATGTCTTCACCACCTGGTATGAAGAGGTCAATGAGGAGAACATGGAGAAATTCATGATCTTCGACCGCAACAATCCCTCATCGGTGGCCGCCTGTTTCTTCAATGCCCGCGAATCGGGGCGCATCGTACGCACCGCGCTGACCAGCCGGGTCTGGGATTCGCTCAACGTTGCCTGGCAGGAAATGCGCGCCATGCGTCCGGGCCAGGAAGATGCCGCCGATCTGGCCGATTTCGTCGGGCATCACGCCAATACCGTATCGGGTGCCATCGACGGCACCCAGCTACGCAATGACGGCTTCCACTTCATGAAGCTCGGCTATGCGCTGGAACGGGCCGATTCGACCGCGCGTCTTCTCGATGTGAAATATTTCGTGCTGCTGCCGCGCGTGGAGTTCATCGGCTCCGAGCTTGACAACTATCAGTGGCAGGTCATCCTGCGCGCGCTTTCGGCGCATCGGGCCTTCCATTGGGCTTACGGCGGCGACATCAATGCCAGCCGCGTTGCCCATTTCCTGATTCTGAACAACGAGGCACCGCGTGCGCTGATCACCTCGGTCAACGAGGCGCTGACCCAGCTCGAATCGCTGGTCTGCCGGTATGGCGAGGGGGTCCCCTCGAGCGCCCGTGACCGGACACGAGCCTTGGCGGTGCGGATGAACCAGCTCGATATCGAGGAGATCTTCGATGAGGGACTTCATGAATTCCTTACGGATTTCATCATAGAAATCAGTCAGATCGCCAGCTGCGTGCAGGCCGATTATTTCCACGGCAGGGGGTGAACATGCGGCTGAAGATTACCCATCACACAGTCTACGAATACGAAAACCCGGTCAATTTCGGCGTGCAGAGCATGCGCCTGACCCCATCAGCCTTTCAGGGGCAGAAGGTGATCGACTGGAAGGTCGATATGGGCGGCGCAGGCGAGCCCGGTGCCAGCTTTCGCGACGGTGCCGGAGACTGGATCCAGCTCTGGAGCCTGCGCGGGCCGGTCAAGCGCGTGCCGGTTCATATCGAAGGGGTGGTCGAAACCACCGATCTTTCCGGCGTCCTGCGAAATCACCGCGAGATGATCCATCCGATGGTCTATCTGCAATCGACGCCGGTCACCGAACCCGATGCGGCGATTCGCGAGCTGGCGGCCGGACCTTCGGACGAGCTGTCCCTGCTCGATCTGGCGCATGCGCTGTCATCGGCCGTCGCCGATGCCGTCGCCTATCGCCCCGGCAGCACTCATGGCATGACCACGGCTGCCGAAGCGCTGGCGCTTGGCGGCGGGGTTTGTCAGGACCATTCCCATGTGCTGATCGCAGCGGCGCGCACGCGCGGGCTGCCCGCACGCTATGTTTCGGGCTATCTGCACGCCGATGCCGAAGGAAATGTGCATGAGGCCGCCCATGCCTGGGCCGAAATCCATGTCCATGGGCTGGGCTGGGTCGGATTCGATGCCGCCAACCGGACCTGTCCGAGCGAATATTATGTGCGGACCTGTTCGGGCCTCGATGCGCGTGACGCTGCGCCAATCCGGGGGGTGACGACAATGGGCGGCGCGGAAAATCTGGAGGTAACTGTTGCGGTCGAGCGCGTGGATGAGTAACTTTCGCCACTGACGAAACCTTGGACAGTTGATGACCAGTAAATGACCTATTGCGTTGCTCTCAAACTCGATGCGGGGCTTGTCCTTCTGTCCGATACGCGCACCAATGCCGGGCTCGACAATATTGCGATCTATCGCAAGATGTTCTTCTTCGAAGAGCCCGGCGAGCGGATCATAGCCGTGATGACGGCAGGTAGCCTGTCGATCACCCAGACCACGATTTCGCGTCTGACCGAGGCGGTCGAGGATCCGGATGCCACCGAAAAGACCTCGATCATGATGGCCCCGAGCATGCTAGGAGTGGCCGACATCATCGGTGAAACCCTGGCCCGGACCCGGCATGAGATCGCCAGTCAATATCTGGAGCTGAACCAGAATCAGGCCTCGGCCAGCATGATCGTCGCCGGTCAGCGGGCCGGGGGCGATATGCGGCTCTTTCTGATCTATCCCGAGGGCAACCATATCGAGGCGACCGAGGATACGCCTTATCTTCAGATCGGGGAACACAAATACGGCAAGCCGATCCTCGACCGGGTGGTCTCGCCGGACACCAGTCTTGAAGATGCCCAGAAGGCCGCTCTGCTGTCGATGGATTCGACCATGAAATCGAACCTGTCGGTGGGCATGCCGCTGGATCTGGCAGTGATCCGCGCCGGCGCTTGCCAGGTCAGCGACAAGCGCCGGATCATGTCGGGCGATCCTCAGTTCTCGGCCATGTCCGAGGCCTGGTCCGAAGCCCTGCGCGACGCTTTCGTGAAGATGCCGATCTGAGCGCCCGCCGCAACCGTTTCAGATCTGCCGGATGAACCTTCGCCGGAAACGGCGCGAGGGCGAGACTGGGCGCGTATCGGCCGGCTCGGGCAGGGACAGCACCATCGACTTGAGCGCCTCGATCGCCTCCTCGCTTTTGGCGGGCAGCTCGGCTTGGGCGACGGGCGCGCCGACGCTCACCTGATATTGCTGGCTGGCCTTGTTCAGCACCTCATGAAACAGCGTCACATCGCGCAGGGTCGGATGGATCGCATCGAACAGGTAGAACAGCACCGAATTGCGGGCCCGGATCCGCAGCGGGATCACCGGCACATCCATCTTGCGCGCGATCATCGCCGCCGAGGCCATCCAGGGCCGCTCATGCAGCGTCAGCCCGTGCCGCTTGGCCAGCCGGCCCGAAGGGAAGATCAGCCCGATCCGACCCTGCGCCAGCCAGGCCCGGGTCTGTTTCATGGTTGCCCGGGTCTTGGCATGGCTGCGTTTATCCATGCGCCATTCCACCGGCACGATCATGTCTTCCATCTGCGGCAGAACCCGCAGGATGTCCTGATTGGTATAGATGAACAAATCGGGCCGGACCCGGCGGATCAGCGCATAGACGATGATCCCGTCGGCAATCCCGGTCGGATGGTTGGCGACGATCAGCGCCGGCCCGTCCTTGGGGATGTTTTCCAGCCCCGAAACCTCCAGATCGCGAATGATCATCCGATCCATGATCGCGAAGATCTCGGGCGTGGAAAGGTCCAGAAAGCGGGTGCCGAGCTCGACCGTGCGCTCATAGCCGAGCATGCCCATCAGCACATGCCGGGCCAGATCGTGACGGCGCTTGCCCGAAAACAGCCACGGCGCGCGCTCTTCGATGAGCGGATCGAGACGGCGGCGCATCTCATCTTCCGGGGCAGCTCTGGGGTGGGTCGGACTCTTCATGACGGATAATTGATATCGCAGCCGATGGATGCTGCAAAGGGGGGCGGCCAAAGGCCGCCGATCATGTCACATTGCGGATACGGCTTACCATTTCTTCCAGATTGCGCGACAGATCCGGCGCTGCCAAAATCCGGTCGAGCGCCGCCATGGCATGGGCCTGCCGATCCTCATCATAGCGCGCCCAGCTCTCGAAGGCCCCGGACATGCGGGCCGTGATCTGCGGGTTCACCCGGTCCATGCTCAGCAGCCAATCGGCGAGGAAATCATAGCCGGAGCCGTCAGCCGCGTGGAAGCCGGCGTGATTGGCCGCAAGGCCTCCGATCAGCGCGCGGAAGCGGTTGGGGTTCTTCCAGTCGAAATCGGAATGGGCGGCCAGATCGCGGGCGATGGCGACCGTGCGGCCGGGCGGCGCATAAAGGGGCTGGATCATGAACCATTTGTCGATGACCAGCCGCACATCGTGGAAACGCTCGTAAAAATCGGCCAGCTCATCCGCACCGCCGCCAGCGGCAATCAGCGCTGCCAGCGCCGCCGAAGTTTCGGTCATGTTTTCGGCCGAGCGGTACAGCTCGCGAGCCCGCGCACCGCCGTCGATCCGGCTGAGAAGCCCGAGCGCCGCCAGCCGCAGCGCGCGCTTGCCGACCGGACCGGGATCGGGCGCATAGGGGCCGGGAACCTGATTGTGGCGGTAGATCTCATCCAGCGCCGCTTCATTGTGGCGGGCGACCGCCGCGGCCAGAGCCTCGCGCGCCGCATGGATGGCATCGGGATCTGGAACGGTGCCGTCATCCGACAGCGCTACGGCGATTTCCTCTTCTGCGGGCAGGTGCAGGCATTGCGCCAGCAGCGCCGGATCGGCCTTGTCATCGGCCAGAAGCCGGCCAACCGCTGCCAGATATTCGACCCCGATCGGGGCATCCGGGTCACGGATCATGTTCAGCAGCGTCTCGCCAGCCAGTTGGCGGCCAGCTTCCCAGCGGGCGAAAGGATCGCTGTCATGGGCAAGCAGGAAGGCCTGTTCGGGGCGGCTCAGATCGCGCTTGAGCATGACCGGCGTCGAAAAGCCGCGCAGCGCCGAGACATGGGGCCGGGCGGGCAGATCGTCAAAGGCGAAGCTCTGCCTGGCTTCGGTCATCTCCAGCACGGTGGTCGGCACGATCTCATCGCCATTGGGCGAGATCAGCCCGATGGCAATCGGAATGACCCGCGGCGGCTTTTCGATCTGGCCCGGGGTCGGGGGGGTGTGCTGATCGAATTCCAGCGTGAGCCGGCCCGCCATTTCGTCCCAATCCTCGTACATGGTCAGGATCGGCGTGCCGGCATCGGAATACCAAAATTTGAACTGGCTCAGATCGCGGCCGGTCGTATCCTCGAAGACCTGAAGCCAGTCTTCGATGGTCGCCGCCTCGCCGTCATGGCGTTCGAAATACAGATCGAGCGCCTTGGCATAACCTTCATCCCCGACCAGCCGGCACAGCATGCCGATGACCTCGGCACCCTTTTCATAGACGGTCGCGGTGTAGAAATTGTTGATCTCAACATAGGATTCGGGCCGCACCGGATGGGCGAGCGGGCCCTGATCCTCGCGGAACTGGCGGGCGCGCAGGGCCATGACATCGTCGATGCGCTTAACCGCGGCGCTGCGCAGATCCGAAGTGAACTGCTGGTCGCGGTAAACCGTCAGCCCTTCCTTCAGGCAAAGCTGGAACCAGTCGCGGCAGGTGATGCGATTGCCGGTCCAGTTGTGGAAATATTCATGGGCGATGACACTTTCGATTCGCTCGTAATCGGCATCGGTCGCGGTCTCGGGCGAGGCCAGAACCAGCTTCGAATTGAAGATGTTCAGCCCCTTGTTCTCCATCGCGCCCATGTTGAAATCGTCGACGGCGACGATGTTGAACACATCCAGATCGTATTCGCGCCCGTAAACTTTCTCATCCCAATCCATCGACTTGATCAGGCTTTCCAGGGCGAAACCGGCGCGATCCTCATCTCCGGGGCGCACCCAGATGTTCAGATCGACATGGCAGCCCGACATGGTGGTGAATGCGCCCGAAACCGCGCGCAGATCGCCGACGACAAGCGCGAAAAGATAGGCGGGCTTGGGCCAGGGATCGCGCCAGAGCGCAAGACCGGGCTCCTGGCGGACCGGATTGCCGTTCGACAACAGAACCGGCAGATCGGAACGCACGGTTACCTCGAAAGGGGCCATGACATCGGGCCGGTCGGGATAGGGGGTGATGTGGCGAAAGCCCTCGGCCTCGCATTGGGTGCAGAAGATACCGCCCGACAGATAGAGCCCCTCGCAGGTGGTGTTCGAGGCCGGGTCAATGACACATTCGCTCGACAGGGTAAAGCTGTCCATCAGCGGCGCGGCAATGGTCAGCAGCTCGCCTTCGCGGCGCCATTCATGCGCCTCCAGCTCGCGCCCGTCGATGGCAAGGCCGCGCAGATCGACCCGGGCGCCGATGTCGAGGATCAGATCGCCCGGCACGCGGCGGCTGAAATCGAGCTCGGCCAGAACCCGCGTTGCCGAAGCGTCAAGGGCGAAATCCAGCCGGACGGCGCGCAGCGCATAAGGATAAGGCCGATACTCTGCCAGGAGCTTCGGTGCCTGATTTTCGCTGATGTCATTCATTCTTCTGTCTTTCGGGAAAAATGCTTCATTCTTTGGAACTTGTCCCTCACCTTCGAGTTAAGCGCAGGATGGCCAGCCTGCAAGCTGTTGTGACAGCACGTCCATTAAGGTAGGGCAGGCCCGCCGATTGATTTGTAAGGAGACCAAGATGGCCAACTACGATCCGAACGATCCCAACAAGACCACCGCGCGCGAGACCTATGTCGAACCCGTTGAAAAGCGTTCCTCGCCGCTGCCGCTGATCATCGGCATCCTGCTGGCCCTGGCGCTCGCCTATTTCGTGCTGACCCGTTTCATGGGCAGCGATGAA
>JBKEBH010000325.1:0-35591 GCA_047973065.1 Paracoccus sp. (in: a-proteobacteria) | reverse complement strand
CGTCAGGGCGATCCGCACCGCCTCACGCTTGAATTCTGCTGTCGGTTTGTTCGTCATTGTCCGTCTCCTTGATCGCTCTCATGCTCTCAAGAAACCGGCACTTTTCCGAGACAAGTCCATGAGCTGGTCCTGATGGGCAAGGATCTCGGATTTTGATCGCTGCGCTTCTGTTCGGCGCGGGAGCCGTCTTCGCCTTGATCTATCAGATCCAGGGCGCCGGTGACGATGCCCCAAGCCGGGGCGCCAGTACCGCCAAGACGACGGCGACAGGCTGCCTGACCCTTGCCGCCCTTACATGCGGGGCGCCGGGGCTGATCATCCTTGGCCTCGCCCTCGGCATGGCGGGCGATTACGTCCTGACCCGTCCGGCCCCATCGGCATTTCTGGCCGGCATGGCGGCTTTTGCCGCAGGGCATCTGGCCTATGCCGCCTGGATGTTTACGCCCGAACATGCCGACCGGCTGATCTGGGCGCTGCCTCTGATCGCGCTGGCACTTTCGGCGGAATGGTGGCTTTTGCCCAGGACCGGCAGTCTGCACGGGCCGGTACGGGCCTATATCTGGGTCATTTCGCTGATGGGTGCCGCCGCGCTGAGCCTGCCACAGGCAGCCTGGCCGGCCCAGATCGGGGCGGCGCTGTTCATTCTCTCCGACCTGCTGCTGGCGCTGCGCCTGTTCGTGGTCGCTGCCCCCCAGGTACGGCAATTGCTGGCCCGCCTGCTCTGGCCGGCCTATTGGATCGGGCAGGCGCTGATCCTCGCAGGCACGGTTCGGGCTGCCTAGTACTGACAGGCAATTCCGGCTAGAATCGGGCCATGAGCGACATGCATCTCTCCCCAGCCCCCGAACTTCCCCGCCCGCGCAGTTTCTGGCGGCGAATCGTTGACCGCATGGCGGCCTTTATCGGCGCCGCAAAACCGGCGACACCGCCAGAAAAATCCATCGCCTTCACCATCGCGGTGATCGCGCTTGGCGCCAAGCTCGCCAAGGCCGATGGCCGGGTGGACCGGGCCGAGGTCACCGCCTTCCGCCGGGTCTTCACTATCCCGCGCGCCGAGGAAAAGAATGCCGGCCGGGTCTTCGATCTGGCCCGTCAGGACGTGGCCGGGTTCGATGCCTGGGCCGGGCGCATCGCCCGGATGTTCCCGCCCGGCGATCCGGTGCTGGAAAATGTCGTCGAAGGTCTGGTCATCGTCGCCACAGCCGATGGCACCATGCACACGGCCGAACGCGACATGCTTGAAGAAATCGCGCGCATCTTCGGCCTGCCGCCACAGGTTCTGGCCCGCATCATCGCCCGCCACGACCCCGAAGCCGCCTGCCCGCCTTGCGAGATCCTCGGCCTTCCCCCAGATGCGACCTTGGAAGAGGGCCGCCGGCAATGGCGGTCCCTGGTGCGCGAGAACCATCCCGATCGCGCCATTGCCGCAGGCCTGCCACGCGAGGCGATCCGCCTTGCCGAGGCCCGCACCCGCGCCATCAACGACGCCTGGCAGCAATTCCGCCAATCACGTCAGCCTCTGCGGAGCTGAAAGGAACCCTGACCGGACCCGGATCGTTCATTGACACGCTTTATCCCGAGGAGGGACGACATGACTGGAAAGCTTTCTGTCTTCGCCGCCATGAGCCTGATCGGCGCAACGCTCGCCCTGCCCCTGCCGGCCCAGGAATGGCGCATGCCGCCCGCGGCTCCGGGCGGCAAAACCGGCTCGGCAGCGCCGCTGGAACAGGGGATCGAAGGGATCATGAACCAGATGTTCCAGCAGATGATGCCGCATTTCGACGCCATCGGCGACGAGCTGCAGGCAACCGTCAACGAGCTGGCCCCGGCGCTTCGCGAATTGTCCTCTCTGGTCGATGATTTCGCAAACTATCAGGCACCCGAGCGCCTGCCCAATGGCGATATCATCCTGCGCCGACGCGCCGACGCCCCGCCTGCGCCGCCGACCGATGAGCTGCGCAATCTGCTGATACCGCCGCCCGGTGGCATGCCATCACCCGATACGGTGCCCGGCCAGCCGGAGCCCATGCCCGAAACCGGCCCCGGCCTGATGGGTGATCCAGGGACACGACCGGCAACCGAGCTTTGATCCGGCTAACGCAGTTCAATTTCCTCATGCCGGCGGCTACACTTTCGCCGTGAATACGGGTACATCCGGGGCGTACTGACCTCACCTGAGCGGATCGGTTGGAATGAAGCGTGACTATTGGTCTGAAGAAGCTCTTGCAGAGCGCCAGAGCGCTGCGGATATGCTGAATGCCGATCTCGACCACGATGCCGAGGGACTTGATTTCGAGCTTCAGGAAGTCCTGAGAGAGACTGGTCAGGCCAGGGTTTATCGCGCAAGCTTGGACGGTGCGCCGATCATCATCAAACGCTTCACCACCAAAGACGCCGCACAGATCGTTGTTCGCGCGAAAACTGAGCTCGACCATCTCGAACAGGTTTTCGGCGACAGTGAATATCAGGCAAACCGCTGCATTCTGGCGCTCCCCGATAAGGGGATCATCGTTCTCAGCTTCGCACCCGGGCAGCGTCTGGACGATGAAATCGGCCGGCTTTCCGGGCAAGCGCGCGCGGATGTTCTGGCGCAAAGCGGGCGCTGGATCATGAAATACGCAGAGGGACGAACTCGGACATCCACTTTTGCACCCGGGTATTGGATCAGGAAGCTGGAAAGCCTGCCGAAGGGCCATATCGACGCCCCGGAGGATCTCGACCTGCCTGATCGCCTCCTTCAAGCCCTGCGTCTCGCGGCAAAGCCGCTTGGGGGAACCTCAGCACTCAAGGCAGCCGTCCATAGTGATTTTGTCGGCATGAATGCTCTTTACCACGAGGGAGTATTATATGGGGTCGATATCCAGGGCGAATGCTGGATGGCCATGTCCAGAGCGGTAGGAAGATTTCTCGTCTGGCAACAAGTTCACGATGACACGGACGGTATGTCCCGCAGATTTGGCCTTGATCGGGAGGATTGGCGGGCTTTCATGTCAGGCGACGTCCTGAGCGAGCTGGAGCAGTCTACAACGCTCCCCTTCTTCATTGGCGTAGAATTATATGCGCGGTTCATCAGCGAATATCGTCGCAAAAGAATAAGAAGCAATTGTCGGCTGGCAATTGAGGCCTTCCTTTCGGAAAAGTGGGGACTTGTTTAGACACCCCCAAGGCTTTCTCGTGATACCGCGCCTGGCGATTGAGCCAGCCTCAAACTGATGCCATGCCGCCGGACCGGTTTCGATCAGTCTGCCGCCAACCCCATCCCCCGAGGATCGAGGATCGAGGATCACCAATAAATCCGATATGGGATCCAAAATCAGATCGACGCCGGCAGATTTCGACGCCACCGGCAAGGTGATGAAAAAATCCGGGTTGCACAAAGGAAAAGGGGGACGGTGAATACCGCCCCCCTTTCCAGTTCCGAATATCCAGGCTCAGCGCAGGATCATCACGCTGACCGGCGAATGGCGCACCACCCTGTCGGCCTGGCTGGCGATGCGGAATGTCCGCAGCTCATCAGGCGAACGAGCGGCCATGACGATCAGATCGGCACGCGCTTTCTGGGCCATGTCGATGATGGTCTCGGCGACATGGCCATGACCGACATGGGTGATGACATTCCTGCCATCGGGAAGCTCACGCGCCACGAAGGCATTCAATTCGGACTTCATCTCCTCCAATGCGCGCTGCTCATAGCCGCGCGGCAGATAGCTGGCGACCCAGGCATTGCCGACATCGTGAACGATGCCGAGAATGTGCAACTCGCCGTCCGCTTCCAGAAGCTGCCGGGCAACCGGCAAAGCCTGGCTCCAACTCGCCGGATGCTGGATGTCGATAGGCAGAAGGATGGTCTTGAACATGGTCTTTCCTTTCAAGCGGCGACCGGCACGGATTTCGGCCCGGTCGGGCCGATCCGGCGGCGCTGCATCCAAATCACCAGCCCGAGAAGCGCGAAGGCCGGGAGATACATCCAGTATTTCGACGGCGCATCCGCCGGAGCCCGGACCAGAAGCACTTCCTGATCCCAATCCAGACCAGCGGCCTGAGCCGGACTGTCGAAGGCCACGTCATCGATGATGAGCTTGTCGCCGTTCTGGACGGCCGTCAGGCCAAGCGCCGCCATCCGGTCTTCGCCGGTTGCGCCTTCCGGCACATCCATCTGAGCCCGGAATTCGACCGGCTTGCCGATATCATCGACACCGGAGACAACCAGCCGGAAGGTATCGCCGGGCTCGGACTCGCCAAGCGCCTGCACCAGCTCGGTCGGGGCCCGGTCGTTCCAGGGCGGCGCGATCATGTCCATCCAGAAGCCCGGACGGAAGATGGTGAAGGCGACCAGCAGCAGGGCCACGGTGTCGAAGATGTTATTGCGGGTCAGGAACCAGCCCTGGGTCGCCGCCGCAAAGAGCAGCATGGCAATGGTCGCGGTCATGAAGACGAAGACCCCATGCGCCCAGCTGACATCGATCAGCAGCAGATCGGTGTTGAAGATGAACAGGAAAGGCAGCGCCGCCGTCCGCAGGCTATAGAAGAAGGCCACAACCCCGGTCCTGATCGGATCGCCCCCGGACACTGCCGCCGCCGCGAAGGAAGCAAGCCCGACCGGCGGGGTCACATCCGCCATGATGCCGAAGTAGAACACGAACAGATGGACCGCGATCAGCGGCACGATCAGCCCGTTCTGCTGGCCGAGGGTCACGATGACCGGAGCGAGCAGCGCCGAGACCACGATATAGTTCGCGGTGGTCGGCAGACCCATGCCGAGGATCAGCGACAAGATCGCCGTCAGCAGCAGGATCGCCATCAGATTGCCGCCCGACAGGACTTCGACCACATCGGCCAGAGCCGAGCCGACCCCGGTCTGGCTGACAGCGCCGACAATGATGCCAGCGGTCGCCGTCGCGATGCCGATGCCGATCATGTTGCGCGCACCGGCGATCATGCCGTCGATCAGGTCATTGATCCCTGCCCGGAACGAAGAAGCCAAGTTGGCATTTCCGTTACCATCCTCTCCGCGCATCATCATCAGCAGCGGACGCTGGGTCAGCAGGATGAAGATCATGAACGCCGTCGCCCAGAAGGCCGAGAGGCCGGGGGACAGACGATCAACCATCAGCGCATAGACCAGCACCACGACCGGCAGGATGAAATAGAGACCCGAGCGCACGGTCGGACCCGGAAGCGGCAGCTGGGTAATCTCGGAATTCGGATCGTCGAGCTTAAGCGGTTCCTCGCGCGAGCCGACCCAGACCAGGGCGACATAGACGGCGCAGAGCAGACCGAAGATCACGTAATTCGCGGCCGCACCAAAGGTCGGGCGGATCCAGCCCATGCCGTAATAGACGATCAGCGACAGAACACAGACCATCAGCACGCCGAAGACAAAGCCAACCAGACGGCGCATCCAGGGACCAGGCTCATAGGCGCGCGGAAGGCCCTGCATGTTTGCCTTCATCGCCTCAAGATGGACGATATAGACAAGCGCGATATAGGAGATCGTCGCCGGGATGAAGGCAGCCTTGACCACGTCGAAATAGGGCACGCCCACATATTCGACCATCAGGAAGGCGGCCGCGCCCATGACCGGGGGCATGATCTGCCCGTTCACGGATGAGGCGACCTCGACCGCACCGGCTTTCTCGGACGAAAAACCGACTTTCTTCATCAGCGGGATAGTGAAAGTCCCGGTGGTCACGACGTTGGCGATCGACGAGCCCGAGATCAGGCCGGTCATGGCCGAGCTGACCACGGCAGCCTTGGCCGGCCCGCCGCGCATATGGCCCATCAGCGAGAAGGCCACCTGAATGAAGTAATTCCCGGCGCCCGCCTTATCCAGCAGCGCGCCGAACAGCACGAAAAGGAAGACGAAGCTGGTCGAAACCCCAAGCGCGATCCCGAAGACGCCTTCGGTGGTGATCCACTGGTGGTTCACCACCTCGGCCAGCGAATTGCCCTTATGCGCAACGATTTCGGGCATATAGGGGCCGAGGAAGGTATAGACGAGGAAGGCCGAAGCGACGATCATCAGCGCCGGACCAAGCGAACGGCGCGCCACTTCCAACAGCAGCAAAAGCCCTATGACCCCGACCACCATATCCTGGGTGATCGGATTGCCGACGCGCTGCGCGATCTGATCATAAAAGATGTAAATATAAAGCGCGGCAAAGACCGAGACGAGCGCCAGCGCCCATTCCCATGGCGGCACCCAGTTCTTCGGGCTGCCGGCCAGAATCGCCACAATGACAGCTGCGCCGATCAGCACGATCCACCAGGTAGATCCGGCCGGAGCGCCAAGGATGAACATCGCCGACATGACCACCGGCACCGCAACCGCCAGCCCCAGCTGGAACGGGGTCCGCTCGGCCGGATAGGCCAGATAAGCGAGGAACATCGCAAAGGCCAGGTGGATCGAGCGGGTCTCCGTATCGTTCAGGATGCCGAACTCAAATATGAAGGGAAGCGGCGATGCAATCCAGATCTGGAACAGCGACCAGCTGAAGGCGGTGATCAGGATCAGCTTGCCGACCCAGCCCGCCGGCGTGCGCGCGCCCGTATCGGATGACGCGACAAGCTCGTCCAGCTCGTCCTGGTTCATCCCGCCATGGCCTGCCGCGGCCATCTCGACGGCGGCGGCCTCCATCTGGTTGGAGCTGTTCAGGTATCGGTCGCTGTGACCTCCACCCTGCGCATGACCATTGTCCTCATCACTCGTCATATCCGTCCCCCGAATCTGGCCGGTTTTCCCGGCACGCCGTTGATGTTTCTTACAAGTGTCACCAAAAAGCGGCCCCGCCGCAAGGGAGGGGCCGCATCTTTCATGTCATAGACACATGAATTGGTTGGATCAGATTACTGGATCCAGCCCTGTTCCTTGTAGTACTTCTCGGCACCCGGATGCAGCGGAGCCGAGTTGCCCTCGGTGACCATGGCTTCCGGGGTCAGGTTTGCGAAAGCCGGGTGCAGACCCTTGAAGCGGTCGAAATTGCCGAAGACCGACTTCACGACTTCATAGACCACTTCGTCCGGCACGTCGGCCGAGGTCACGAAAGTCGCCTTGACGCCGAAGGTTTCCGTATCTTCGTCGGTGCCGGCATACATGCCGCCCGGGATGGTCGCCTTGGCGTAATAGGGATGCTCCGCGACCAGCTTGTCGATTTCCGGGCCGGTAACCGGGACCAGATTGGCTTCGACGGTCGAGGTCGCTTCCTGGATCGAGCCATTCGGATGGCCGACGGTATAGATGATCGCGTCAACCTTGTTGTCGCCCAGAGCGGCGGACTGTTCGGCCGGCTTCAGCTCAGAAGCGAGCGCGAAATCGTCCATGCTCCAGCCCTTGGCAGCCAGAACGACTTCCGTGGTCGAACGCTGACCCGAACCCGGGTTGCCGACATTCACGCGCTTGCCCTTGGTGTCGTCAAAGGACGCAATGCCTGCATCCTTGCGGGCCACGACGGTGTAGGGTTCGGGGTGAACGGAGAAGACAGCCCGCAGGTTGTCGAATTTCTTGTCACCTTCGAACTCTTCCGAAGCGCCGTTATAGGCATTGTACTGAACGTCGGACTGGGCAACGCCCATGGTCATGTCGCCGGCCTTGATGGCGTTGACATTGGCCACCGAACCGCCGGTCGAGGGTGCGGTGCACTTGATGCCGGTGGTGGCGGTATCGCGGTTCACCAGACGGCAGACCGACTGGCCAACGACGTAATAGACGCCGGTCTGACCGCCCGTGCCGATGGTGATGAAAGTTTCTTCAGCCGCCGAAGCCGCGCCAGCGATTGCCGACAGCGCGAAGGCTGCGCTCACAGTTTTGATGAAGTTCATTATTATCTCCCGTGTTGGTCTTACTAGTTAAAACACCCCGATATCTTGCAGAAACTCGGCCAAAAGTGAAAGGGGAAAGAATGAAGATTAAGTATCGCGCTTAACCTTCTGCTCTGAAACGATACCTCCTTCGGCGCCCGGGTGTCGCCAGTCAGGATGGCGACTCTCTGCCACCGGCATCCGGCCCAGGGCGAATCCGTTCCGGGCGCTTCGGGTTACGACGCGCCGTAAAGCTTGCGCGCCCGGTCCTCGAAAGCGCGGACGATCCGGCTCATGGCTTCATCGAAGACCACACCGATCAGCTTGGCGAGAAGGGCGTTGCGGAACTCGAAGTCGACGAAGAAACCGACCTCGCACCCCCCTTCGGGCCGATCCCGGAACCCCCAGCCCGAGCGCAGATAGCGGAAGGGTCCGTCCAGATATTCGGTGTCGATCTTCAGATCGTCCGGGTGCAGGGTCACCCGGCTGCCAAAGCGTTCGCGGAAAACCTTGAAGGAAATGACCAGATCGGCCTCGATCACCTCGCTGCCATCCGGGCCGGGCTTGCGGCTGCGAATCCGCGCCGCACTGTTCCAGGGCAGAAATTCGGGATAGCGTTCGACATCGGCAACCAGATCGTACATCTGTTGCGCGCTATAAGGCAGATTGCGGGTTTCCGAACGTTTTGGCAAAAGCTGATCCCGATCCGAAGGTCTGAGTGGATTACCGCAGGAGGCTCACATGAACAACATGAACTGGCTCATTCGTGCCTCGCGTTGGGTACGCCGCCCGCCCAGCATGCGCATGGTCATCATGGTTTTCGCCATCCTGCTGCTCGGGCTGAGCATGGCCGGGCTGGAAAAGCTCGGGCTCTGGCCGGAATGGGCGACCATGGAACAGGGGCGCAAGCCCAGACTGCCGCATTGACCGGCATGATCCGCGCAACCGGCGGCCGGGCTTAAAGCCCGGCTTCCTTGAAAGTATTGCAGGCGGCCAGACGCCCGTTCTTGTAGCCGCGCATGAACCATTCCTGACGATCGGCGGCCGAGCCATGGGTGAAGGCATCGGGCACCACCCGCCGCCCTGCCCCGCGCATCAGCGTGTCATCCCCGACAGCGGCGGCGGCATTCATCGCCTCGCTGACATCCTCGCCGGTGATCTTCAGATCGCGCGCCGAATTGCGCGCCCAGAGACCGGCAAAGCAATCGGCCTGAAGTTCGGTCAGGACCGAGAGATAATTCGAATCGCTCGTGCTCGATTGCGCACGCAGCTGGTTGACCTTGGGCAGGATGCCCAGCTCGTTCTGGACATGATGGCCGACCTCATGGGCGATGACATAGGCTGCCGCCAGATCGCCCTCGGCCCCCATGCGCTGCGAGAGCACCCGGAAGAAATCCGTATCGAGATAGATCCTCCGATCGGCCGGGCAATAGAACGGCCCGGTCTGCGCCAAAGCGCCCCCGCAGCCCGACTGGGTAGCGCCCGAAAACAACACCATGACCGGATCGTCATAGCGAATCCCGGCCTCTTCGGGCAGGATCCGGCCGAAGACGCCTTCGGTCTCGCGCAGCATGATCGCGGAGAAATCGCCCATCTGCTGATCTTCGGCGGTCAATTTGCGCTGCGCGCCCGATGCGCTCATGTTCTGACCGCCATCGACCAGCGGCGAGATATCGACCCCGAAGAAATAACCGAAGGCCAGAACCGCCAGCATGCCGACCAGGCCGATGCCGCCTGCCCCGCCGGCGCCCATCTTGCGCCGGTCTTCAACATTGCGGCTGCCCTGCCGTCCGCGCCATTCCATGTCATCCACTCCTGCATAAGCAACTGCACACCACCCGGCCGCCTTCCGCCGGACGGCTCAAAGCAGCGGGAGTTAACCCTAAGCAGGGTTGACGGTTCCCGCAAGCCGGGCGAGACGGTTGCAGCAAAAAGGACCGAGGCATGATCAGACGGCTTTATGACTGGACGATGGATCTGGCGGCGCGCCCCTATGCGATGTGGGCGCTGTTTGCCGTAGCCTTCGTGGAAAGCTCGTTCTTTCCGATCCCGCCGGACGCGCTGATCATCCCGATGGTGCTGGCCAACCGGCCGGCCTGGCTGCGAATCGCCCTGGTTGCGACGGCCGGATCGGTGCTGGGCGCATTGCTGGGTTACTGGATCGGCGCGGCGCTGATGGATACGGTCGGGATGCATATCCTGACCTTCTACGGCAAGGAGGGCGATTTCGCGGCGCTTTCGGCCCGGTTCGAAAGCTGGGGGATCTGGGCGGTGCTGGTGGCGGGGCTGACCCCCTTCCCCTTCAAGGTGATCACCATCTTCTCGGGCGCGGTTCACCTGAACCTTGGCGTCTTCATCACCGCCGCGATCATTGCCCGCGCCACCCGCTTCCTGATCGTGGCATGGCTGCTCTGGCGCTTTGGCGCACCGATCCGTGACTTTATCGAAAGGCGGCTTGGCCTTATCTTCACGCTGTTCATGATCGCCCTGATCGGCGGCTTCTATGTGGTGAGATATCTCTGATGACCCTGACTGCCCGCAATCTTGCCATTCTGGCTGGCGCCGGTTCGGCCGCGCTGCTTCTGGCCGCGCTGTTCTTCCAATATCTCGGCTATGCGCCTTGCGAGCTGTGCATCCTGCAACGCTGGCCGCATCTGGCCGCCGCGATCATCGGACTGCTGCTGGTCTTCGTGGACAGCCGGCTGCTGCGATGGGCCGGGCTGATCGCCGCCGGGATCGCGACGGCCTTCGCGATCTACCATACCGGGGTCGAGCAGGGCTGGTGGCAAGGGCCGACCGCCTGCACCGGCGGGCTGGGAGATATCGGCGCGATGTCCACCCAGGATCTGATGGCGCAGCTGCAAGAGGCGCAGCTGGTGCGTTGCGACCAGCCGTCATGGCATTTCCTCGGCCTCAGCATGGCCGCCTGGAACGCGATCTGCTCGGCCATTCTGACCGGAATGTGGCTGCGCGCGGCGAATGGGCGGGGCATAGGCGCCTAGCAGCGTTGCGCCCAAGCATGCGTAGGTGCTATACCCCGCCACAACAAGATATTGAGGCGTAAAACGTGGCTGACATTCCCGAAGACGAACTGGAAACCGGCGCCGGCATCAATGGCGATGACGGCGAGGTTCCTGCTCGTGCCGTAATGTATCACGATGGCCCGCAGGTCGATATCACCGATGAAATGCGTTCGAGCTATCTCGATTACGCGATGTCGGTGATCGTCAGCCGTGCGATCCCGGATCTGCGCGACGGGCTCAAGCCCGTGCACCGGCGCATCCTCTATGCGATGCACGAAACCGGCAACACCCATGACAAGCCTTACCGCAAATCGGCACGCCCGGTCGGCGATGTCATGGGTAAATATCACCCCCATGGCGACAGCGCGATCTATGACGCCCTGGTGCGCATGGCGCAGAGCTTTTCGATGTCGCTGCCGCTTCTGGACGGTCAGGGCAATTTCGGCTCGATGGATGGCGATCCGCCGGCGGCGATGCGTTACACGGAAGTGCGCATGGCCAAGCCCGCCGATTACCTGCTGGCCGATATCGACAAGGATACGGTCGATTTTCAGGACAACTATGACGGCAAGGACCGTGAACCCACGGTTCTGCCGGCGCGCTTCCCGAACATGCTGGTCAATGGCGCAGGCGGTATCGCCGTCGGCATGGCCACCAATATCCCGCCCCATAACCTTGGCGAAGTGGTCGATGCCACGCTGGCCCTGATCGAGAATCCCGATATCGCGACCGAACGGCTGATGGAAATCGTCCCCGGCCCGGATTTCCCGACCGGCGGCACGATTCTGGGCCGTTCGGGCATCCGCAAGGCCTATCTGGAAGGTCGCGGTTCCATCGTTCTGCGCGCCAAGACCCGGATCGAGGAAATCCGCAAGGACCGCTATGCGATCATTGTCGAGGAAATCCCCTATCAGGTGAACAAGGCCACGATGATCGAAAAGATTGCCGAGCTGGCCAAGGAAAAGCGGATCGAGGGCATTGCCCATGTGCAGGACGAATCGGACCGGCATGGCATCCGGGTCGTGGTCGAGCTCAAGCGCGACGCGACGCCGGAAGTGGTGCTGAACCAGCTGTTCCGCTTCACGCCGATGCAGACCTCCTTCGGGGCGAACATGCTGGCGCTGAATGGCGGGCGGCCCGAGCAGCTGGCGCTGCACGATTTCCTGACCTGTTTCATTCAGTTCCGCGAAGAGGTCGTCGCCCGCCGCACCGCGTTCGAACTCCGCAAGGCGCGCGAGCGCAGCCATATCCTTTGCGGTCTGGCCGTTGCCGTGTCCAATGTCGATGAGGTGGTCGAAACCATCCGGTCCTCGGCTGACGCGGCAGAGGCGCGCCAGCGCCTGATGGCCCGCCGCTGGCCGGCGCATGAGATCCTTGAATATCTCAGGCTGATCGACGACCCGCGCCATCCGGTCAACGACGATGGCACCTATTACCTGTCGGAAACCCAGGCCCGCGCCATTCTGGATCTGCGCCTGCAGCGTCTGACCCAGCTCGGCGTTCAGGAAATCACCGAAGAGCTGAAAAGCCTGGCCGATTCGATCCGCGACTATCTGGCGATCCTCGGCTCGCGCGAGCGGATCATGGCGATCATCTCGGACGAGCTGAGCGAGGTGAAGACCCTGTTTGCCGTGCCACGCCGGACCGAGATCACCGACTGGGCCGGCGATCTGGACGATGAAGACCTGATCGAGCGCGAGGACATGGTCGTCACCATCACCTCGGGCGGCTATATCAAACGCACCGCGCTTGCCGAGTTCCGCGCCCAGAAGCGCGGCGGCAAGGGCCTGTCGGGCATGGCGACCAAGGAAGACGACGTGGTCACCACGCTCTTTGTCGCCAATACCCATACCGAGCTGCTGTTCTTCACCACGGATGGCATGGTTTACCGCCTGAAGACCTGGCGTCTGCCGCTTGGCGGGCGCACGGCCAAGGGCAAGGCACTGGTGAATATCCTGCCGATCGACGGCGGTACCTCGATTGCTGCGCTGCTGCCGATGGATGCGCCGGAAGCGGAATGGGACGATTATCAGGTCGTCTTCGCCACCGATGGCGGCGAGGTCCGGCGCAACGCCCTGTCCGATTTCACCAATATCATGCGCAACGGCAAGATCGCCATGAAACTGCCCGAAGGCGTCAGCCTGATCGGCGTGCGCATGGCCACCGACGATGACGACGTGATGCTGGTCACCGCGCGCGGCCGCGCCATCCGCTTTGCCGCCACCGATGTCCGGGTCTTCCAGAGCCGGGCCTCGACCGGGGTTCGCGGCATCCGTCTGGCCGAAGGCGACCGCGTCGTCTCGATGTCGGTCATCCGCCACTTTGAGGCCGACCCGGCAGAACGCGCCGCCTATCTGAAGATGCGCCGCGCCGTGGCCGGTGCGCTCGATGACGGGGCCGAGGCCGATGAGGACGAGGATAACATCACCGAGGGCAGCATCACCCAGGAACGCTATGCCGAAATGTCGGCCGCAGAAGACCTGATCCTGACCATCACCGCCAAAGGGGCCGGCAAGACCAGCTCCAGCTTCGGCTATCCGCTGCGCGGACGTGGCGGCCAGGGGGTCATGGCCATGGACAGGGCGATGCGCGGCGGCGAGTTGGTCGCCTCCTTCCCGGTCGAGCCCGACGATCAGATCATGCTGGCCACCTCGACCGGTCAGTCGATCCGGGTGCCGGTGGACGGGATCAGCTTCCGCTCACGCTCGGCCGGCGGGGTTCGGGTGTTCAACACCGCGAAGGACGAAACCGTAGTTTCCGTTGCGCGTATCGCCGATCAGGGCGAGGATGAGGCGGAAGACGGCGACGAATCCTGAGCTCGGGGACAACGTGGAATCGAATAACCAACTGCACGAGAGGCTTCAGACCGGCTTTCTCGGAATCATAGCCTTCGCGCTTTTGATGTTTCTGCTGGTTCAGGCCCAGTTCTTGCTGATCTGCCTGGCGATTGCGATCATCATCTTCTCGCTGACCTCGGACGCGATCAACGCCATCGCCCGCCAGCGCGTGCCGAACTGGCTGGCGACCGCACTGGCCTTTCTGCTGATCGGCTCGGCCCTGCTCTGGGCCTCGGCCACGGTGGTCAGCCAGATCAACCAGGTGGTGACCACCTCGATCTCCTATGCCGAACAGATCCAAGCCGCCCTGCCCTCGCTTCTGGAATGGATGGGCCCGGAGGCGCAGCGCACGGTCGAAACCGTCATCGGCAATTTCAACCTGACCGGCTGGATGCGCTCGGCAGCTGGCAGCGCCTCGAACCTGCTGTCAGGCGCCATTCTGATCACGCTTTTCGTCGGCTTCATGTTCGCCGAACGGGTCTGGTTCCCGGTCAAGATCGAGCGTCTGGTCGGCGAGCCCGAAGCGGCAGAGCGCGTTCGCCGGATCATTGCCTCGATCATGCGCCGGGTGAACCGCTATCTGGTGGTCAAGACCCTGGTCAGCGCGGCCACGGCAAGCTGCGTCTGGGGGATCTTCAGCCTGGCCGGGCTGCCCCTGGCCGGACCAGTGGCACTGCTGACCTTCGTGTTGAACTTCATCCCATCGGTCGGCTCGATCATCGCGACCATGATCGCGGTGGCCCTGACCTATGTGCTGACCACCGATCTTGGCACGACATTGGTGGTCGGTGCCGCCTGCAGTGCCGTGCAGTTCGGCATCGGCAATGTGCTCGACCCGATGCTGCTTGGCCAGACCCTGCGCCTGTCGAGCTTCGGCATCATCATCAGCCTGGCCTTCTGGGGCGCGATCTGGGGGGTTCCGGGCATGTTTCTGGCGGTGCCAATCATGGTGGCGCTGATGATCGTCTGCGCCCATATCCCCTGGCTGCGTCCGGTCGCGGTTCTGCTGTCGCGCGAAGGCCATCCCGATGACGGGCTGACCGACGACTGAGCGCGCGCGCAGGCGATGAGACCGGGGCTGGCGGGCACCCGCCCGGGTCTCGGCCGCGCCTCAATCCTTGAAGCTGCGGCTTTCCTTGATCTGATCCCAAGCCCAGACCACTTCCGACAGCCGGTCCTCGTCCGAGCGGTCGCCACCATTCATATCCGGGTGAAGAATTTTCACCAATGCCTTGTATTGCTTCCTGATTTCCGCCTTGGTCCAGCTGTCCTGCGCCTCCAGAATATCCAGCGCCCGGCGCTCGGTCGGCGGCAGCTTGCGGCGCGCGCCAGTATTGCGCACCGCCGGATCGGTGCCATTGGCGCCAAGGATTTCCAGCGGATCGCTGATCCCGTGCCGCGCCCAGGCCTGTTCCTGCGCCGCCTTGCCAAAGGGCTTGGTCGGGCGTTCCCAGACCGTGGCATTGTCCAGAAACTCCTGGAACTCCTCTTCGGACTGACCCTGGAAATAGTTCCAGTTCAGATTGTATTCGCGCACATGGTCCTTGCAGAACCAGAAATAGTCATCGAGAGCGCGCGGCGATTTCGGGGCGCGGTACTGGCCCGGCTCCTCGCAGCCCTGCTTGTCACAGATTCGGGTCGAGGTTTCGAACGCCCCAGTCATCCCGCGCCGGCCCTTGCTGCGGCGTTTCTTGTCGGTTTTGGCAGACAAATCGAATCCGAATGGGTCGTCAGAGCTCATGCGCGCGTGCCTTGTTCTTCTTGGGGGCGACAGTCTAAGCTATTTGTGTGCGGATGAAAGGGGGCAAAAATGATTGCTGACGAGATGCGCGAAAGGCTGCAGGTGCTCAAGCCGACCCTGCTGGAAGTCATTGATGAATCAGAAGGCCATCGCGGCCATGCGGGCTGGCGTGAGGGCGGTCAGACCCATTTCCGCATCCGCATGGCTTCGCCTGAGCTGGTGCCGCTGAACCGCCTCGCCCGGCACCGGCTGATCCACAAGAGCCTTGGCGATATCGTGCCCCGCATCCACGCTCTGGCCATCGAGATCGAGAGTTGAGCCCCCCGGCAGGCCGGCCCCCTGTCCGGCCTGAAAACCGGCCCGGTTACGAGGCCCGGAAACGCGAAAGACCGGGCACAGGGCCCGGTCTTTTCGAGAGAGAAACTGGAGCGGGCGATGAGATTCGAACTCACGACCCTAACCTTGGCAAGGTTATGCTCTACCCCTGAGCTACGCCCGCATCCGTTTCTGCGCCAGCAGCCTTGGCCGCCGGTGAGGGGTGATTTAGGTCAGGCCGCCGGGGGGTGCAAGGGGAAAATTTGCCCGATGTCGAAAAAACTATCGGCCGGGTATTCCGACGCCGCGATTGCCGGCCCTGATGCCCATGGGCCGGCCGATCCGCTGGACGCCCCTGCCCGCAGGCGTTAATCCTCACCCAGAAATTCTTCGCCTGGCGAAAGGAATCCCGGACATGGCCAAACGCCTGATCTTCCAGGACGTAACCGAAACCGAGCCCCGTCCCACGCCAACCGGCGGCGGAATGATCGACGCCGCCCCAAAGGGCGCGCGCCGCGCCGTTCGGGCCTGGCTGGTCGTCATTTTCGTCATGATCGCGGCCATGATCGCGCTTGGCGGTGTCACCCGGCTGACCGATTCCGGCCTGTCGATCACCGAATGGAAGCTGGTGACCGGCACCCTGCCCCCGATGAACGAGGCGGCCTGGCAGGCCGAGTTCGAGACCTATCAGCAGATCCCGCAATTCGTTCAGGACAATCCCGGCATGGATCTGGCCGGCTTCAAGCAGATCTACTGGTGGGAATGGTCGCACCGCTTCCTGGGCCGGCTGGTCGGGCTGGTCTGGGCGGCGGGCTTCCTGTTCTTCTGGGCCAGCAAACGGATACCGCCGGGCTGGACGCCGCGCTTGCTGGGACTGGGCGCGCTCGGCGGGCTTCAGGGCGTGGTCGGGTGGTGGATGGTCCGCTCGGGCGTGGCCACCGCGACGCTGACCTCGGTCGCCAGCTACCGGCTTGCGGTCCATCTTGGCCTCGCCTTCGCAATTCTTGGCCTGTGCTGCTGGTATATCATGCAGCTTTCACGATCGGAGGCGGATCTTTTGCACGCCCGCCGGGCCGGAGAGCCGAAGCTTTTCGGCATGACCACCGGACTGATGCATCTGGCCTTCGTCCAGATCCTGATCGGCGCGCTTGTCGCCGGGGTCGACGCCGGTCGCCAATATACCGGCTGGCCGACCATGGGCGGGGAATGGGTCCCGGTTGCAATCTGGGACAGCGCGCTCGGCTGGCGGAATTTCTTCGAGAACCCGGCTCTGGTGCAGTTCATCCACCGGATGGTGGGCTATCTTCTGGCCATCTACGGGGTTATCGTCTGGAGACGGGCCCGCCGTTCGCCCCATCTGGTGACGCGCGGCGCCTATACGGTGATGCTGGTCGCCATGGCCCTGCAGATCGTTCTGGGAATCCTGACCGTCATCCATGGCGCGCCGCTTGCCCTTGCGCTTGCCCATCAGGCCGGTGCCATCTTGCTGTTCGTTCTGATCCTGCGTGCCCGCCACCATGCGCGCTACCCGTTTGAAACCTCGATTCGTGGAGCCGTAAAATGAGCGATTTCGACGCCCTGATGGAATTCCAGCGCACGACCGAGGCGCTGTCCTCGGTTGCAGAACGGCTGGGCTGGGACCAGGAAACCGTGATGCCGCGCGGCGCTTCCGAACAGCGCTCCGAGGAGATGGCCGCCATGGAAACGATCCTGCATGAGCGACGCACCGATCCGCGCATCGGCGAATGGCTGGACGGCGCGGAAGCCGAAATCGAGGACGAAGAAGACGCCCGCATGCTGGAGCTGATCGGGCGCGACTTCCGCCGCCAGACCCGGATCCCGGCCCGGCTGGCCACGGAACTGGCACGGGCGAGCTCGCTGGCGCAGGGGATCTGGGCCGAGGCCCGGGCCAATGAGGATGTCGCCGCCTTCCTGCCGACACTATCGGAAATCCTCATGCTCAAGCGCGAGGAGGCCGCGGCGCTGGCGGATGGCGGCGATGCCTATGACGCGCTGCTGGACGATTACGAACCCGGCGCCACCGCCGAATCGATCTCGAAGACCTTCGCGCAAATGCGCCCGCGCCTGGTGCAGCTGCGCGACGATGTCATGGGCGCCGATCATCAGCCGCCGCGCCTCGACGGCCAGTTCCCGGCCGAAACCCAGCTGCGTCTGGCCCGGCAATGCGCCACGGCCTTCGGCTATGACTGGACGCGCGGGCGCATGGATATGGCCGTGCACCCGTTCAGCTCGGGCCGATGGCAGGACAGCCGGATCACCACGCGGGTGGCGACGGCGGATCCGTTCAACTGTCTCTATTCGACCATCCACGAGGTCGGCCATTCCAACTATGAGCTGGGCATCGACAGCGATTACGCCTTCACCGCACTTGGCCGCGGCGTCTCGCTTGGCGTGCACGAATCGCAATCGCGGATCTGCGAAAACCAGATCGCCCGTTCGCGCGCCTTCACCGGCTGGCTGCATTCGCGCATGACCGATGCGTTCGACGGGCTGAATATCAACAATCCCGAGGATTTCTACGCCGCCGTCAACCGGGTCAGCCCGGGCTATATCCGCACCGAATCCGATGAGGTGCAATATAACCTCCATGTCATGCTGCGCTTCGATCTGGAACGCGATCTGATTTCGGGCCGGCTGGATACAGGCGATCTGGAAGAGGCCTGGAATGCACGCTTCCTGAAGGATTTCGGGGTGGCGGTGGACAAGCCCTCGAACGGGGTTCTTCAGGATGTGCATTGGTCGGTCGGGCTTTTCGGCTATTTCCCGACCTATGCGCTTGGCAATGTCTATGCCGGCTGCCTGAACCGGGCCATGCAGGCCGCCCTGCCCGATCTGGATGCGGCGCTTGCCCATGGCGATGCGACGCCGGCCGCCGAGTGGCTGCGCGAAAACATCCATCGCCATGGCAGCCTGATCCCGCCGGTGCCACTGATCGAACGCACCAGCGGCGCTCCGGTCTCGGCCGAGCCGCTGCTGGACTATCTCGAAGACAAGTTCGGGGCGATTTACGCGCTCTGATCCCCGGACACGGCAATCACCGCCTGAACCGCACGGCGCCAGCCTCCATAGCGGCGCTGGCGTTCTTCATCCGCCATGACGGGTTCAAACCGCCGCTCCAGCTGCCAGCGCGCGGCATATTCCTCCGGTCCCGGACAGATCCCGGCGCGATACCCGGCCAGCCAGGCCGCGCCAAGCGCCGTGGTCTCGGTATTGACCGGCCGATCCACCGGGGCACCAAGAATATCCGCCAGAAACTGCATGGCCGGTTCCGAGGCACTCATCCCGCCATCGACCCGCAGCACGGTCTCGCCAGCTTCCGGCCAATCGGCCCTCATCGCCTGCCACAGATCGCGGGTCTGATAGCCGACCGATTGCAACGCCGCCCGCGCGAATTCCGCCGGCCCGCTGTTGCGGGTCAGCCCGAAGATCGCCCCGCGCGCATGGGGCTGCCAATAAGGCGCGCCCAGCCCGGTAAAGGCCGGCACCATGATCAGATCCTGCTCGGGATCGGCCCTGGCCGACAGGGGGCCGGTTTCCCCGGCATTGCGGATAATCTGAAGCCCGTCGCGCAGCCATTGCACCACCGCCCCGGCGATGAAGATCGAGCCCTCCAGCGCATAAGCGCTCTGCCCGTTCAGCCGGTAAGCCACGGTGGTCAGCAGCCGGTTTTCCGACAAAACCGCGCGTTCCCCGGTATTGAGAAGCGCGAAACAGCCCGTCCCATAGGTCGATTTCATCATTCCGGGCTGAAAACAGGCCTGCCCGACCGTTGCCGCCTGCTGATCGCCGGCCACACCCAGAACAGGCACCGGCTGACCGAAGAGATCGGGCCGGGCCACCCCGAAATCATCGGCACTGTCGCGCAGCTCGGGCAGGATCGCCATCGGCACCCCGAAGAGCCGGCACATGTCTTCGGACCACGCGCCCTTGCGGATATCATAAAGCATGGTCCGCGCCGCATTGGTGGCATCCGTGACATGGCTGACCCCGCCGGTTGCCCGCCAGATCAGATAGCTGTCGACCGTACCAAAGGCCAACTCGCCCCGCTCGGCCCTCGCCCGCGCGCCTTCGATATTATCCAGAATCCAGCCGATCTTGGTCGCACTGAAATATGGATCCAGCAGCAGCCCGGTCACGGCCCGCACCTCATCCTTAACCCCGTCTGCTTTCATCTTGGCACAAATATCCGCTGTCCGACGGTCCTGCCAGACAATCGCCCGATATATGGGCTGGCCGGTGACGCGATCCCAGACCAGCGTGGTCTCGCGCTGATTGGTGATGCCGATCACATCGATCCGCGGCGCGCCGGCCTTCTCGATCGCGGCGCGGGCCGTGCCGGCCACCGAGGTCCAGATATCGTCCGCATCATGCTCGACCCAGCCCGAGCGCGGGAAATGCTGCGGAAACTCATGCTGAGCAACCGCCAGAACCCGCAGATCATCGGAAAAGATGATAGCCCGGGATGAGGTGGTTCCCTGATCGATGGCAAGAATGGTCATGACACAATCCTCCTTGCCCCTTGCTGGCGCGGGTGCGGCAGGCTGTCAATCCACCCGGTGCGCACCCCATTGCCCCTGTGCAAAGACGAGTGGGCGCCCCGGCGTCACCCCGACCCGCAGCACCCGGCCAATGACCAGCGTGTGATCGCCGGCGTCATGGCAGGCCTCCTGCGCGCAATCAAAACGGCTGAGCACGCCGGGAAGTGTCGGCACCCCCTCTGGCGAAAGGGCCCGGTCCAGCCCCTCGAACTGCGCCCCGCCCCGGGTAAAACGATCCGCGAGAGCCTTCTGATCCTCGCCCAGCACATGGATGGAAAAATGCGCCGCCCGTGCGAACAGATCATACCGGCGCGAGAACTTGCCGGGCGACCACAGCACCAGCGGCGGCGCCAGCGAGACCGAGGCAAAACTGTTCGCCGTCATCCCCTGCGGTCCTTGCGGGCCGGATATCGTCACCACGGTCACCCCGGTCGCGAAATTGCCGAGTGCATCGCGAAATTCGCGGGCATGGGCGTGATCGGGGATGAAGGCCGTCATGGCACCTCATGCCCGAGGGCGGCGGTATAAAGCGTAAACCAGTCCTCGCGGTCCAGCTCGACCTGCCTGGCCTCGGACAGGGCCGCGATGCGCGAGGGCGTATTGGTGCCCATGACCGGCAGGATCCCGGCGGGATGGGCCAGCAGCCAGGCCACCGCCAGCGCCGCCAGATCGCAGCCCTTGGCCGCCGCCATCTCGCGCATGGCCGCGATCAGCCCCGGCTCCGAGCTCGCAAACAGCGCACCGCCCGCCAGAGGCGACCAAGCCATCGGCACCATGTTCATGCACTGGATGAAGGCCAGATCGCCATTGGTGAAGGCATCCAGCGCCCCCAGCGACAGCTCGATCTGATTGACGCAAAGCGGCTCGACCATATGGGCCTGCAACAGTTCGACATCGAAGGGACGGAAATTCGACACCCCGACCGCACGGACCTTGCCCGAGGCAACCAGCCCGTCAAGCGCCGCCCCGGTTTCAGCGGCATCCATCATAGGATCGGGGCGGTGGATCAGCAGCAGTTCGATCCGGTCGGTCTGCAGATCGCGCAGACTGGCCTCGACCGCCGCCGTGACATGACGCGCCGAGGTGTCGTAATGCTTGATGCGCGCACCGGCATGACGCCCGACCGGGGCCACGATCCCGCATTTGCTGACGATCTCGACCCGCTCGCGCAGATCCGGTGCAGCTTTCAGCGCCGCACCCAGCAGCGCTTCGGCGCTATAGCCGCCATAGATATCAGCCTGATCGAGCGTGGTGATGCCCTGGGCCAGACAGGCTTCGATCTTGGCCTGAACATGGGCCGGGCTGGTATCTTCGTCATCGGCAAGCCGCCACATGCCATAGGCGATGCGGCTGAGCGAGACCTGCCCGGCGATCGGGACGCGTTCCATATCCATGCGGCGGGACCTTTCCTGTGCTGTCCCGTCTATAGGCCGGCGGGCCGCAAAAAAGAAGCGGCGTGATCAGCCGGCCATACGGCGCAGATAGGTCCAGGTCGGCACCCGGGCATTGCGGGCCACCGACCAGCTTTCGGCATCGCCCAGATAGGCAAAACCGCTATTGGTCAGCACCCGGGCCGAGCCGGGATTGTCCTGAAAGACCTCGGCGAAAAGCGTGCGCGATCCATGCGGATTGACCGCGACCAGCCCGGCAACCGCTTCACTGGCGAATCCGGTATTCCAGAATCCGGCACCCACCCAGAAGCCGAGCTCGGACTGATCGTCCTCCATCCGGGTCAGCGATACCACGCCCAGAACCTCACCCAGCCCCTTGGACGAGCCGTCGATGGCCCAGACGTCTTCGCTGCGCTGCGCGTTCATGGCACGGGCAACGAAAGCCTCGGCGGCACCGGGCGGCAACGGATGGGGAATGGCGCGCGTACCTTCGGCAACGCGGCGGTCGGCGGTATAATGGGCGATCAGGCCAGCATCCGAAGCCCGGAGTGGGCGCAGGATCAGCCGTTCGGTTTCGATGACCGGCTGGGCATCGACCAGATCAGCCTTGCGAAGAGCCGCGGTATTCATTGCTCGTCCTCCTCCGACGCGCAACAAGGGCGCGCCTTGAATGCGAAAAGGGGACCGGCTGTGCCGATCCCCCTGATATCTGCCGGGTTTTATCGGCTTATTCGGCAGCCTCTGCATTCGCGGGCATGACCGAAATATAGGTGCGGCCCTTGAGACCTTTCTTGAAGGTCACTTCGCCGTCGGTCAGTGCGAACAGGGTGTGATCGCGGCCCATGCCGACATTGGCGCCCGGCCACCAGGTGGTGCCGCGCTGACGCACGATGATATTGCCGGCGATGGCCGACTGGCCACCATAAAGTTTCACGCCGAGACGACGGCCGGCCGAGTCGCGGCCGTTGCGGGACGAACCGCCTGCTTTCTTGTGTGCCATGACTTAGTCCTCTTATTCGATAGGGTCAGATCTCTGACCAGCTTGTTCCGTTCAACGAGGCGCCCATAGGGGACGCCCTGCAATAAATAATCAGGCCTTGTCGGCAGCGGCGGCGTCTTTTTCCGCCTTCTGAGCGGCTTTCGCAGCAGCTTTCGCAGCGGCTTTTTCAGCCTGCTGGGCAGCCTTGGCGGCGTCCTTTTCGGCCTTCGCGGCAGCCTTGGCGGCCTGCTGTGCGGCTTTCTCGGCAGCCTTGTCACCCGCCGGCTTCTTCGCGGCAGGCTTTTGGGCAGCGGCTTCGCCAGTCACGGCAGCGCCGGCGCTGCTGGCACCGATGGCGGCTTTCACGCCCGATGTGCCGGCGCCGGCTTCCAGAACCTCGGTGACGCGCAGCAGGGTCAGTTGCTGACGGTGACCGCGGGTGCGCTGCGAGCTGTGCTTGCGGCGACGCTTGACATAGCTGATGACCTTGTCGGCCTTGATCTGTTCGATGACTTCGGCCTGAACGGCAGCGCCAGCCACCAGCGGCGCGCCGACGGTCGCGCCGACCATCAGGATCTCGTTGAACTGGACTTTTTCGCCCGCATTGGCGGCCAGCTTTTCCACGCGCAACACGTCACCGGCCTGAACCCGGTACTGTTTGCCACCCGTCTTGAGAACTGCGAACATCGCTTCTTCCTTTGTTTTCCGCATCCTACGGCCCCGGATCATCCGGCGTTCATGGGGTTTCCCCGCCTTCGAACAGCGCACCCCATTCCTTGGGGTGATGGTCAAAATAACGTACCGGCCAAGGGCGGATGCCCGGCCGGTTGCGCGGATATGGCGGATTCGGCGCCAACAGTCAAGCAATTCCCACGATTGCCTGCCCTTTCGCGCCCACAGATCGCCGCCGATCCCGAAGGCTGCGGCGGCCTCACGGCGGCGGAAACGATGCGCACAGCCGGGCTATCGCAACTTGAAACCCGGGGCGCAACTGCTATCAGGGATAAAAGCTCAGGAACGCCTCCCGGATATTTGCCGGAACCCCCAGAAAGGATCATGCCATGGACCTCGAAGCCCGCCGCAAGGCCGACCCGCTGCACTGGAATCTTGCCACCTCCATCCGCGTTCTGGCCATGGACGCAGTTCAGGCGGCCAATTCCGGCCATCCCGGCATGCCGATGGGCATGGCCGATGTCGCCACCGTGCTGTTCCGCAATCATCTTAAATTCGACGCCTCGGCCCCGAACTGGTTCGACCGTGATCGCTTCATCCTGTCGGCCGGCCATGGCTCGATGCTGCTTTACGCGCTGCTCTATCTGACCGGCTATGAGGAAATGACCCTCGATCAGATCAAGAACTTCCGGCAATGGGGCGCAATCACCGCGGGCCACCCCGAATATGGCCATGTCGAAGGGGTCGAGACCACCACCGGCCCGCTGGGTCAGGGCATTGCCACCTCGGTCGGCTTCGCGATTGCCGAAGAAGCCGCCCGGGCCGAGTTCGGCGCCGATCTTTGCGATCACCGCACCTGGGTGATCGCCGGCGACGGCTGCCTGATGGAGGGCATCAGCCAGGAGGCCATCGCCCTGGCTGGCGCGCAGGGCCTCGGTAAGCTGATCGTGCTCTGGGACAATAACGACATCACCATCGACGGCCGGGTCAGCCTGTCGGACAAGACCGACCAGCATGAACGCTTTGCCGCCTCGGGCTGGCGCGTCCTGTCCTGCGATGGCCATGACGCCGCCGATATCGACCGCGCCCTGACCGAGGCCGCCCGCTCGGATGGCCGCCCGACCCTGGTCGACTGCAAGACCATCATCGGCTTCGGCTCGGCCAAGAAGCAGGACACATCCGGCGCCCATGGCTCGCCGCTCGGCGCCGAGGAAATCGCCGCGACCCGCCGCGCTTACAGCTGGGATCACGCCGAATTCATCATCCCCGACGACATCCTGACCGAATGGCGCAAGGCCGGCTCGCGCGGTGCGGCCACCCGCAGCGAATGGCAGGCCCGCGTCGATGCCCTGCCCGAGGATCAGCGCGGCGAATTCGCCCGCCGGATCTCGAACGAGGTCAGCCCGAAACTGGCCCCGGCCATCATGGCGCTGAAGGAACAGGCCCTGGCCGGCAAGCACAAGGTCGCGACCCGCAAGGCCTCGGAAATGGTGCTGGAAGTCATCAACCCGCATCTGCCCGAAATGTTCGGCGGCTCGGCCGACCTGACCGGCTCGAACAACACCAAGACCGCCGATCTGAGCGTCTTCGATCTTCAGAACCGGGCCGGCCGCTATCTGCATTACGGCATCCGCGAACATGGCATGGCGGCGGCCATGAACGGGATCTTCCTGCATGGCGGCTTCCGACCTTACGGCGGCACCTTCATGACCTTCACCGACTATGCCCGCGGCGCCATGCGCCTGTCGGCGCTGATGGAGATCGGCACGATCTATGTCATGACCCATGACAGCATCGGGCTGGGCGAAGACGGCCCGACCCACCAGCCGGTCGAGCATCTGGCGATCAGCCGCACCACCCCGAACACGCTGGTCCTGCGCCCCTGCGATCTGATCGAAACCGCCGAGGCCTGGGAAATCGCCATCGAGGCCGTGGACGAGCCCACGGTCATGGCACTGTCGCGTCAGAACCTGCCGCTGCTGCGCGAGAGCGTGAATGAGAACCTTTCGGCCAAGGGCGCCTATATCCTGCGCGAGGCTTCGGCAACGCCGGAAGTCATCCTGATCGCCTCGGGCTCGGAAGTCGAGATCGCCGTCAGCGCCCGCGAAGCGCTGGAAGCCGCCGGCACCCCGACCCGCGTCGTGTCGGTCCCCTCGATGGAGCTCTTCCGCGAGCAGCCGGCCGAATACCGCCGCGAAGTCCTGCCGGCCGGTCCGGTCCGCATCGGCGTCGAGGCCGGCGTGCGGATGGGCTGGGACTGGCTGCTGCTCGGCGAGCGCGGATCCGAGGACAAGGCCGCCTTCATCGGCATGTCGGGCTTTGGCGCCTCGGCCCCGGCCGACCGGCTTTACGCTGAATTCGGCATCACCGCAGACAATATCGTCGCCACCGCCCAGGCGCTGCTGTGATCGAAGCCGGAAGGTAATTCCGGTATATCAGAAACGGGCCGCAACGGTTTGACACCGTTGCGGCTTTTTCATCTTCAAGCCCCGGATCACCATGACACCCGCCCCTCACAACGACCAGACCCGCGGCATTCTCGTCATGCTGGCCTCGGTCTTCACCTTCACGCTGATGGATGCAACGGCCAAATATCTGGGCCAGTATTACGCCCCGGCGCAGGTGGTCTGGGCGCGTTATATGGGCAATCTGGCGGTGCTGATCCTGTTCTATCGCGGCCGTTTCTTCCCCAGCCTACGCACCCGCCAGCCAGCCGCGCAGCTGGGACGGGCGCTCTGCCAGCTCGGCTCGGTCTCGCTGTTCTTCACCGCCATCCAGTATATCGGCATTGCCGAGGCGACCGCGATCATGGACATGAATCCGGTGCTGATCACGCTTGGCGCCGCGCTGTTTCTGGGTGAGCCGATCGGCTGGCGGCGCATCATCGGGATCGTGGCCGCGATGATCGGCGCCATGATCATCATCCGCCCCGGCATGGGCGTTTTCCACCCCGCCGCCATGCTGCCGCTGATCGGTGCCTTCACCTATGCGGCCGGCGCGCTGTTGACGCGGGTGGTGCGCACCGACCCGCTCGCCACCTCGATGATCTGGACGGTGCTGGTCGGATCCACCGCCAGCAGCGCGGTCGTGCCCTTCTTCTGGCAGCCGATTGCCATGGAGCATCTGTGGGCCTTCCTGATCATCGGGATCTTCGGCGCGGCCTCGCAAGCCATGCTGATCCACGCGTTTTCGCTGGCCGAGGCCGGGGCGATTGCGCCCTTCGGCTATACCGGCCTGATCTGGGCGGCGCTTTGGGGCTGGCTGTTCTGGGGGGTTCTGCCCGATGGCTGGACAATCGCCGGGGCGGTGATCATTGTCGGGGCCGGTCTTTACATCTGGTCGAGAGAAACCCGTGCCGGACGCCGGGCCACCGCTGAAAACGAGTATATCGCCCATGAGTGACGCCCAACCTGCAAGCATCCCCAAGCAGAAGGAACCGAAGCCGGCCGAGGATCGGATCAGCCTGCCTGACCGGCTGGCCAATACCGCCTTCGTCAGCGTCATGTGGCTGGCCCGGCTGCTGCCGTACCAGAAGCGCATCCCCTTTGTCGGCTGGTTCTTCTCACGTCTGCTTGGCCCGATTGCCGGCTGGTCGCGGCGGGCGCGCGAAAACCTCGCCCTCGCCATGCCGGCGCTGCCGGCGGCGGAGCATGCCAGGATCGCCCGCGAGGTGCTGGACAATGCCGGCCGCTCGATGGCGGAAATCTATGCCGGCGAGGAATTCACCGCCCGCATCCGCGCCTCCGATCCGCTGACCGGCCCCGGCCTTACCGCGCTGGAAGAAGCGGCGGCCAGCGACCGCCCGGTCATTCTCGCCTGCGCGCATTTTGGCAATTACGACGCGATGCGGGCGGCGCTGTCGGCAAAGGGCTGGCCGGTCGGGGCGCTGTATCGGCCGATGAACAATCCGGCCTTCAACGCCCATTACATCCCGGCAATGCGCGCCATTGCCGAGCCGATCTTCCCGCGCGGGCACGCCGGCTTCGCCGCCATGCTGAAATTCCTGCGCGGCGGTGGCATGCTGGCGCTTGGCTTCGACCAGTTCGTCCATGACGGCCATACCCTGCAATTCTTCGCCCTGCCCTCGCGCACCGTGCTGACCCCGGCCGAGCTGACCCTGCGTTATGACGCGCTGCTGGTCCCGATTGCCGGTCGCCGCCTGCCCGACGGGCTGAGCTTTACCGTCGAGGTCGGCGCACCGATTGCCCATACCACCCCCGAGGAAATGATGCAGGCGCTAAACGACGATCTGGAACGCCAGATCCGCGCCCATCCCGGGCAATGGTTCTGGGTCCATCGCCGCTGGAAGAAGATGGACCGCTAAGCGATCAGGAAAGCAGCTGAGGTTCCGCGCTTGCCGAACCCCCAAACCCTACGGCCAGGATCCGCATCCGAATTCGCGCGCAAGGCAGACATTCGGGTGCAGGTTTCGTGATCTTCATGCGGATCCTGTCGCGGTCATGGGCGCGGATTACCGGATCAGTTGCTTGCCCTCTGGCCAGCTGATCGAGGTTTCCAGCGTCACCTCCTGCGTCTCGCCGGCGGCCAGCGGCATTTCCCAGACCAGCAGACCGCGCTTGCCGTCAGGATCGGTCTCGCCAGGCGCTCTCGAAACCGACCAGTCGATCTTTACCTCCTCCTGCTCCGATACCGGCACCTGATCAATCAGCCGCAGATCGTAATCGCGCCCGGTCAGATTGCGGGCCGACAGGATCGCGGTTTCCTCAAGCGCATTGCTGCGGCGAATCATCCCCCGCTCGCCTTCCTCGCGTTCGGGCACGCGGCGTTCAAGCACGATGCCGTCGATGGGTCCGAAGCTCAGCTTCAGATCGTCGCCCGAAGCCGTCAGCGGCAGATCCATCTGCCCGGTCATCGCCCCATCGGCATAAAGCGTGGCGCGCCCCGGCAGGATGACTTCGGACAGGCCATTGCGAGCGTCGGCAACCAGATAGGCCGAACTGTCGCTGATCGGCACCGCTTCGGCGACCAGAGCATCAACGGGCAGCGACTGGCTGTCGAACGGCAGACGCATGGCATCGGCATCACTGCGCAGATCGACCGGCGCGTCATAGTGATAGACCACGGTCGTGCCCTGATAATCCATGTGCGCCGACGGGGATGCCTGCCTTACTTTGGCCAGAACCGCGTCATCAGCCATCTCTTCCATCGCCATCTCCACAACCGGCGCGGCATTATCCTGGAGGGCCGCATGATCCTGCGGGTCATAGGCCCGAACAATGCGCGGATGGAGCTGAGATGGCGCGCTTTGGCCGGAGGGACGCGCGGTGGAAAGCGTCAGCTTTACATCCGACCAGTCCTCGCCGGTGGACTGGCTGACCATGAGGCCGCGCTCCAGCGTCAGTGCCTTGGCCTGCTGATCCAGCCGCAGGTCATAGACCGGCCACCAGCCCCCCTCATCTGCGTTGGACAGGATGTTCAGATGCGCCGGGCCACCATCCGAGGCGACCTGAATGACCAGCGCCAACAGATCGCTGCCTTGCGGCTGCTCAAGCGCGTCCAGCCGGGCACGGGCATTGTCCAGCGCCTGTTTATCCTGCGCGCGCCCCTGTTCGGCCGCCCGAGCGCGTATTTCGGCGTCAATCCCGGCACGGCGGGCAGCAAGAATCCGGGCTCCGACCGTATCGGCCAGCACACCGACATCTCCGCTTGCCGCACTGTCCGAAACCGCCAGATTACGCAGGAAGGCCACCATGTCTGCCGAAGCCTGCACCTCGGCCCGGATCGCCTCGACCGCGCCATCGCGTTCGTTCAGCACCCGCTCCAGCCGCTCGATCTCGCGGCGCGCGGCCAGGGTCGCATCGGAATCGGCGGCCTCATCAGGCAGCGCACGATCAGTCTGCAGGCTGAAGGCGCCGATAGAAACACCCTCGCCCAAAACCCGCAGAGAGCTGGCATTGGTATGGCGCGGCAAACCGGGGATGACGATTTCATGGGTGCCGGCGGGCAGATCCAGATCGACAGAACGGACCATCGACAGGCCCTGCGGATAAAGCGTCGCTTCGCGGACCGGGGCCTTGGTCTCAATGACATCGGCAAGGGCCGGGCTGGCAGCAATGAAAACGGCGGAAAACAGAATACGGTGCATAAGATGTCCTTTCGTCCCGCATGAGAGTGCAAATTCCGGCATGCCCGGACAAGCCCTGTCCCATCGGCAAGCTTCACTTCACCGTGTGGACCAACCCGCCCAGTCAGCCCGGCGGATCATCGCAATGCAGCAACGAAAAAGCGCCGCCCCATGACAGAGGCGACGCCTTGCGATCAGGGCCGATCAGCCCTGCACGGTCGGCTCCCCGGTCCCCTTCTGCCTTTTCCCGGGCCTTGGCTTCGGCGCGGGCCTTGGCGGCGGCCTCGGCCTCTTCGCGGATCCTTTCGGCCAGTTCGGGCGGGATGAAGGAAATCAGACGCATACCCGGCTTGCCGGTCAGATCGTCCTCGCGGCTGATGAAACGCACCTGATCGTCGCAAACCACGGCCAGAATGACCGCGCCTTCGCGCGCGGCGCGCCAGTCGTCCAGCGTGTATTCCTCGGTCAGACGCGTGGTTCTGAACGTCCAGCCATCGGCCAGAAGATCTTCGTATTGCGCCAAAGTCCGGCCGCCATTGATCGCCTGCCCGCCCAGCTGGTTCGGCAGGGCATGACGTGAAAGCTCCTCGCGCACGCGCGCCACCTGCCAGATCATGTTGCGGCCGAATTCCGGCCCCAGATCGGTGGCAACCAGCGTGTTATAGGCGTCATTGTCAGACGCCGCGAGAATGGTCGAATAGCTGATGAATTCGACCCCGTTATCTGTGGCCTCGGCCAGGATATCGCCATAATAGGTGGGCAGGCCGACCCCACGCGCCAGACGCAGCTGGCTGCGGTTGGGGTCGGTGATCAGAACCTCGACGCCGCAATTGTTCATCGCCTCGGCCAACCGGGTGGTGAAAAGCGAGCCGCCAACCATGATCATGCCCGGGGTCTCGCCCGTGGTCAGCCCCAGCTTCTGCGCCAGAGGTTTCAGGGTGAAGCCCGACAGAACCACGGTCGAGAGCACAAGCGCAAAGGCCAGCGGCTGCAACATCGCCCCGTCTTCGACCCCTGCGGCCACCAGTCTTTGGGCAAACAGCCCGGAAATCGCCAGCAGCACCACACCTCGCGGGCCGGTCAGCGCAACCAGCACCCGTTCCTTCATCGGGATCGGAGTGCCCGCCAGCGCAATCAGGACCGTTGCGGGGCGGACCAGCACGATCACGGCAATGATGAACAGAACCATCCGCCAGTTTATCAGACCGAGGGTCTGGCGGGTGACATCAGATGCCAGCAGGATGAACACACCCGACAGCAGCAGCGTCGTGGCCTGTTCCTTGAAGCGGTAAAATTCGGTATAGGAGGGCAGATTGGCATTGGCGATGATCAGCCCCATCACGGTCACTGCCAGCAGGCCTGATTCATGCAGGACGGAATCGGCAATGGCGAAGACCGCCAGCACCATCACGAACAGCGTCGGGACTTTCATATATTCAGGCAGCAACGAATCGCGGAAGGCCTTGATCACCAGCAGCGCAGCAGCGAAGCCGACCCCCGTGGCGAAGGAGATCCCCAGGACCACGGTCGAGAGCGCGCGGCCCGGGCTCAGCTCCTGCTGAAGCACCATGACCACGACAAATGCGACAACCCCGACAAGCGCGCCGATCGGGTCGTTGACGATCCCTTCCCACTGCAGAAGCTGGGCAGGCCGATTATATAGCTTGGCACTTCTCAGCAGCGGCGCAATGACGGTCGGCCCGGTCACGATCATCACCCCTCCGAACACGATCGAGGACTGCCAGCTGAGACCGCAGATATAGGTCAGGGCCAGAGCCGACAGGAACCAGCCCACCGGCGCGCCGACAACCACCAGCCGGCGCATCCCGGGCGCCGCATCAGATAATTTTTTGAAATTAAGCGTTAATCCGCCTTCAAACAGAATGACCGCAACCGCCAGGGAAATCATCGGTTCGGTCAGCTCTCCCAGATCGCGCGATGGCACGAAGATCCCGGTAAGCGGCCCGAGGATCAGCCCGGCGGTCAGCAACATAACGATGCCCGGCAAGCGAAAGCGCCAGGCCAGCCACTGGGCGCCAACTCCGGCTATGCCGACAAGTGCAAAGGCAGAAATCGGATCGAGCCCGCCATGAGCAGATATCGTCATCTCATGTAACCTCTCTTCAAATGCGGTGCAGCACCAAGGTCGCTTCCCGAAACAAGGCAGTATGCCAACCCCGGTACACGCCAATATTGACGATTGCCCCCTATTGAGCTAGGGCAAATCCGTCTGCATCCGGCGGGCAAGCGAGGGGCGTGGAATTGCGTCCCATTTTTTCATCTGCGCCAATCGCGCAGCATATGGGCGCTAATGACCAAATTTTCCGACCTTAAGCTCGATCCGAAAGTCCTTAAAGCCATCGCTGAAGCGGGTTATGAGACCCCGACGCCGATTCAGGCCGGCGCGATTCCGCCGGCCCTGGAGGGGCGGGACGTTCTGGGAATCGCTCAGACCGGCACCGGCAAGACCGCCAGCTTCAACCTGCCGATGATCACCCGCCTATCGCGCGGCCGGGCGCGGGCCCGCATGCCGCGCTCGCTGGTGTTGTGCCCGACCCGGGAACTGGCCGCGCAGGTTGCCGAGAACTTCGACACCTATGCCAAGCATACCCGCCTGACCAAGGCGCTGCTGATCGGCGGGGTCAGTTTCGGCGAACAGGACCGGCTGATCGACCGCGGCGTCGATGTGCTGATCGCGACGCCCGGCCGGCTGCTCGACCATTTCGAGCGTGGCAAACTGCTGCTGACCGGGGTCGAGGTCATGGTGGTCGATGAGGCCGACCGCATGCTCGACATGGGCTTCATCCCCGATATCGAGCGGATCTTCCAGCTCACCCCGTTCACCCGGCAGACGCTGTTCTTCTCGGCCACCATGGCCCCGGAGATCGAGCGCATCACCAACACTTTCCTGCACACGCCCGAGCGGATCGAGATCGCGCGTCAGGCCACCACTTCGGAAACCATCACCCAGAAGCTGGTCGAAATCACGCCAACCCGCAAGGATCAGACCGCCAAGCAAAAGCGTGAGCTGCTGCGGGCGCTGATCAATGCCGAAGGCGAGAATCTGAAAAACGCCATTATCTTCTGCAACCGCAAGACCGAGGTCGATATCGTCGCCAAATCGCTGAAAGCGCATGGCCTGGATGCGGCGCCGATCCATGGCGATCTGGACCAGACCCAGCGCATGAAGACACTCGATGCCTTCCGCGACGGCTCGCTGCGCTTCCTGATTGCTTCGGATGTGGCCGCGCGCGGGCTGGATATTCCGGCGGTCAGCCATGTCTTCAACTTCGACCTGCCCTCCCATGCCGAAGACTATGTCCACCGCATCGGCCGTACCGGGCGGGCGGGCCGTCAGGGCACCGCCTATTCCATCGCCACCCCGGCGGATGAGAAATATCTCAGCGCCATCGAACATCTGGTCAAGCAGGCCCTGCCACGCAGCCCGGCCCCGGAAGGATTCGCGCTGTCCGATGCCGCGAAACTGGCCCCCCGGGAAGGCGGGCGCGACAATGGCCGCGGCGCCGGCCGCAACCGCCGCGGGGAGCGGCGCAGTGAGCGCAAGGATGAACGACAGGCCGAGCAGCGGCGCGAGGACAACCCGCGCAGCGATGTGCAAAGCCATAATGATGTACAGGAACCCGTGAAAAGCACCCCTCAGCGCAGCGAGCCGCGCGAGCACCGTCAGGATCGCAACGAGCGCCGCAATGATCGGCGCGACTCGGGACGGGCGGTTACCGGCATGGGCGATCACGTTCCCGAATTCCTGATGCAAAGCTTCGCTGACGCCCTCGCCGAAACCGAGGCCGCCATCGAACGCAATATCGCAGCCGAAGCTGCCCGCTCCGCCAAGGCCAAGGCCAAGGCCAAGGCCGAAGCCGAAGACGCCAAGGCATCAGCCGCCAAGACCCCTGTCGCTGACGCCCCCGGGCCGGTGGATGTCGAAGCGGTCGAAACCAAGAAAGCCCCGCGCAAGCGCGCGCGCCCGGCCAAAAAGGCGGCCAAACCCGCAGCGGAAGGCGCGGCCGAGGTCGAGGCCCAGCCCGAAACGGTTCAACCCGAAGCAACGGCACCAAGCGAGGCTGAAGCCGCCGATAGCGCCCCGGAAGCTGCTCCTGATGCACCTGCCGAAAAGCCCAAGGCACCGCGCCGTCGCAGCCCGCGCAAATCCGCAGCCACAGCAGCCGCAGCCGCAGATACGAGCGAAACCGCACCGGCCGCAGATGCGCCGGCAGATACCGTGCCGGCCAAGCCGCGCCGCCGCCGCAAGCCGGCGCCAGTGGCAGATAGCGAGACCAAGCCCGACGCAGCTCCCTCTCCCGCGCCTGAGGAAGGCTGACGGATCATGCCGGCCCCGGAAACGCGCCCCAGCCGCGCCCTCCGGCGCCTGCGGTTGCTGGCAGATTTCGCGTTTGATGCAGTACTCGGGGCAGTGAGCGCTCTTGGCCAGGCGCCCTGGGGCCTCTGGCCGCTGAGCATTCTCGCGCTTGCCGTCCTGACCCTCAGGATCAGCCGCACCGGTAGCCCGCGCCAGGCTGCCTGGCACGGGCTCATTGCCGGTATGGGCTATTTCGCCCTGGCTCTGAGCTGGATTGTTGAACCCTTCTATGTCGATCCGGTCTTCGCCTGGATGGCCCCTTTCGCGCTCATCCTGACCGCGCTCGGCGGCGGATTGTTCTGGGCAGTGCCGGCCTGGCTCGCTGCGCGGATCGCCCCGGACCCGCAGGGCCGTGCCGTCAGCCTTGCCGCCGGTCTGGTGATCTCGGACTGGCTGCGCGGCTGGATCTTCACCGGCTTTCCCTGGGCTCTGCTGGGCCATGTCTGGATCGACACTCCGGCCGCGCAGGCCGCAGCCTTCATCGGAGCCGTCGGCCTTTCGGCCCTGACCGCATTCGCCGCCGCGCTGCCCGCCATCTTCTGGCAACGCCCCGGCTATTGGCGCGGCGCCCTGCCTGGCACGGCGCTATCCCTGCTGCTGATCGCGGTCTTCTGGACCGGCGGGCAAAGCCGGCTCGACACCCCGATCCATTACCGCGACATCACGCTGCGTCTGGTTCAGCCCAATGCTGCGCAGGAGTTGAAATGGGACCCTGAATGGGCGCCCATCTTCTGGCAGCGACTGCTGGATGAAAGCGCCGCCCCGGCGGACGGGCCGGCCCCCGATGCGGTGATCTGGCCCGAAACCGCAGTCAACTTCCTGCTCGATCAGGGAAGCGAGGCTTGGCCGATCATCAGCGAAGCCACTGGCACCCCCGTCCTGATGGGCATCCAGCGCCGCGACGGCTCGCGCTTTTACAATTCGCTGATCGAGCTCTCTCCAGGCGGCGAAGTCATCGAGACCTATGACAAGTTTCACCTCGTGCCTTTCGGCGAATACAGTCCCTGGGGCGACACATTCGCGCGATTCGGCATATCGGCCTTCGCATCCCAGCTTGGCTTCGGCTTTTCATCAGGCCCCGGTCCCGAGGTGATGAGCCTTCAGAGCCTGCCGCCGGTTCAGCCGCTGATCTGCTATGAGGCGATCTTCCCGCAGCATCTGCGGGCGTCGGAGGGCGCCGAATGGCTGGTCCAGATCACCAATGACGCGTGGTTCGGCACCCGCTCCGGCCCCTATCAGCATCTCGCCCAGGCCCGGCTGCGCGCCATCGAATCGGGCCTGCCGCTGCTGCGCGCCGCCAATACCGGCATCACCGCAGCCATGGATCCGCTGGGGCGTATCACAGCATCGCTGCCACTGGAGATCACTGGACATCTCGACGCGTCTCTGGCGGCACCTCTGCCCGGAACCGTCTGGACCCGCCTCGGCCCCTGGCCGGTGCTGGTGTCGGCCTTTGCCCTGATTCTGGGCTGCTTCGCCCGGCGGCATGGCCGGGATGCCTCCGGCGGGGATATTTGAACCAAGGTGATGGGTTTCACCTTGGTTCAAATATCCATGCGACAGATTCAGTACATGCCGCCCTTGGACATGAAAAAACCGCGCCAGAGCGCGGTTCAATTCGTCTTTGAAAGGGCAGAGATCTTACTTGATCTTGCCTTCCTTGTATTCGACATGCTTGCGCACGACCGGGTCATATTTGTTGACCGTCATCTTTTCGGTCATGGTGCGGGCGTTCTTCTTGGTGACGTAGAAATGCCCGGTCCCGGCTGTCGAGTTCAGACGGATCTTGATCGTCGTCGGCTTCGCCATTGGTC
>JBKEBH010000313.1:0-17705 GCA_047973065.1 Paracoccus sp. (in: a-proteobacteria) | reverse complement strand
ATGTGCAGACCTATGAGGAACATCGCGGCCCGATCGCCGGCAAGAAGGTGGTCTGGTCGGGGGACGGCAATAATGTCTGCGCCAGCTTCCTGCATGCCGCCGGCCAGTTCGGGTTCGATTTCACCTTCACCGGCCCGAAGACGCTGGACCCGGAAGGCGAATGGCTCGATTTCGCCCGGGCTCAGGGCGTGCAGGCGCTGATCGAGCGCGATCCCCACAAGGCGGTGGCCGGCGCCGATCTGGTGGTCACCGATACCTGGGTGTCGATGCACGATCCCGAATCGGCCAAGGAGCGCCGCCATAACCAGCTGCGTGGCTATCAGGTCAACGAGGCGCTGATGGCGGAAGCCAGGCCCGATGCGCTGTTCATGCATTGCCTGCCCGCCCATCGCAATGACGAGGCGACCAGCGCGGTCATGGACGGCCCGCATTCGGTGATCTTCGATGAGGCCGAAAACCGGCTCCACGCCCAGAAGGCGATCATGCGCTGGTGCCTCGGGGCCTGATTCCCGACCGCGCCCGCTCAGCCGGCGGCGCAACCGCGATATTCGGTGGCGCCGTCCTCGCCCAGCTGGGTGAGCAGCACATCCAGCGGATCGAGCGGGAAGGGCTTGCCGCTCGGTGCGACAAAATCGACGCTGGCTTCCAGGCCGTCCCCGGACAGCTCGGGCGAGGAGACCCAGATCCCGGGATCGGTGCCATGCTCGACGACCAGTTCGGCCCCCGGCTCGGGCAGGGTGAGGGTCAGCGTCATCCCGTCCTCGATCTCGCCGATCTCGCAGGCTGGCAGGGCCCTGCCCTGATGTGGGGTCAGCGCCAAGGCCGCCTCGATCACCGGATCGGGCCTGTCGCCAGCCGGCGGGGCGATGAGGTCGAGCTCGGCCGGCACGCAGATATCTTCGCAAAGGCCGAAGGTAACGCGGGCGGAAATCCCGATCGGCTGGTCCGGCTTCGAAGGTGTGATGGTGAAGGGCAGCACCAACTTTTCGTGATAGCCAAGCGTGCGCAGCCCGCCCGATTCGATCACTTCGGGCGCCGGCCAGTCAAAGTGGACCTGCCCGATATTGCTGCCCTGCCAGTCGAAATGCGGCGGCAGGCCGGCCTCGCCGGGACTGCGCCAATAGGTCTTCCAGCCCGGTTCCAGCTCCAGCTCCAATGCGGCGATGCGCCGACCCTCCGCATCGGTCCAGCCGGGCAGGAAACGGGCCGAGACCAGCCCTTGCGGCAACTTCCGCGCAGCAGCGGAAACCGGCTCCGCAGAGGGATCGCCCGCCGCAGCGGGCGGGGTCAGGGGCAGGACGGCACGCAGGGTCAGGATCAGCGCGTATTTCATGCCCCTCATCTAGCGCGTGTCATGGGCAGGCTGAAATCACCTTTTCGGGACGAAGCCCCCGATACAGGGCTTGTGGATGCCGGAAGAAGAATGGATCCTGCCCGTCAGGAGCGATGACATGAACCCTGACAGCAACCTGACCGGCAAGATCCTGATCGCCATGCCTGAAATGGGCGATCCGCGCTTTGCTCATTCGGTGATCCTGATCTGTGCCCATGGCGATGAGGGCGCGATGGGCATCGTCCTCAATCAACCGCTGCACGGCATGAGCTTTTCGCGCCTGCTGGAGATGATGGATGTCCCGGGTGCCGGGGCGGCGCCCGATCTGTCGATCCGGGTTGGCGGTCCGGTCGAGCCGGCGCGCGGCTTCGTCTTGCACCCCGCCGATGAGCCGCTGCCCGAAGGTGCGATGGATGTCGGCTCGGGGCTGGCGCTGACCACGACGCGGCAGATCCTGATGGATCTGGCGGCACGGCGCGGGCCGGAGCAGGCCATGCTGGCGCTCGGCTATTCGGGCTGGGGGGCCGGGCAGCTGGAAGACGAGATCCGCGCCAATGGCTGGCTGACCGGCGAGATGGACCCGGTCTATGCCTTTGGCGATCCCGAGACGGTCTGGGGGCAGGCGATGAAATCGCTCGGCATAGATCCGGTAATGCTCTCGGGCCAGGCCGGACACGCCTAGCGCGGCGCAGCGGCGCGCGCCAGCCGGTCGTTGATTGCGGCGCCCAGCCCATGGGTGGGGATCGGTGCCACGGCAATTGCTCGGCCAGAGGCATCGGCGGCATGAAGGGCATCGAAAAGATGCGCTGCAGCTTCTGTCAGATCGCCGCAAGCCGACAGGCTGACATCGCCGGCAACCGGGCCAAAGCCGATCAGGAACTCGCCCGGCCGGGCTTTGACCGCATTCAGGCGGACCGGGGCGGCGGGGGCGTAATGGCTCGACAGCATGCCCGGTGCGGCTGGACGGTCGGAAGCGTGGGTGGGCGCGGCCAGCGGGCCGCCAAGGCAGGCCTCGATCGCCTCGGCCGGCAGACCGCCCGGGCGCAGCAGGACCGGCGCGCCCTGCTGCCAGCCGATGATCGTCGATTCGACCCCGACCGGGCAGGGGCCGGCATCCAGCACGGCAGCCAGCCGGCCCTCCAGACCGGCCATCACATGTGCCGCAGTGGTCGGGCTGATTCGCCCGGAAGGATTGGCCGAGGGCGCCGCCACCACGCCGCCAAAGGCATGCAGCAGATCCTGGGCGACCGGATGGGCGGGTACCCGGATCGCCACGGTATCCAGCCCCGCCGTCACCAGCGAGGCAATGCCGGCACCCTCGCGCAGCGGCACGACCAGGGTCAGCGCGCCGGGCCAGAAGGCTTCGGCCAGCCGCTTCGCCTCGGGGCTGAACAAGCCGATTACCTCGGCCGTGGCCGGATCGGGGGCGTGAACGATCAGCGGATTGAAGCTTGGCCGGCCCTTGGCGGCATAGATCGCCGCCACCGCCTGCGCATTGCGCGCATCCGCCGCCAGCCCATAGACGGTTTCCGTCGGCATTCCGACCAGCCGGCCCTGCGCCAGCATCATTGCCGCATAGGTAATTTCTTCGGAATTGGTTGAAAGCAGACGGGTTTTGGCGGTCATGGCCTCGGCTCGGCTTGTTACGCAGGGTTATTTACGCAGGGTCATTATATGGGACGACTTGCCCGAAAATATAGGCCCGTTAATCTGTCTGGACATCAACTTGCATAGACGCCGCCCGCCGATCCGGCAAGCCGGCGAGGGAGTCACCATGAGCTATCGCGCCCCGGTCGATCAGATCCGCTTTATCCTCGATCATGTCGTGCCCTTTGCCGATCTGGCCGCGACCGAAACCTTCGCGGAAGCGAGCCCGGATCTGGTCGATGCGATCCTGAGCGAGGCCGGCCGGATGTCCTCCGAGGTTCTGGCGCCGCTGAACATCGAAGGCGACAAGATCCCGGCCCGGCTGGAAAACGGCGTGCTGCGCTCGACCCCGGGCTTCGACAAGGGCTTTCAGGCGATTGCCGAGGGTGGCTGGATCGGGCTTGCGGCCAATCCCGAATATGGCGGGGCCGGTCTGCCGCAGACGCTGAACATGGCGGTCAATGAAATGATGGCTGGTGCCTGTCTGGCGCTGCAGCTGAACCCGCTGCTGACCCAGGGCCAGATCGAGGCGCTGGAACATCACGCCAGCGATGAGCTGAAGGCGCTGTATCTGCCCAAGCTGATTTCGGGCGAATGGAGCGGCACGATGAACCTGACCGAGCCGGGCGCGGGTTCCGATGTCGGGGCGCTGAAGACCAGGGCCGAGCCCAATGGCGATGGCACCTATTCGATCACCGGCCAGAAGATCTTCATCACTTGGGGCGACAGCGATGTGACCGAAAACGTCTGTCACGCGGTTCTCGCCCGCCTGCCCGGCGGCGCGGCCGGCACGCGCGGCATCAGCCTGTTCATGGTCCCGAAATACCTGCCCGATGAAGATGGCAATCCCGGCGCGGCCAACAGCCTCAAGGTGGTTTCGCTGGAACACAAGATGGGTATTCATGGATCGCCCACCTGCGTGATGAGCTATGAGGGCTCCAAGGGCTGGCTGATTGGCAAGGAACATGGCGGCATGGCGGCCATGTTCACCATGATGAACGCGGCCCGTCTGGGCGTCGGCATTCAGGGCGTCGGCTGCGGCGAGGCCGCGCTGCAGAAGGCGGTCGAATATGCGGCCGAGCGCGAACAGTTCGGTCCGATCATCCGCCATGCCGATGTGCGCCGGATGCTGGCCACCTCGCGGGCCGAGATCTTTGCGGCGCGGGCGATCTGTCTGGCCTGCGCCTCGGCGCTGGACATGGCGCGGGCGACCGGCTCGGAAGACTGGGTGGCGCGTGCGGCGCTCTTGACCCCGATCGCCAAGGCCTACGGCACCGATACCGGCTGCCGGGTTGCCGATACTGCCGTGCAGGTCCATGGCGGCATGGGCTATATCGAGGAAACCGGCGCGGCCCAGTTCCTGCGCGATGTTCGCATCACCCCGATCTATGAAGGCACCAATGGCATTCAGGCCATGGATCTGGTCGGGCGCAAGATGATGGATGGCGGGGTCGCGGCGCAGGCGCTTCTCGATGAGATCATGGATGAGGCGCGGGCGATCAGCCAGCTCTGTCCGAACCGGATCGAGAAGGTCTGGTCGGCGGCGCAGACCCTGTCCGAGGTCACCTCGCGTCTGGTCGAGATGGACATGGCGGAGCGCAATGCGGCGGCCGTGCCTTACCTGTCGGCCTTCGCCCGGGTTCTGGGGGCGCATTTCCACATCAAGGCGGCCGCGGCGGGCGGCGAAGACGAAAAGCGGCTGGCCCGGATCTATATCGACCGTATCCTGCCCCATTTTCGGGCCGACCTGATCGAGGTTGAAGCCGGCGGTGCCGATCTGATGGAAATCAGCGACGCCATGCTGGGCCTGAACTGAGCAGAGTCGGCCTGAGGTGAGCGATCCGATCCGTCATCCCTGGGCTGAGCCCCCCGCTGCGGGGGAGGCGATAGAGATTGCGCCGGGCGCGCTCTGGATGCGCCTGCCGCTGCCGATGAAGCTCGACCATGTCAATGTCTATGCTTTCGACGATGGTAACAGCTGGACCGTGGTCGATACCGGCTTCGACAGTGCCAGGGGGCGGGCGGCATGGCAGGTCCTGCTGGAGGGCCCGCTGGCTGGCCGAGCGGTCCGGCGGGTGGTCGCGACCCATCACCATCCCGATCATATCGGCCTCGCCGGCTGGTTCATGGACCGCGGCGGGGCCGAGCTGTGGACGACGCGCACCGCCTGGCTGACGGCGCGGATGCTGGTGCTGGATGAACAGGCAGCGCCCCCGCCCGAAACCATCAGCTTCTGGCGCGTGGCCGGGATGCCGTCCGACATGCTGGCCGCGCGTGCACTTGAGCGGCCCTTCAACTTCACCGATATGGTCCATCCGTTGCCGCTGGGCTATAGCCGGATCGAACAGGGGGCGGTGATCGGCTTTGGCGGTCGGCTTTGGGATGTGCATATCGGCCATGGCCATGCGCCGGAACATGCCACCTTCTGGTCGCAGCAGGACGATCTGGTGATCGGCGGCGATCAGCTTCTGCCCGGGATCTCGCCCAATCTCGGGGTCTATCCGACCGAACCCGGGGCCGATCCGGTCGGCGAGTGGCAGGACAGCTGTGGCCGTTTCGCTGAGCTGGCCGAGGATCGTCACCTGATCCTGCCCGGCCACCAGCTGCCCTATACCGGTCTGCCGACCCGAATGGCGCAGCTGTTCGAAAACCACCTGACCGCGCTCGACCGGCTGCGCGAAGCGCTGGCGCAGACGCCGATGACGGCTGTCGATTGCTTCCCGGTGCTGTTCCGCCGGGTGATCGGGCCGGGCGAATATGGCCTCGCTTTGGCGGAATCCGTGGCGCATCTGAACTGCCTGGCGAGGTCGGGGCTGATCCGCCGCGCCGGGCTGAGCGATCACGGTGGTGTGCTCTGGCGCGCTGTCGCGTGACAGAACCCTTCAAATCGGCTATGAGACGGAAAAAATCCGGCCGCATTGAGGACAGAGCATGGCACAGAACGAAGCGATCGAACACGAGCATGGCAAGATGGATGCGCGCGAGCATCAGAAGATGTTCTCGGCCTTCATCCGTTTTTCCGCCTGGGTCGGGGCTCTGGCCGCCGTCGTTCTGGTTTTTCTGGCACTATCGAACGCATGATGCTGCGCCGGATTGCGATTGCATTGGCGTTGCCGCTGTTTCTTGCGGCTTGCGGTGCCGATAACAAATGGGCCAGCGATGAAGCGGTGCGGACGGCGCGTTATGCCTCGGACGAGGTGCCCTCGATCTCGCTGATGACGGTGATCGGCATTCCGCGCGGCGAGGGCGGGCATTCGGCGCTGCTGATCAATGGCAGCCAGCGAATCATCTTCGATCCGGCCGGCAGCTTCGTGCATCCCAAAGCGCCTGAACGCCATGACGTGCTTTACGGCATTACGCCTTCGATGCGGAATGTCTATATCGATTATCACGCCCGCGATCTTCCGGGCGAGCGTTACTATGTCGCCGTCGAGACCGTTCCGGTCAGCCGCCAGACCGCCGATGCCGCGATCCGCGCTGCCGAAGGCAAGGGCGCGGTCAGCAAGGCCTTTTGCGCGGCCGGCACGACGGATGTGCTGCGTCAGGTGCCGGGCTTCCAGAATGCACCCGGGGGCTTCAGCCCGCTGAAGCTGCGGGCTTGGTTCCGCGCTCTTCCCGGTGTCCAGACCGAGGAATATCGCGATGCCGACCCGCGGCTTGTGCATGGCGATCTGCTGAAGATGAATGACGGCTCGCTGCGCACCTATAACAGATAAAGCCCGATCCCGAGGGTGAGCGCGCCGGCGATGATTGCGGCCAGGGTGTTGCGGGTCAGCACCCCGGCCAGAACCGTGGCTCCGGCCGCCGCCAGCCGGACCGGATCGGTCTGCCCGCCGGTCGCCGCCGGCCACAGCGCAAGCGGTGCGGCCAGTGCCGGCAGCACCGCCACCGGGGTATAGCGCAGCATCCGCAGCAGCCATTCCGGCATCGGTCGATTGCCGATCGCGCCCAGAAAACTGTAGCGCATCAGGAAAGTGCCGGCACCGACCGCGCAGATCACCAGCCAGATCTCGGCCTTGCTGTAATCCATCATGTGCCTCGCCTGCGGCGGATCATCACGGTCTCGATCCCGGCGCCGGTCAGCAGTGCCGCCATGGCCGCGATCATCGGCCCGACACCCGCCGGCAGTCCGGTCAGGGCCAGCGAAACCATGACTGCCACCCCGGCCGCTGCGGCATGGGGCAGGCTGCGCAGGGCGGGCGCGATCATCGCCAGAAAGGTGATCGGCACGGCGAAATCCAGCGGAACGCTGGCCGGGATCGCCCGCCCGGCGGTCGCCCCGATGAAGCAGAAGATCATCCAGGCCCCGCACATCACCAGCGCGGTGCCGGCGAAATAGCCAAGGCGCTGCGCCATGCTCAGCTGCGGGACGTTCTGGAACTGGTCGATGGAAAGTGCATAGGTCTGGTCGATCAGCGAATAGGCAACCGCCGCCCGTGCCGGCTGCGAGGCGCCGCCGAGCCAGGGCACCAGCGATGCCGAATACATCGCCATGCGCAGATTGACCGCCAGACAGGACAGGATGACCAGCCAGACCGGGGCGTTGTCGGTGATCAGCTGCACGGCGGTGAATTGCGACGCGCCGGCCAGCACGAGCACGGTGAAGCCCATGACCTCGGCCAGATTGAAGCCGGCATTGGTCGCGACCACCCCGAAGAGCAGGCCGAAGGGCACCATGACCAGCAGGAAGGGCAGCGACTGCACGGCGCCGTGGCGCAGGCTCTGCATCGGGCTGCGGGCAAGCGCTTTCGCGCGCGAGGCCTCAAGGGCAGCAGCCCGGCGGATGGTCGGGGTCGGAGACTGGGTCATCGGACGGAGGCGGGATCTGGCACATATGTTGAACGGAGCGCCACCATATCCGCCCGATTGGCACTGGCAAGGGCAGATAGCCGGCTCAGCTATCCTGCCCGAACAGGCCTGCCGAACGGGCGAGCAGCATGAAAGCCCTCGCGGAGCGGGTTTCGGCGAGCCAGACGATTTCGTCATCGCTGAGCGCTGGCATCAAGGCGGTGATGCTGCGATCGAAGAAGCGCAGGAAATGATGGGCCGCATCGCGGAAGACATCGTCGGTGCGCATCGCCGTCGCGGCGGCGTCCAGAAGATCGGCGTCGCGGATCGCCCCGACCGCGCTAACCGCCTGTCCGCGCTGTCCCTCGGCAAAGCGGCGCCAGGTCAGCGGCACGGCCGGAGCGGGGGAAAGATCGTCGGTGAAGATGCCGCGTTCGGCCAGAAGGGTGACGATATCCTGCGCGCTGCGGATCAGCCGGGCGAGATCGGGATCCTGCAGCGCCTCGCGCAGCGCGGCAATGGCGGCGAGATCGCCGGGCCCGTCGGGGAAGTTCAGCGCGGAGATGACAATCTCGGCCGGCAGCTCGATCGGCTCGGGCGCGTCAAGCCCGAGGCTGCTCTGGCGCGGATCGGTCTGACTGTGGACCTCCGGCCTGCTATGGGCCGGGGCGGGGGCCCCGGCAGGCGATGAGGGCGGCGGGCCGGCACCGTCCCGCGGTTCTGGCGTTGGGCTTTCCTGCGCCTGTGCGCCCATTCCGGGCGGGGCGTTTCGCAGCAGATTGTGATCGAGCATGGCGCGCAGCGCATCTGCCTCGGCCTTCATGGCGTCGATGGCGCGGGCCAGGCCCACCGCCATCCAGATCAGCCCGAGCGGCATCAGCGCCGCAACAGCAGAAATCCAGCGATTGACCCCGCTGGCGCCCGGATCGGCGGTCAGCCAGAAAACCGCCAGCATGGCCAGCCAGAGCCCGGTCAGGGCGGCACCGATGATCATCGCGCGGCCGCCGGCATCGCCGCTGCCCCGCTGGACCGTCATTATTCGAACCGGACGGACAGGATTTCGTAGCTGCGCAGCCCGCCCGGGGTCTGCACTTCGACCGAATCGCCCTCTTCCTTGCCGATCAGGGCGCGGGCCAGTGGCGAGCGCATGTTCAAAAGACCGCGCTCCAGACTGGCTTCATGCTCGCCAACGATCTGATAGGTCTTTTCCTCTTCGGTATCCTCGTCGAGCAGCAGCACCTTGGCGCCGAACTTGATGCCGCCGGAAAGCTTGGCCGGGTCGATGACCTCGGCCCGCGACAGCACGACCTCCAACTCCTTGATCCGGCCTTCGATGAAGCTCTGCTTTTCACGGGCAGAATGGTATTCGGCGTTTTCCGACAGATCGCCATGGGCCCGGGCCTCGGCGATGGCGGCGATGATGGCGGGGCGTTCCGTGCCCTTGAGATCGCGCAGCTCCGCGTCGAGCTGCTCATATCCTGCGCGCGTCATCGGGATTTTTTCCATGGTCTTTCTGCCTTGCTTGTCATGCGCGGCGGATCCGCGCGTCCGTGTTTGGCAACGCCCCGGCCATTGAGATGGCTGGGGCGCGCGATTCCGTTGGTGACAGCGTTCCCCGATCCGGGCCACCATTGCAAGCCGAAGGCTGGGATTTCGGCAATGCATCGCGCAGGCAGACAGTCCATTTCACTCCTCTGACCCGCTATAATAATGAAATGACAAATAATGCGTTAACGCCCCTGCGCATCGCGGCGTCACGATTGCCGGCGCGGAAAGCAGCGTCTAGACCTTGAACCAGGTATCGCAAGTTACTGGAAACGGAGGGCCAGCCATGACCGATCAGGATAGCAGCATCGAACGCGAATCGATGGATTTCGATGTGGTGATCGTCGGCGGCGGCCCCGCCGGGCTTTCGGCCGCGATCCGGCTCAAGCAGATCGACGCGGATCTGAATGTCGTGGTGCTGGAAAAGGGCTCCGAGATCGGGGCGCATATCCTGTCGGGCGCGGTTTTGGATACCGCCGGGCTGGACGCGCTGATCCCCGACTGGAAAGAAAAGGGCGCGCCGGTCACGCAGGAAGTGACGGCGGACAATTTTTATATGCTCGGGCAAAGCGGCGAGACCCGGATCCCGAACTGGCCGATGCCGCCGCTGATGTCGAACCACGGCAAATACATCGTTTCCATGGGCAATGTGACGCGCTGGATGGCCGAACAGGCCGAGGCGATGGGCGTCGAGATCTTCCCGGGCATGTCCTGTTCGGCCCTGGTCTGGGACGATGAGCGGGTGGTCGGCGTGGTTGCCGGCGAAATGGGGCTGAATGCCGATGGCACGCCCGGCCCGCAATATGAGCCGGGCATGGAACTGCGCGGCAAATATGTGCTGCTGGCCGAGGGCGTGCGCGGCTCGCTGTCGAAGGAAGTGACCGAGCGCTTCAACCTGTCGGATGGGCATGAGCCGCAGAAATTCGGCATCGGCATGAAGGAAATCTGGGAAATTGACCCGGAGAAATTCAAGCCGGGCACGGTGACCCACACCATGGGCTGGCCTCTGGGCAAGAATGCCGGCGGCGGTTCCTTCATCTATCACTTTGAAAACAATCAGGTGCTGGTCGGCTTCGTCATCCACCTGAATTACGAAAACCCCTATCTCCATCCTTATATGGAGTTCCAGCGCTTCAAGCATCACCCGATGGTCGCCGAGCTGCTGGAGGGTGGCAAGCGCGTCGCTTATGGCGCCCGCGCGATCAGTGAGGGCGGCTGGCAGTCGATCCCGAAGCTGACCTTCCCGGGGGGCGTTCTGCTGGGCTGTTCGGCCGGGCTGGTCAACGTCCCGCGCATCAAGGGCAATCATAACGCCATGCTCTCGGGCATTGCCGCCGCCAATGCCGCCGCCGCCGCGATTGCCGCCGGCCGCGAGGGCGATGAGCTGACCGCCTATGAGGAAGACCTGCGCTCGGGCCCGATTGCCAAGGATCTCAAGCCGGTGCGCACCGTCAAGCCGATCTGGTCGCGCTTCGGGCTCTGGGCTTCGCTGATGCTGGGCGGTTTCGACATGTGGGTGGCCAACCTGACCGGATGGAACCCGCTGGGGACCTGGAAACACGGCAAGACCGATGCCGCCGCCACCGGGAAGGCGAAGGATTTTCAGCCCATCGACTATCCCAAGCCTGACGGCAAGCTGAGCTTCGACCGGCTGACCAATGTCAGCTTCAGCTTCACCAATCATGAGGAATCGCAGCCCTGCCATCTGAAGCTGGCCGATCCGGGCATCCCGATCCGGGTGAACCTGCCCGAATATGCGGAACCTGCGCAGCGTTATTGCCCGGCCGGGGTCTATGAGGTGATCGAGGGCGCGGAAGGGCCGCGCTTCCAGATCAACTTCCAGAACTGCGTTCACTGCAAGACCTGCGACATCAAGGATCCCAGCCAGAACATCACCTGGACGACCCCGCAGGGCGGAGACGGGCCGAATTACCCGAATATGTGATCATCCGGTCACATTCGCTTGTGCTGCCGGCGTTGCGCGTTTCGCCCGCCCCGGATAGGGTGCGCGGCACTTGGGTAATGGACGGGATCTGATGAAACTTCCGCATTCGCTGGTATTCGCCTGCCTTCTCGCCCTGCCGGCCCCCGGGCCGGCGGCGTCGCAGGATGCCGCCCCGCCGCCATCCCGGTCGGGCGATGTCGCCGCGCCCGATGCAGGCGCGGATGACAAACCCACCGCTCCCCTGACCCAGGATCTGGCCGGTCCCTATCTGGCGGCGCGAACCGCGGCGATGGAAAACGATTTTGCGGCCGCTGCCGACTACTATCTGCGCGCCCGCGAGCAGGATCCCGATTCGGCCTATATCAGCGACAGTGCGATGATTTCCCTGCTGGCCTCGGGCCAGATCGACCGGGCAGCCGAGCTGATCGACAAGGCGCAGGCCGCCCGGCACAGCAGGCTGGTCGGGCTGGTCGAATATGCACGCGCCGCGCAGGCTCAGGACTGGACCGGATTGCTGGCGCAGCTGGACAAGACCAAGGCTTCGGCCGGCGATGAAGGATCTGAGCAGCTGCTCGATCAGATGCTGCGGGCCTGGGCATTGCTGGGCACCGGCAATGCTTCGGATGCAGACGCGGTTTTCAAGGAGGTTCGAAAGATCGCCGGAACGGCGGCGCTGGTCGATTATCACACAGCGCTGGCCAAGGCGCTGGTCGGCGATTTCGAATCGGCGGCAACGCTTCTGCACAGCGACAATCCCGAACAGGATGTCATGGGCGCGATTGCCGAGGCGCAGGTTCTGGCCCAGCTCGACCGCCGCGACGATGCGATTGCGCTTCTCGAACAGATCGAGGGTATCGGCATCGACGGTATCATCGAGGAAATGCTGGCCAAGCTGAAATCGGGTGAGCCGGTGCCCTTTGATCTGGTCAATGATCCGCGCGACGGGATTGCCCAGGTCTTCCTGACCTTTGCGACGCTGCTGTCCAACGATGTCGATCCCAACCCGCTGGCGCTGATCCATGCCCGGCTGGCCGCCTATATCGCCCCCGACATGACCGATGCCCGGCTGATGGTAGCCCAAATGCTGCAGACCATCGGCCAGTTCGATGCGGCCGAGGTCGAGTTCGACATCCTGCGCGAGAGGGGCCAGATGCGCCCGGTGGCCGAGCTGGTGCGCATCGATGCGCTGGCACAGGCTGGTCGGATGGAGGATGCCGAAAAGGCTGCGCGCGCGCTCACTGAAACGCATCCTGAGCTGACCCAGTCCTGGGTCGCGCTCGGCGATCTGTTGCGCCAGCAGGATGAATGGGCCGAGGCGGCCACGGCTTATGACAAGGCACTGGCGCTGACCGATCCGGCCAATGGCGAGGAGCGCTGGTTCCCGCTTTATGCCCGCGCGATTGCCGAAGAACGGCTCGGCCAGTTCGACAAGGCCGAAGCCGATCTGAAAGAGGCGCTGAAAGCCCGGCCCGATAATGCGCAGATGCTGAACTATCTGGGCTATTCCTCTGTCGATCGCGGCCAGAACCTCGATGAGGCGCTGGATCTGATCCAGCGCGCGGTCGAGCTGTCGCCCGATGACGGCTATATCCTCGATTCGCTCGGTTGGGCCTATTACCGGCTTGGCCGCTATCGCGACGCGGTCGATCCGCAGGAACGCGCTGTTGCGCAAATGGTCAACGATTCGCTGGTCAACGACCATCTCGGCGATATCTACTGGATGGTCGGGCGCAAGCGCGAGGCCGAGATCCAGTGGAAGCGTGCGCTCAGCTTCGGGCCGGAAACCGAGGGCGATGCTTGGCGCATCCGCCAGAAGCTCGATCACGGGCTCGACTGGGTGCTGGCCGAAGAAAAGGCCAATGGCGGCACCCTGCCTCCGCCGCCTGAAGACGCCGCCGCCGGAGACGCGCCGGTCGCCGATTGAGCGGCCCATGGTGCTGAGCGAATTCGCCCCCGCGAAGCTGAATCTCGCGCTCCATGTCACCGGGCAGCGGGCGGATGGCTATCATCTGCTCGATTCGCTGGTGGTGTTTGCCGGGATCGGTGATCGGGTCAGCCTGGCTCCCGGTCCCTTGTCGCTGCGAATCGAAGGGCCTTTCGCTGCCGGGCTGGAGGCGGGCGAGGACAATCTTTGCCTGCGCGCCGCCCGGATGGCCGGCGGGGATGCGGCGATCACCTTGACCAAGAACCTGCCGGTGGCCTCGGGGATCGGCGGCGGCTCGGCCGATGCGGCGGCGGTGCTGCGCGGGCTCGCGCGGCTGGGCGTGCCCCTGCCGGCGCAGCCCGAACGGCTCGGCGCCGATATCCCGGTCTGTCTGGCCGGCCAGCCGGCGCGGATGCGCGGGGTGGGCGAGCTGCTGGACCCGCTGCCGCCCCTTCCCGATCTGCATCTGGTGCTGGTCAATCCGCGTCAGGCGGTATCGACGCCCGCGGTCTTCCGGGCGCTGCCGCGCAAGGACAGCCCCGCCCTGCCGGATCTGCCAGCCAGCTGGGACGCGGCCGGGCTGATCGACTATCTGGCGGCCTGCCGCAACGATCTTCAGGATCCGGCCATGGTGCTCTGCCCGGCGATTGGCGCTGTGCTCGGCGCGCTGGAAGCCGAAGGCGCGGCCTTGGCCCGGATGTCGGGTTCTGGCGCGACCTGTTTCGGAATTTTCACCGATGCGCGCGCGGCAGGGCTTGCGGCCTGCCGCATTGGTGCCAAACATGAGGACTGGTGGATCACTGTGGGCCGGGCCGGGCCGGGCCCGGGGCCGCCTGATCTGATCGGCAAGGGGAGGCAGCGATGCTGAGGCTGGGCGTCAATATCGACCATGTGGCGACGATCCGAAATGCCCGGGGCACGCCCTGGCCCGACCCGCTGCGCGCCGCGCGGCTGGCCGAGGAAGCTGGCGCCGATGGGATCACTGCCCATCTGCGCGAGGACCGGCGCCATATCTCGGATGCCGATATCGACGCGCTGATGGAAGGGCTGCGCCTGCCGCTGAACCTGGAAATGGCGGCGACCGCCGAGATGCAGACCATCGCGCTGCGGCACAAGCCGCACGCGATCTGTCTGGTCCCCGAAAAACGCGAGGAGCGCACCACTGAGGGCGGGCTGGACGTTGCCGGCAATGACAATGCGCTCGGCCATTATATCGAGCCGCTGCGGGAGGCTGGCTGCCGCGTCTCGCTGTTCATCGGTCATGAGCCGGCCCAGATCCGCGCCGCTGCCCGGATCGGTGCGGCGGTGGTCGAGCTGCATACCGGCGCCTATTGCGATTTCGACACCGAAGGGCTGATTGCGGAACGCGATGGCGAGCTCGCCGCCCTGCGCGAGGGCGCGGCGCTCGCGCAGGGCCTCGGGCTCGAAGTCCATGCCGGCCATGGCCTGACCTTCGATACGGTCGGCCCGATTGCCGCGATCCCAGAGATCAAGGAGCTGACTATCGGCCCTTTCCTGATCGCGGAATCGGTTTTCATCGGCCTGCCCGAAGCCATCCGCGAAATGCGCCGCTGCATAGATAAGGCGCGGCAGGGGCAGTCATGATCCTCGGCATCGGCACCGATCTGGCGAATATCGAACGTATTCAGGGCGTGCTCGACCGCCATGGCGACCGCTTCCGTAACCGCGTTTTCACTGAACGCGAGTTGGCCAAGGCCGCGCGCCGCGCCGATGAGGCCGGCACGCTGGCCAAGCGTTGGGCGGCGAAGGAGGCCTGCTCAAAAGCGCTCGGCACCGGGCTGGCGATGGGGATCAGCTGGCGCGACATGGCGGTTTCGAACCTTGCTACCGGCCAGCCGGTGATGGAACTGACCGGCTGGGCGGCTGAAAGACTGGCGAAGATGACCCCGCCCGGGCATCGCGCCCGCGTCCATGTTACCCTGACCGACGATCACCCCTGGGCGCAGGCTTTCGTGCTGATCGAGGCGCTGCCGATCTCCGACTGAAAACCGATCCCATCAGCGGGTGAAGCTGGCCGCCGTTTCGACATGGGGCGACCAGCGGAACTGATCGACGACATAGATCCGGCCCAGCCGGTAGCCGCCGTCGATCATCTGCCGTGCGTCGCGCGCGAAGCTGACCGGATAGCAGCTGATCCAGGCAATGCGGGGAATGGCCGATCCGGCCAGTTCCGCCGCCTGCGCCGGTGCGCCGGTGCGCGGCGGGTCGATGACGGCGCCGTCGAAGCGGTTCAGCTCGTCCGCCAGCAAGGGCCGGGCCGCCAGATCGCGGGTCTCGGTCGAGATCTGATGGAGGCCCGGCGTGGCCCGCCAGGCGGCATCGAGCGCCTGAAGCGGCGACGCCAGCCCCTCGACCGCGTGAAGATCGGCACCTGCTGCCAGCGGCAGTGAAAAGGTCCCGCAGCCGGCGTAAAGATCGAGGATCCGTTTTGCCCCCTCAAGATTCTTGCGGATGACGCTGAGCAGCGCGGCCTCGCCCTCGGCGGTTGCCTGCAGGAAGGCACCAGGCGGTGGAACGACGCGCGCGCGGCCCATGATCTGGGCGGGCGGACGGCGCAGCAGCAGGTCTTCGCCCCAGCTCAGCCGGGCGAGATCGCCGGCTTCCATCAGGGTGCTGAGCCGGGCGGACAGCTCCGGCGCCATCGTCTTGCCGCCGGTTACCGCGACATCGAGCCCCTCGGCGCTGTCGATGACCGTCAGGCTCAGCTCTGCCCCGCGTGAGGCGCCGGCGGCGACCATGTCGCGCAGGATCGGCAGCGCTGCGACGATGCGCGGGCGCAGCACCCGGCAGCTGGTCAGATCGGTGATCGTGTCCGAGGCGCGGGCGTAGAACCCCAGCGTTACCCCGCGCTTGGTGCGCCGGGCCGACAGAACCGCGCGCCGCCGCGAGGCTTCGGGCGAGGTTGCGATGCCGGCGATATCGGCTTCGATCCCATGGGCTGCCAGCGCCGTTCGGACCATATCGGCTTTCCAATCGGCGACGAAGCGATCCGAGCCGTGCATCAGGGCGCAGCCGCCGCAGGCAGCATAATGCGGGCAGGCCGGTTTCACCCGTTCGGGGGCGGGTGTCAGGATGTGCGGGGCGCTGATGCGGTCATCTTCCGCCGCGCCGTCGATCACCTCGCCGGGCAGAACCCGCGCGGCCAGCAGCTGCCGGCCCTCCGCGTCATGCGTGACCCCGTCGCCTCGCCGGCCCAGCCGGTCGATCACCCAGCTCATGGCGCATCCTCATCGGTGCCCAGAAACCCGCCGGACTGGCGCTGCCAGTAACGGGCATAGGTGCCGCCCTGTTCCAGCAGCTCGGCATGGCTGCCTTCCTCGACGATCCGGCCGGCCTCCAGCACGACGATCCGGTCCATCTCGGCAATCGTGGACAGGCGATGCGCGATCGCCAGCACGGTCTTGCCCTCCATCACCTTGTCGAGCGATTCCTGAATAGCGGCCTCGACCTCGCTGTCGAGCGCTGATGTCGCCTCATCCAGGATCAGGATCGGGGCGTTCTTCAGGAAGGCCCGGGCCAAAGCGACCCGCTGGCGCTGCCCGCCCGACAGCTTGACGCCGCGCTCGCCGAGATGGGCGTCATAGCCGCGGCGCCCGGAATTGTCCTGCATGGTGGCAATGAAACCGTCGGCCTCGGCAGCCTGGGCGGCGGCAATCACGGCGGTGTCATCGGCCTCGGGGCTGCCATAGCGGATATTGTCGCGGGCCGAGCGGTTGAACATGGCGGTTTCCTGCGTGACCATGCCGATCTGGCGGCGCAGGCTTTCCTGTGTCACATCGCGCAGATCGTGCCCGTCGATGGTGATCCGACCGGTCTCGACATCGTAAAGCCGCAGCAGCAGCGCAACCAGCGTCGATTTGCCCGCGCCCGAAGCGCCGACCAGCCCCACCCTTTCGCCCGGGCGGATGGTCAGGCCGATATCGGAAACCCCGCCGCGCCCATCGCTGCGGCCATAGGAAAAGCTGACATCCTCGAAGCGGATCAGCCCTTCGACCCGGGGCAGCGCCTGCGCGCCCGGGGCGTCGGTCAGGCTATGGCGCGGGGCCAGGGTCTTCATCCCGTCCTCGATCTCGCCGACCGATCCCCAAAGGCCCATCAGTGCCATGCTGACCCAGCCGGTCATCTGCGACAGGCGCAGTGCAATCGCGCCCGATGCCGCGATATCGCCGGCCGTGGCCTGGCCCTGCTGCCATAGCAGGATGGTGCTGCCGATCAGGATGACCGGCAGCACGCCGGCCAGCGTCATCAGCGAAAAGCGGAAAGAGGTCGAGATGATGCCGAAATCCAGCGCGCGTTCGCGGAACCCGGCCATGGCCGACAGGGCGGCGCGGTCCTCATGTTCGGAATGGGCGAACAGTTTCACCGTGCGGATATTGGTGATGGTATCGACGACCTGCCCGGTCACCGTCGCCCGCGCCGCGGCTCGCGCCGCCGAGCTTTTGCGGATGCGGGGCAGGAAATAGCGGATCAGCAGCCCATAGCTGGCCAGCCACAGGATCAGC
>JBKEBH010000189.1:0-1508 GCA_047973065.1 Paracoccus sp. (in: a-proteobacteria) | reverse complement strand
ACATACTGAAATCAACACGTTCAACTCTCACGTCGCGCAAGATAGCAGACTATTGCGACCTGAGGCTTGCCCCGCTGCTCACTCCGGACGAAGTGCGCACATTGCAAGAATGCCTCGCGGACCTGCTCGAGCGAAACGAATATCCGCCCTACCGAGGCAGTGGTCTGGATCTCAAAATACTGGCGGAGCGGCTGGGGATGGATGCCTCGCGTCTGGCGCATGTCCGCTCCAGTCTTCAGCCCATCTTCGATGCTGTCGCCAGGGCGGTTGCCGAGTATCGGCTGCGCTCTGAGCCGAAATCAGCGGCGAAACGAGCGCCGGCAACGGGAACTGCGGGGGCACACAGAAAGGTGCCGGCTTCCCCGTCGCCATCGTCCTCCGTGCGAAAGGGTAAACGACCCGGACGACGGCCGAAGCCCATCGTAGAGTTCCCGGAGCCGCTGGAAAGCACATGGGACGAGCCCGACAGTTTTGGCGCCGCCTTGCGTTTGCATGCCGCCCGTCATGGCGAAACTATCTATCATCTCTACAATGCTGTGGTGCGGCCCGAAGATGGCGTGCATCGCAGCACCTTGATGACATGGGGTAAGGGGGCGAAGGCGCCACGGTCCGCGATCAGCTTGGAAATCCTTCAACGGGTCGAACGGCGCTACCGGCTGCCGGAGGGATATTTCGTGGCGAAGATGGGAGGAGTTGAACGGGCTCCCGGAGACTTCAACCTGGACGAAATAGCCCCTGCCGAGCGGCGCCGGCTCGCCTGGCATTTGCCGGATGACTTCAACCGGAGGCCCAGAAGGGAACAGACGCAGATCCTTGACTGGGTCCGGAATGTCATCGTCAGCGGCTCGACCGACTATCGACGATATCAGGCAGCAATGATGCGCCAGCGGTATGCTGTCCGCTTCGCCTGCGCCTCCGGGCCGCGCCGCAAGTCTTCGATTGCCACAGCCGAAGGCGAGTCCGGCATCATCAACGCTCCGAAGCGGCTGAACGACGAGATGGCGGAAATCCTGCGCTTCAAGACCTCGACCTTTGCGGCCTTCGGTTTGCAGCGGAACGGGGTCTGGGGCGAGGAAACGGCGTCCCAGAAAGTCGAGCACTTCGGACTCTGGTTCGGCGCCTTCGCCGCTCCACAGAAAAGCGAGGTTCAGGGCTTTGGTGCCCATCCCAGGCTACTGACATTCGCCATGATGATTTTTCCGCAGGTCTGGGACTGGTATCTCCAATGGCGCGAGCGGCGTCGCGGCTTCTATACCAAATGGGAGATCGATCTGCTGTCGATTGCCGCAGCGTTCTGCCGTGAGGAGACAGGATGGTTGCGCCAGACGCCAAGCTTGGCTGGCAACCTGCGGGTGATCAACGGCCTGATCTCAGAACAGGATATTGCTGAGGTCCGCGCCGACTGGGACGGAGCGTGTGACCGGATGTACAAGCAAGCCCGGCGCCGTATCAAGGAGATCGACCGCGTGGCGCGCATCCATCGTGATCCGTTCGAGCCGATCTTGCCG
>JBKEBH010000182.1:0-1820 GCA_047973065.1 Paracoccus sp. (in: a-proteobacteria) | reverse complement strand
GCCCGCAAGGCGCGTGCGCTTGGCCTGACCCGCCGCCCGTGGGTCAAGACCTCGCTGGCGCCGGGATCGCAGGTGGTCGAGGAATATCTGAAGGCTGCTGGCCTGCAGGAAGATCTCGATGCGCTCGGCTTCAATCTGGTCGGCTTTGGCTGCACCACCTGCATCGGCAATTCGGGTCCGCTTCAGCCGGAAATCTCGAAATCGGTCAATGAAAACGATCTGGTCGCGGTCTCGGTCCTGTCGGGCAACCGCAACTTCGAAGGCCGGATCTCGCCCGATGTGCGCGCCAACTATCTGGCCTCGCCGCCGCTGGTCGTCGCCTATGCCATCGCCGGCGACATGAATATCGACATCTCCAGCGAGCCGCTGGCCTTCACCGAAGACGGCAAGCCGGTCTATCTGAAGGATATCTGGCCGACCTCGAAGGAAGTCGCCGATCTGGTCGATACCGTCGTCACCCGCGAGATGTTCCAGGCCAAATATGCCGATGTCTTCAAGGGTGACGAGCGCTGGCAGGGCGTCGAGGTCACCGATAGCGAGACCTATGACTGGCCGGCCAGCTCGACCTATATCCAGAACCCGCCTTATTTCCGTGGCATGTCCAAGGATCCGGGTACGATCAGCAATCTGGAGGGCGCCCGCGTTCTGGCCGTGCTGGGCGACATGATCACCACCGACCACATCTCGCCCGCCGGTTCCTTCAAGCCGACCACCCCGGCTGGTCAGTACCTGACCGAGCGTCAGGTGGCCCCGAAGGATTTCAACTCCTACGGCTCGCGCCGTGGCAACCACGAAATCATGATGCGTGGCACCTTCGCCAATATCCGCATCAAGAACGAAATGCTGGATGGCGTCGAAGGCGGTTATACCAAGGGCCCGGATGGTCAGGAGGCCTCGATCTACGATGCTGCCATGGCCTATGAAGCCGCTGGCGTGCCGCTGGTCGTGATCGGCGGTGTCGAATACGGCGCCGGCTCCTCACGCGATTGGGCGGCCAAGGGCACCAACCTTCTGGGCGTCAAGGCGGTCATCGCCGAAAGCTTCGAGCGTATCCACCGTTCCAACCTGGTTGGCATGGGCGTCATCCCATTCGAATTCACCGGCGGCGACAACCGCAAGACCCTGGGCCTGAAGGGCGATGAGGTGGTTTCGATCCACGGGCTGGAAGGCGATTTCAAGCCGCTGAGCCTGGTCGATGCGACGATCAAATATGCTGACGGTTCGGAAAAGACCATCAAGCTGAAGGCCCGCGTCGATACCGAGGTTGAGATCGAATATCTCGAAAACGGCGGTGTTCTGCATTATGTGCTGCGCAACCTCGCCAAGGCCTGATCGGGCCGCGAGAACTTGAAAATGAAACCTCCGGTGCCGCGCGCCGGGGGTTTTCCATTGGGGCGCTGCGTAGGATGGGGTTTTACCCTACCATCACCCGACATCATGGTCATTCCCCCGATGACATGCCGAATAACAGGCATGAACAAGGATTGTGGACCCCAACCGACCGGAGTTGCAAGAAGATTGGCGGAGCAGATCATGAACGTTCCGCGTGGAAAGCGGCTCGGGCGGCATTTGACCTAAAGCATTTCGGTTTTAACTTACGACATATCCGGCAGGTTTGAAGTAGTTCCAGCACTCTGTTGGATCATAGAGACCGCAGATTGCGCCGATGGCCTCAAAGATCTTGGTGAAGGTTCTGGCCCCGATCCGCCTGAGGTGGGCTTTCAGTTTCGAGAAGGCTTGTTCAATAGGGTCAGGTCGGCGAGTATGGCGGCAGGTAGAGGAACCAGCAGCCGTATCCGCGCAGGGCTTTTGCCGCCTCC
>JBKEBH010000138.1:0-1527 GCA_047973065.1 Paracoccus sp. (in: a-proteobacteria) | reverse complement strand
TCGATCGCACGACGTTCTGAAGCTCGAAAGCGACATACTCAGCGATGAGGTTGGGGCGGAAGATCTTCGAGCGGTTGAGCGAGATCCCTCGGACCCGTACACACCAGTCGACAAATCCCGTCACAGTCGCCAGCAGATTGCGCGCGGTGTACTTCGTCTTGGGAGTGGCGTCGCGGACGGCTTCTCGCACGAATGCAGCAATCGGCGCCCAACGCTCGCTGGCGAGTGTGGGACGGTACGAATCGATTGAGTCGCTCACGTCACATAGCCGATCTGAATCTCCGGGGTGGAGGGATACACCAACACCGGAGGATTTCGAGCGTACGCGTGTGACCTTGGGAGTGCTCGTCGAGCCGGTCGTTCTTGCCAAAGCGTTCCGTGAAGCACGCTCGTCTTGGACTGGCACTACGCCCTGCAAAGGTGTGGTGGTCTCCAGTAGGCTTGAAACATGCCTCCGCGGCGCCGCCGGCCCCGAGACCTCGTTGACGATTGGCCAGAGTCTCCTCTTGAGGACGTCCCGGGAGAGATCGTCCGCCAGATTGCTCTCGCCCTCAGTGCCGCCATCAATAAGCGGAGTCTGCGCACGGTCGCGCGATTGACCGGCGTGGATCACACGACCATCGCGGACATCCTCCGTGGCACGTCGTGGCCCGACGCGTTGACCATCGCCCGCTTGGAGATTGGGCTCGGCGCACACCTTTGGCCGACCTCCTTCGTCGCCGGTCACCTCGGTCCCTCTTCCGCGCATCGCTGAGCGGACACTGTCGCTGTAGGCAGCCGTTGCTGGATCGCGCTGAAGCACTCAGTTCACCTCTCACAGGCGGACGGGGGGACTGTTTGAGGCTAGGGACGCCTGGGGGTCGCAGCGCTGGCGGACTCTGGCGATCAGTGGTTCCGCGGCGAGCCATATCGCCACACCGAGAGCATTCGACGAGCAAAGTCCCTGGTAGAAAGGTGATGTGGGAGCGCTTCTGCGCGTTGTTGAGCGCGTTCGGCGCGACGCCAACCTTGATGTCCACCTTTAAGGGCAGCGCGGCGTCCTGTCGGACCCATGAGGTTCGCGCCCTGGGTTTGCTGCACGCGTGGAGCACCCGACGACGCTGCGGGCTTGGTCGATTCGCGACCGAATCGCCGCTCCCTCAAGTCGGCGATGCGGCACTTGGCAGTCAGCGCACGCGGACATCACGATTGGCGCCAATGCTCGTGGAGCGCGAAGTGGTCGTGGTGCCGTGAGAGGGACCGGTGCACTTGGCGCTTCAGATTTCTGCGTGATCTACGAGTCCACCGGGCGGACAGTGAGAGTCGGCGCTCAGTATGCGGAGTTGCTCGCGCGGATCGCATGCGCGAGAGATTCAACTCGTGACACGTGTGGTCTCAATGCGACTCGAGCGGCCCCGTGGACGCGCGCCGCGCAGAACATCGGGGAAATTTCCGGTCTGTGAAGGAGCCTCATCCCTCCACCGACTGCCCTCGCCTACCTTCGCGGATTGAGTCGCGACAAGCTTCTTGGCGTACTTGGTGAAGCGC
>JBKEBH010000115.1:0-2479 GCA_047973065.1 Paracoccus sp. (in: a-proteobacteria) | reverse complement strand
TAGCTGACTGCGCCGCTTTCCTTGTCGACCAGTTTCTTGGTCGCGGTGACCGGTACGATTTCATTGGCGAACAGACCGGCAGCCTGAGCGGCGGCGGTGCGCTGCTGCGACAGGAAACCGTATTCGTCCTGGGCCTCGCGGCTGATGTTGTAACGCTTGGCGACGATTTCGGCGGTCTGCAGCATCGGCATGTAGGCATGCTCGGACATCTTCACCACGTTCGGATCGAAGTCGGCACCGGACCATTTCATGTGGGTGTTCTGCACCAGGCTGATCTGCTCCTGGCCGGCACCGACGGTGACCTGCATGCCGTCGACCATGATCTGCTTGGCGGCGATGGAGAAGGCCATCAGGCAGGAGGCGCACTGGCGGTCGATGGTCTGGCCGCTGACCGACAGCGGCAGGCCGGCGGCGATGGTGGAGAGACGCGCCAGGTTGATGGCGGCGGTGCCGCCCTGCATGGCGGTGCCCATGACCACGTCTTCGATCTCACCTGGCTCGATGCCGGCACGCTCTACGGCGGCGCGCAGGGCGACGGCGGCCATGGACGGCGACTTGAGATCGTTGAAGGCGCCACGGAAGGCTTTGGCGATGGGCGTGCGGGCGGTCGAGACGATGACGGCGTCTTGCATGGCGGAATCCTCTGTTGTCGTTTTGTCAGTCGCGCAGCAGGCGGTTCATCGCCGTGCGCAGGTTGTCGGGAATCGGTACCGGGCGATTGCTCTCGCGGTCGACGAAGACATGCACGAAGCGCCCGGCGGCGCAGGCTTCGTCTTCACCGACCTTGAAGATGGCCAGCTCGTACTGCACCGAACTGTTGCCCAGCTTGCCGATGCGCAGGCCTACCTCGATGCGCTCGGGAAAGGCGATCGAGGCAAAGTAGTCGCAGCTGGAGCTGACCACGAATCCAACCACCGGGCCGTCGTGGATATCCAGCTCGCCAGCTTCGATCAGGTAGGTGTTCACCGCGCTGTCGAAGTAGCTGTAGTAGACGACGTTGTTGACGTGGCCATAGACATCGTTGTCGTGCCAGCGCGTGGTGATCGGCTGGAAGTGGGCGTAATCGCCTCGGCTGTGTTGTGGTTGGCTCATGCTCAAGTCTCTGCAAGCGGCAGCACCTACCCTAAGGTCAGGTGGCGCTGCGGCCTAGTTTGATTCGCCGGCTGTATTGCGGCTTATTGGTGAGCACCTGCCTGACGAGGAGGGCGCTCGCCAAGGGTCAGTACGCGGCGCGGGAGATTGCTAGGGCGTCGGCCTCGAGGACTTCGCGCGGGTTGTTGACCAGCAGGCGCTGCTGCAGCATCGCGTCGCTGGCCAGCGTCGTCAGCATTGCCTCCGGCACGCCGGCATCGCGTAGCCGGCTGGGCAGGCCGCAGCGCTCGTTAAACGCGGCAAGCTCGCTGATGAAGGCGGCGCAGCGCTGCTCGGTACTGCCCCCTTTCAGGCGCTCACCGAGCAGCAAGGGTGCCAGCTCGGCGTACAGCGGGGTGGCCGCCGAAGCGTTGAAATCCAGCACATGTGGCAGGACCAGCGCGTTGGACAGCCCATGGGGGATGTGGAAGTGCCCGCCGAGTGGGTAGGCCAGGGCATGCACGGCCGCTACTGGGGCGTTGGCAAAGGCCTGTCCGGCCAGGCAGGCACCGAGCAGCATGGCCTGGCGCGCCTGGCGGTTGCTGCCGTTGTGCACCGCCTCGTCGAGATTGGCAGCCAGTAGGCGCAGGGCTTCACGGGCCAGTAGGTCGGACATCGGGTTCTTCTTCAGGCGGCTGGTGTACGACTCGATGGCATGCACCATGGCGTCGATTCCGGTTGCCGCCGTCACTGGGGCGGGAAGGCCCAGGGTGAGGTCGGCATCCAGTACGGCCAGGTCTGGCAGCAACATGGGCGAGACCACGCCCATCTTGGTGGTTTCGCCGGTAGTGACGATGGCGATCGGCGTGACCTCAGAGCCGGTGCCGGCTGTGGTCGGCACCTGTACCAGTGGCAGGCGTTTGCCTCGGGCATTGCCGACGCCATAGATGTCCTTGAGTTGCTGGCCGCACTGCGGGTGGGCGAGCAGGGCGACCAGCTTGGCCACGTCCATCGAGCTGCCGCCGCCGAAGCCGATGATCAACTCGGCGTCCATTGCCTTGGCGCGTTCGACGGCGTTGAGCACGATGGCTTCAGGTGGATCGGCAATCACCTGGTCGAACACTTCGATGGCCATGCCGGCGCTCTGGAAGCCCGGCAAGACGCCATCGAGAAGGCCGAAGCGAGTAATCCCGGGGTCAGTGACTATCAGTACGCGCTTAGCCTCCCGTTCGCGGCAGAGTTCGGCCAGGCGTGCGGCCGAGCCGGACTCGCAGAGGATCTGTGCAGTGGTAGCAAAGCTGAAGGGTTGCATGGCAATACCTCCGAGAGGTCAGGGCTGCGCCGGAACGGGGCGCTGGCGGGAGAAAAAGGCCCAGATGGCGCGTGGGCCATCGAAGCCGGAAAGGTT
>JBKEBH010000031.1:0-3659 GCA_047973065.1 Paracoccus sp. (in: a-proteobacteria) | reverse complement strand
GGTTTGCGGCCCGCAACCAGTTCGCCATAATGTTCGGCGAGCGCTTCGACGCTTGAGTATCTGAAACCGCATGGGCCGGGAAAGATACACAGAGTTCAGGACACTCCCCACCTCGAACCTGCCAGCCGATACGCCCCTCAAGGCGCTTGCCGCCGCCATCAAGGCCAGATGGATCTGCGAACAGGCGCATCAGCAACTCAAGGCGGAGCTCGGCCTCGTCCATTTCGAGGGCCGATCCTGGACCGGCCTGCACAGGCACGCCCTGATGTCGATGATCGCCTATGCCTTCCTGCAATCCCGCCGCCTCAAAGCCGCGGGACGGGAAAAAAAGAGTCCCCGAACCGCCCCCGCAACCAACCATGCCAGCCGTCAGGCAAGCCATCCTCGACGCCATCGCGAGACCACCACCAGAACGCTGCCCTCATTGCCAAAGGCGCATCGCGCTCCAGCCTGATCATGATCTGCCAAAGTAGTGTTAGGAATTCGATTCATATGCTCCCTGCATATCGCCCAACCTTTGGCCGCGCCGCCTTTCCCCTCTACAATCCAAATCGCATTGCCTTGCGCGTCAATTTCCATACGAGAACCATCCCACGAAATGGCGTGAGATTTTCCTCGACTTGAGTAAACGATGCGCGCAGCCTCTTCCCATGTGAATTGGATGCTGTGCGACCAATCGCCTTCGGAAGCAGGCGGTAAAAGGGTCACATAAAATGAGATCATCATTGAAAGTCCTGATTAATACGCCGGAAACAATAGTCAATCATTAGCTGGGACCTTGGTGAGGCTACGCGGCGACAAGTTCAGCGATTTTTGCGGCAACTTCCGCCATCGACTCTTCAGCAGTGCTAAGCCCTGCTCGGGAGGCTAGCAGAAGGCTGACCTGTTCAAGCTCTTCATAGGTTGTTCCGTGAACAACCGGAACAAGACGCTCGCGCCGAAGCAGCGCTGAAAGTTCTTTGTCCGCGATACCTTCTGCTGGAAGGCGTCGCAACATGGCTGGGGTCACCAAAACGATACCGACACGCGAAATCACCAATCCCTTGTCGATTGCCCGCATCATTGGCACCCCAAGACCAAGGTCTTTTTCGCTGAACCAAACGCGGACACCACGTCCTTCAAGCAGATCATGCAGTTCCTTGGCCGAACCCTGCCTGTCATCCCACGCATGACATAGAAACACGTCCCGAAGGTCAGGCTGCGAGGCCGCTAGGTTTTCTACATTTTCTCGCACTGGCGTGAGCGCCTGCACTTGCTCAGGCGTATACCACACAGCGGAACTTGCGCCAGACCAGCGCGGTTTTGTGGACCTGCGGACCGACCCGCCGCTGCTCCGACCGCCGCTGCTCCGTGACGGCGAGTAGGACGAGCTTGGGAATGATCCGAAACTACTATAGCCGCTGCGATAGCGACCGTAGCGACTCCCGCATGCGGGACAGTCGGCTGCTGCTGCGGCTGAGCGATGGCCCCGTACTGGTGCAGTGCATCTAGCCATGTCGTTTCTCCTACACTATTTCGCCAATCTTTGGTTATATTTAAGCGCTTTGCGGTTCATTCAAATTGGCTGATAAGCTGCGTTTCGAATGTCAAAGACAAGCAATGCCTCGCGCCTCACCCCCGCAATGTCTCGGACGGATGGATGACAAAGATGGCTTTTGAAGCCATACCCAATCCTGTAGTCGCGACCAACTTTAGAAACGCTGACCATCGCCTCGACACCATCCGAATCTGTGCCTCGCAAATAACCTATTTGCTTCTCTTTCGCGCTAGCCAATTAATCTTCTCCTATACCTGCCCATCGACCTTATGGACCGTCCAGAAAGCTCTATTTTTCACGGACAGTCGTGCCGGGATTAGCTCGACCATGTTTCGTCGTCACAAATCGGCCACTGATGGCGCTACGATAGCTTCCGCCGGTCGAGCCACTTTTTCCCGGTGCTTCCTTCACAGTTGTGCGCGGATGCGACGCACCATACGCCTTCGTGACATATCGGCCTGACTTTGCACTGCGATAGCTGCTGCCGTTGTTCTTCCCTGCCATTGATCCACTCCTGTTTGATGCCTGTAAGGCCGTTACGGCGTCCACTATGTCCGCCCGATTTCATATAGATATATCGAACGATGGACGTTGTCAACTATTGTGCTATGATGATGTATCAATAAAACGGACGGCGCGTTGTGTGAACAGCGCGCCGTCGTGATTCCAGGGAGAACACCGCATGTCGCTGGCCACACGTCTCAACCAACTCCGCATACGACAAGGCGCCTCACTGCAGGAGGTTGCAGACGCCATTGGGGTCTCGAAGACCCACGTCTGGGAACTGGAGAAGAGCCGTAGTACGAATCCTTCAATCGAAATGCTGACGAAACTGTCGGATTACTTTGGTGTGACGATTCGCTTTCTGGTTGGTGAGGAGGTTGGCACATCCGGAGACCAACAGCTCGAACGGATGTTCCGACAGGTCGGCGAGCTGGACGACCGCGACCGTGCACTCTTAGACGATATGATCGCCAACATGATTAAAAGGCGTCGCGGCAATGAAGATTGATCGAATGGAGATTGATGATGCAGGTGCCAACCCTAAGCGACTGGCAGAGGCCATCACCAAACAGCTAGGAGACACCCCCTGCGCCGTCCCTGTCCGCAAGATTGCCACAGATATCGACATTCACGAAATTCGAGAGGATCCATTAAACGGGCTCGCGGGCTGCTTAATCGTTCCCGAAGACAAGTCTGAAGGTGCAATTGCCGTAGACGGCAAGATGAGCGAGGAACGTAAGCGGTATACTATCGGCCACGAAATCGGCCATTACGTAAATCCAAGCCATCGTGCTAGCAGTCCAGAAGGCTTCAAATGCACTCGGCGGGACATGCTAACTGAGGATGCCAAGGCAGGCGACCGGCACGCGAAGATGGAGATGGAGGCTAACCAATTCGCCGCCGAACTTTTAATGCCCGCAACATGGGTAAAGCGGTTTCTCCGCCCGAAAGTCGGCGTAGATTTGCAGCATATATTCGACTTGGCCAAACTGTTTGAGGTCAGCAAGGAGGCAGCGGCACGGCGCTATCTTACCTTCGCGTCAGAGCCTGCAGCTATTGTGTTCTCCCATGATGGAAAGGTCCGATACATCAGGAAACATGACGAGTTTCCGCGATTGTCCGTGTGGAACGGCAATCCGATGCCACCGGACTGTTATTCGATGACGAACGGTAAAGATCAGGGGGAAATCACCGACGTCGTGGAGGCCGTCGGGCACCATTGGCTTGCTCGATCTCAAGGCATATCTCTTGGCGAGCAGACCGTGGCACAGGCCAACGGCTACCGTATGACATTGCTCACTGCTGAGCGCATCGGTGATAACGACGAATGGGAGCCTCCGCGATTCCGACGATAGCACCCTATGATGGCGTCACTTGTAAAAATAGGCTGATCTGGATTTCAATAAATTCCCGCATCCCTTCGCTATTCGTGATGTACGCGGCGTAAAGTCAGCTATCACTATTTCGGTCGCACTACACCAAAACGAGCTGCAAACGCGGAGGTTGGTAAGCCTCTCCCCTTCGCGACCCTCCAAGTGGAGGAGGGCCAACAGCGCATCTTCATCCTGAGATGTCAGAAAACTAGATCTTCGGGTGGGTCGCCCCTGTTGACCCAAGC
>JBKEBH010000398.1:0-20634 GCA_047973065.1 Paracoccus sp. (in: a-proteobacteria) | reverse complement strand
CTTGAAAGCGTTCGGCGAGCGCATCGCGTCACGGGACCCGGACCGCCAAACCGCCGAAATCCACATCCGTGTCGCTCTCATGAACCGCTTCAATGCGCTCGGCACCGCCGAGATCGAACGCGTGGCATAAGACTACCGGGGAAAGGGGCCGGTACGCTCAGACGCTGACTTTTGCAACAACGCCCATCTGCCGGCAAGCGGGGCAGCTGCGGTTGAGCGCTTTCGTCGCGGATGACCTGATGCGGGCCGCATGCTAGAAGCGTGCCCATGAGTGCCGCATTCCGCGCCATCCTGATCCTGTTGCTGATCGTGACTTCGCATGGACTTGCGGCGGCGCGCGGTCAGGCGCGTGCGGTCGGCGAGCAGGTGATCTGCGCGGGAGGCGAATTGATCACGGTTGCCGTGGACGATCAGGGCCAGCCGGTGCGGCGTGTGCTGATCTGCCCGGACATGGCGCTGAACCTGATGTCGGCGGTGGCGGCGCTACCTGCTCAGCCGGACCTGTCCGAAACCGTCTGGACCCTGCCTTTTGATGCAGCCTTGTCAGCCGGCATCGGCCGCGAGGCTATGGAGGCTCAGGCCCGCGGCCCGCCCTTGCCGCCCGCCTGAGCCGATCCCAATTCGCATATCAAGGACTGACAGATGAAGACTCCGATGATCGCGGCTTTTGCCGCCCTGTGCCTGCCCGTCGCCGCCATGGCGCATGATTTCAAGTTCGAGATCACCGATGGCTATGTCCGCAGCTCGAACCCCAGGGTTGCTGCGGCCTTTTTCACCATTAGCAATGGCAGCGAACATGAATGCGTGCTGAGCGCTGCCAGCTCGCCCGTTGCCGGCAAGCTCGAGCTGCATACCAGCAAGGAAAGCGCGGACGGCATGATGCAGATGATGCCGATCGAAGGCGGTATCGCCATCGCGCCTTACGGCCAGCATCAGCTGGCGCGTGGCGGCGACCACCTGATGTTCATGGATATCTCCCAGCCGCTGGTGCAGGGCGATGAAGTGCCGATCTCGCTGGATCTGGGCGAATGCGGCAAGGTCGATGTCACGCTGCCTTTCGACAATGACCGCAAGCCGGGTCAGGCCATGGAGCACAAGATGGATCACGAGATGCCCGGCCACAAGTAATCGAATGCCGGATGATGAACGAAGGGTGGGCCTCGCGGCCCTCCTTTGCCAATCGGGCATTGGCACGTTGTTGTGATCCCCGGCGCGCCTATATTAGCTGAACCAACCCGGTGACGCGGCGTTGGCAAATGATCCGGTGGCCGGGCGAAGGGAACATGAGTGCCGTATGAACTATGCTGAATTTGCAATGATCCGCTTCGGCACCGGCCGCTCGCCCTATCATGACGGGCCGGCAACGCCGGAGGATCTGATGGCCTCGCTGCGTGATGAGGAAATCACGACCCGCTTCCCGGCGATGGACGGCGATCAGGCCCGGGCTCATCTGGCTGAATTTCAGCAGATTGACAAAGCCGCGAAGGGCAGGGCGAAAGCGGATCCTCCCAAGCCCGATAACCGGGAAGCCCGTCGTGCCCGTCGGGCTGAAAAGGCACGGCGCGAAAGGGTGCTCTATACGGGGCTTCAAGCGCGATTGGCGCGTGCCCTCGACGATCCCATCGGCTTTGCAGATCGGCTGACATTTTTCTGGTCGACTCATTTCAGCATGCGCAGCGGCAAGCTGAATCACCGCTATCTGATTGAAGCCTTCCAGGAGGATGTGATCCGCCGCCATCAATATGGCAGCTTTGCCGATCTCCTGCGGGCAGCGACGCTGCATCCGGCGATGCTGATCTATCTTGATCAGAGCTCCTCCGTCGGGCCGCGCTCGCCCAGAGCGGTGCGCCTCCAAACCAAGCAGAGGCGGACGGTCGGCCTGAACGAGAACCATGCCCGTGAGCTGCTGGAGCTGCATACGCTTGGCGTTGGCGGCAGCTATACGCAGGACGATGTTCGCCAGCTGGCCGAGCTGATGACCGGGGTGACCATCGACAAGCAGTATCGCTTCATCTTTGATCCAAAGCGGGTCGAGCCGGGGGCGGAAACTGTGCTGGGCGCCAGCTATGGCGGCGCCCGGCCGCCCGATCTGGCCGAGCTGGAGAGCTTTCTGGACGATTTGGCGGCACATCCCGATACCGCCGCCTTCATCTCGCGCAAGCTGGCGACGCATTTCTGCGCCGATCAGCCGCCACCGGCGCTGGTGGCGGATCTGACTGCGAGGTTCAAGGAAACCGATGGCGATCTGATGGCGGCCTATGCGCTGCTGGCAAGCCATCCGCTGGCCCGCGAAAGCTTTGGCCAGAAGGTCCGCCAGCCTCGCGATCTGATCATTGCCGGCCTGCGGACGATGGGGATCAGCGGCGAGGAAGTCATGGCCTGGCCCGGCAAGGTTCTGAGGCGGAACTATCTGCAACCGCTGATCAGGATGGGGCAGAACAATCTTGGCGCGCCGTCGCCCGAAGGCTGGCCCGAGGATGCAGCTGCCTGGCTGACTCCGCAATTTCTGGCGGCGCGGATCGATTTCGCGATGACCACCCCGCGGCAGCTGCGCAAGCGGGCATTGCCTGACCCGCGCGAACTCGTCCATCAGGCATTGGCAGAGCAAGCCGCCGCCGAGGTCGCCCTGGTCGCCTCGCGCGCCGAATCGCCGGTCGAGGGGATCGGCGTCATTCTTGCCTCGCCGCAGTTCAACCGGAGATGAGTCCGATGCTGATCGATCGCCGCCGTTTTCTGAATGCCGCGCTCGGCGGGGCCTGTTCGCTGGCCGCCATGCCGGGTCTGACCCGGATGAGCTTTGCTTCCGCCCCGGGCGAGCGGCGCTTCGTTGCCATCGTGCTGCGCGGTGCCATGGATGGGCTGGATGTGGTCCAGCCTTATGGCGACCCGATGCTGCGTCAGGTCCGCAAGACCCTTTCGGCAGGCCCCGAGGCCGGGGCGCTGGATCTTGACGGCTTCTATGCGCTTCACCCCATGCTCGCGCCGCTTCTGCCGATGTGGCAGGCGGGGGAGCTGGGCGTTGCCCAGGCGGTCTCCACCCCTTACCGCGACAAGCGCAGCCATTTCGACGGGCAGGATATTCTTGAGGCCGGCACCAATGACAAGCCGGAGGCCGGGCCTTCGGCCAGCGGCTGGCTGAACCGGATGCTGCCGATGATCCCGGGTGCGGTCTTCGAGACCGGCTTTGCGGTCGGATCGGATGAGCTGACCATCCTCAACGGGCCGAACCAGCATGCCCAATGGGCGCCCGACAGTCTTCTGTCGCTCAGCCCTCAGGCGCAGATTCTGCTTCAGGATCTTTACGAAAGCGATCCGCCCTTCCATGAGGCTTCGGAAGCTGCGATCCGGCTGAGCGCGCGCGGTGACACCGCGATGAGCCCCGAGGCGGAGGCTCTGCGGGGGCCGGCGTCACTGGCCAGCTTCGCTGCTGTACGGCTCAATGGCGACACCCGGATTGCCGCCTTCTCGATGAGTGGCTGGGACACGCATCGCAGCCAGCTTAAGGTGATCGGTCAGCCGATGGTGCAGCTGGCCGAGACGCTGGAGGTTCTCAAACGCGATCTGGGCAGGAACTGGGACAATACCGTGGTGATGGCGATGACCGAATTCGGCCGCACCGTGCGTGAAAATGGCACCGCCGGCACAGATCACGGCACTGGCGGGCTGCTGGTGATGGCCGGGGGTGCGGTGCGCGGTCGTCAGGTCTTCGGCAAATGGCCGGGGCTGGACGAGGGCGATCTCTATGCCGGGCGTGATCTGATGCCCACGGCGGATGTGCGCGCCTATGCCGGCGCGGCGCTGTCAGGCCTGTTCGGAGTGCCGCAATCGGGGCTGGAAAGTACCATTTTCCCCGGTCTCCAGATCGACGAGATGCCCGGCATCCTGCGCTGATGGCGGGCTCTGCGCGCCGATCAGATCCCGGCGCAGTCGGTTGACGATCCGGCCGGCGGCATGACCGTCGCCATAGGGCGATCCGACCCGGGCCATGGCCTGATACGCGGCAGGATCGTCCAGCAGGGCGCTGGCGGCAGCGAGGATGCTTGTGCTTTGCGTGCCGACGAGCCGGGTGGCGCCGGCTTCGACCGCCTCGGGGCGCTCGGTGGTTTCGCGCAGGACCAGGACCGGCTTGCCAAGCGCGGGGGCCTCTTCCTGAACGCCGCCCGAATCGGACAGGATCAGGGTGGCGCGCTGCATGGCGGCGACGAAGGCGGTGTAATCCATCGGCTCGCAAAGCGTGACCCGGTCGGCCTTGCCGAAGCGGTCCTGGATCACTGCGCGGACATTGGGATTGTGGTGAACCGGCAGCAGCAGATGGGTGTCGCGATGGCGGGCGAGGATCTGTTCCAGCCCGTCGCAGATGCGTTGCAGGGGGGCGCCGAAATTCTCGCGACGATGCAGGGTGACCAGCAGCAGGCGGCGTTCGGCGGGCAGTTGGGCGTCCGGCTCAGGGTTCTGACCGGCGATATGGTGGAGTGCGTCGATCACCGTATTGCCGGTGACGAGAATGCTGTCGTCGCGATAGTTTTCGGAGCGGAGCCGGCCGGCTGCCAGATCGGTCGGCGCGAAATGCCAGCGCGCCAGTTGCGAGGTCACCACCCGGTTCATTTCTTCGGGGAAGGGGTTGCGGATATCGCCGGTGCGCAGCCCGGCTTCGATATGACCGAAGGGGATGTCCATATAGAAGCTGGCAAGCGCCGCAGCCAGAACGCTGGTGGTATCGCCCTGCGCCAGAAGCGCATCGGGGTTCAGCCCGCCAAGTGCTTCTTCCAGATTCAGCAAAAGCCGCCCGGTCAACCCGGTCAGGGTCTGATTGGGGTGCATGATGTCGAGGTCGATATCGGGCGTGATGCCGAAGACATCGAGGACCTGATCGAGCATCTGCCGGTGCTGGGCGGTGGCCAGCACGATACATTCCATATCCGGGGCGCCCTGAATGGCACGGATCACCGGTGCCATCTTGATCGCTTCGGGCCGGGTGCCGACGATGCAGACAATTTTCTTGGTCATTGGTCAATCCGGGTCTTGCTGCTCGGGCGGGTCTTCAAAAATGCGTGCGGCGGCGTGGTGGCAGGCTCGGTTCGGGGCGGTCGTCGCGGTAGCGGTGCGGGTTCCATTTTCCCCAGCGGGTCTCGAAGATCACCTTATTGGCGGCAAAGAGTGCGGCCTTTTCCCCGGACGGGATTTTGTTGAAGGTGGCCGAAAGCTGGTGATGGACGAAAGCGTCTTCGGCCAGTGCGGTTTTCAACCCGGCTTCGCGGAAGCTGGCGCAATGGTCGTCATCCTCGAACATGCCGCGTCCATAGACCGTCGGCAGATGTCCGATCCGATCAAGATCGGCCTTGCGAAACATTGCACAGAAATAGGCGGTGACCGGGATCGGGGTCCAGGTGCCGCGATGGCCGGTGACCAGATCGCGGGCGACGCGTTTCATGTCCCCCATGTCGGCATAGCTGACATCGACCCGCGCCTCATTGCCGATATTATTGGTCATCGGGCCGATGATGCCGATCCCGGGATGATGTTCCAGATGGCGGATCATGGCCGTCAATGCGCCGGGCGCGACATAGGTGTCATTGTTGAGCAGAAGAACATATTCGCCCCGCGCCGCTTCGATCCCGACATTGTTGCCGCGGGCGAAACCAAGATTGGTGCCGTTCTCGATCAGCCGGATACGATGGTCGGCGGTGGCCTCGCGCAGCTGTTCCAGCTCGGCCGGGGCCGAACCGTTATCGACGACCAGAATCTCGATATTGGGATAGGTCCCGCCGCCTTCCAGCAGGGATTTCAGGCAGGCCAGGGTCAGATCGGCCGGGCCATAGGCCAGGATCACCACCGAAAGCTGCGCAGCGCGCTCCATCTCGGTGAGCATGTCCGCAGCGCGGTAGGACCAGCTGTTTTCCAGCGCATAGCTGCGCAGACGGGCGCCGTAAGCCGGATCGGCTGCCTTCTCTGCCGCGGTCCGGATCCCGGCGGCAAAGCCTTGGGGATCGTCGGCGGTGGTGACCAGGTCACCGGCCCGGGCCAGTTCCGGCATGGTGGTGGCGACGGTGGGCTTTCTGCGCGCCGAATATTCGTAGAATTTGACTGGATCGCAGGCATTGATGATCGGCAGAAGCTGGAACGGGATGGTCAGTACATCCATCGCGTCGAGGAAGGCCGGCACATCGGCATAGGCGATCTCGCCATGCAGGGTGACATTGGGCAGATCCTGAAGCCGGGCCGGCGCCGGGGCGGTCACCGCACCGCACAGATGGATATCGAAATCGGGATTGTCGCGGGCGATGGTCTCCAGCAGATCGGTGTCAAACCATTCGGCGATGGCCCCGACATAGCCGACCCGGATCGCCCCCTCACGCAGCTTGCCGGCCAGAAAGCCAGGCGTGGGCAGCGGTCCGCCCCGGTCGGTGAAATGGCTGACATCGGTGCCATTGCGGATCAGGGCAACCGACCGCCTCGCGGCATATTTGTCATGCAGATATTGCGAGGACACGATCATCTGATCGGCCTTCTCGATCATCTCCTCTTCAAGATCGAGAATGGCTGGCTCGGTATTCGAGAAGCCGGCGACCTCATCCATGCAGTCGAAGGTCAGCTGGAACTGTGCGGACAGATGGCGGGTGAAGTTCCACCAATAGGGGTGCTCGATGACAATGTGAGCGTGCGCGCTCGCACCGATCTGATCGGCAAAGCGGTAGAAGTGATCGACCCAGGCACGCTTGGCGCTTTCGGGAATCTTGCCGGCATAGGGGGTGGCCCCGCGCATGCCGCGTGCCGGCAGCCGCACCACGTGAAGATTGGGTCTCACCTTCCGGGCCGAGCCAATGCCCGGATCGGTTTCCATTTCGATGAAGAAGACCCGGTGCCCGGCCTCGGCCAGCTCGTTGGCCAGATGCTGAGGGCGCTGCGTGCGGAAATCCCAGTTGATGATCGACATGATAAAGATGTCGGGCTTTTCAGGGCTGGCCGGGTCAATATCGGCGAAGGTCTGAAACTCGCCGGTAGCGGGCTGGCCTGGCGCATAGGCGAGATAGGTCGGAATGCCGCCCGGATAGGGCATGGCCCGCTTGAGCTGTTCGAATGCGCTGTTGGGCAGGATCTTGCGCAGCATCTGGCCGCTGCTGCGATGAATGCGCCGGTAGATCGGCTTGAGAACCGTCATCCGTTCCCGTTCCAGCAGCTGTGTCAGGTGACGAAGCTGCTGGTCGCGGATGCGGTCACTGTGTTCGTGCTGGGCGTGAAGTGCGGAGAGCTGCTGTTTCGTCAGGCTCAGCTCCTGTGCGATTTCGTCGTGCTGATCGGCGATGTCATGGCACTGAGCCGTCATCTCATCGCGTTGGGCGGCGGTCTCGTTGCGCTGCTTTTCAAGGGTGGCTACCACGAGATTGCGCTCCTCTCGGGCTTCGGCGATCTGGGTTTGCAGCGATTTCGCATCCCGGGTGAGCGTTCTCAGGTTGAGTTCCAGCCAGCGGACTTGGTTGGCGGAATAGGCCTCCAGATCGCGCGCGGCGGGGGCGAGCAGGTCGAAGCGCTCGCGGTAGGGGGCGATCTCCCCGGCCTCGGGCATCGAGCCATTGCGGGCATGATGTGCCAGCAGATCGAACAGATCGGTGGCGAGAAGACCGATATCGGGATTGTTCGCGGTCAGCCGCTTGGTGGCATGGATGGAGGTGTCGTCGAAGCGCGCCGCGATATCGCGTGCGGCGTTTCGGGGCGGCATGATCCCGGTCAGGGCGCAGATGCGGGCCAATGCCGCGCCGATATCCTCGGTCCAGTCCGGGAACAGGATCAGCCCGCGCCGCATGCCGAGGGTCGTTTCAAGCGCGCTCAGGTTATGGGCGATCCAGCTGAGATGGCTGAGATCAGCGCCGATCGCGTCGCGCCGCGCGAGCGAGGCCGCCACCTCGCCGGGATGGCGTAATGCGATCAGCACGGCGCATGGTCCGAGCCCCTCCAGGCAGGGACGCCATGCAGACATCAGCAGGCTCATCCGCGGATCCTTGATGGCGATCCGGGGCGCCGTGCCGAAGCTGAGCTTGAGGGCCGAGGCCATTTCGGCCGGCATCGGCGGAATATTCAGCTTGCCGATGCGGGTCCATATGGCGCCATCGCGCGAAAGCAATCCCTCGTTCAGGTTTACAATGGCCTGAGGTTCGAAATGACCATGGGGATTGTCCCAGGCCGGGTCGGCGCGATCGCCTGGCATGCCGAAGCCAAGGATCTCCATGCAATGGGTCAGGAATGAGGTGCCGCTGCGATGCATCCCCATAACAATCAGGATATTGTCGTATACGCTCATACCGCTTTCTGACGCGCCTGCGTGACATTCAAAAATGAGATTCATGCGGCCCATTTCGGTCGCAATTAGGGATTATTAACGACAGGAAGGTGATTGTTACTACTGGTTTCCAGCTATAAAATAGCAATGGCGAACATACTTTCGCCATGCGATTGACCAAAGCAGGGCGAGCTTTCTTTTTTTAGCGAGCGGATGCGGCCGGGTCCACCATTCCGTTGCGTTTCGTTCAATTTGTCTTTCCATCAGCCCGCATTGATTTCACCTCGTGGTATCGGCTTTCTCTCGACGTGGCGGACCCGAGTGACTAGATCTTGCCGAAATGTTGCTACGGTTCATCTGCGATGAGGGGCCGCGTAATCGGTGGGTTGGGTCAGGACAGGAAGGATCCCTATCGTTGTCTTGGGGGCAAGCGGTCGGGGCCAGGCAGGTGGGAAAACCGGAGCCATGGAAACTGGGGCGGAATTGCGACCCATCCCGTCAAGCGCGGGCGGCGGACGAGTGCTGCCAAGACTTTCGACATTGCGCACCATTCTGGCGCTTTGTCTGCGCGAGGTCACAACGTCCAACGGCGATATGGCCGGCGGCTATCTGTGGTCGGTCATGTCGCCGGTTATCGGGATTATCGGATTGGCGATAGTTTTTTCGGCAGGATTTCGCAGCCCGCCCCTGGGAGATAACTTCGCCATTTTCTACGCAACCGGGCTGCTGCCCTTTTCGATGTACCGCAGCGTTTGCGCGCGGGTCGAGTTTGCCATCAAGGCGTCACGCAATCTGTTAAATTTTCCGCGGGTTACGATATTCGATGTCCTGATTTCGAAATTCATCATGGCGGTGCTGACTCAGGCCGCGATTTCGGTGCTCGTGCTCGGTTCGCTGTTGTATTTCTTTGATGCGGATACCACTTTTCATGTCATTGAAATTCTGGAAGCATTTTCAGTGGCGGCTTTGCTCGGGCTTGGGATTGGTCTGACCAATTGCGCGATCAAGGCGAAGTTCCCGCTTTGGGAATTAATATGGTCTTTCGTGAATAGGCCGCTGATGCTGGTTTCGGGGATTATCATTCTCGTTGAAACCCTGCCGCGACCTTATAGTGAATGGCTGATGTGGAACCCGCTGATTCATATTACCGGTCGCATGCGCGAGGCGTTCTATATAGATTATGTCGGCAGCTATACCGATTTAAGTTATCCGCTGGGAATCGCGCTGGTGACGGCATTCATCGGACTGGCCGGGATCCGTCTCTTCAGCCGGCAGTTGCTGGATCAATGAGCGGGGGCGTGCATATGGCCGCAACGAGGGGCAGCGAAGCGGCAGGGCCGCCCCGGCATGAATTTGCGGAGGTCAGGCCGGCCCGTCTGCGTCTGCGTCACTATCTGCTGATTGCCTCTTTCATCGTGATTGTCGTCGTTCCGACATCGCTGACGGCGATCCTGTCCTGGAGCTTCGCCGGAAGCCTGCGTCAGGTCACCGCATCGGTGACGGTGCAGGAATATTCGCTGGGGGCCCTCGGGCCGACCGATAGCGGCTCTTTGCTGAAAAGTGCGCTCAAGGGATCGGGGGCCGAGGAAACCGCCATCGTGCGCCAGCTGGTGCATAGCGAGGATTTCTATCGCACGATTTGCGATCGCTTGGATCTGACCCGGATCTGGCCGCCCGATCGCCTGGTGCCTTATCTGCCCATGCGCTATGACCCGGCGGCGCCGGTCGAGGAAGGTTACGAATTCTGGCGCAATATGGTTGTCGTGCATCTGGGATCGCGTGATCGGATCATCCGCATTTCGGTCAGCGCCTTCGATCAGGCCACGGCGGAGGAACTGCTTTTCACAATCCGGGCCGAGGCCGAGCGGCGGCTCAATCTGGCGAGAACCATGACGCTGAGCGCGGCGCGCGAGGAAGCTGTGGACCGGGTCGAGGAACTGAGGGCCCGAAATGCCGACGACCGCGAAAAGCTGACCCGCTTCCGGCTGGAACATCAGACGATTGATCCGGCGGTGCAGGGGTTGATGCTGGCCGAATACCGCTCGATCCTGCGCGGGCTGCGCGCGCAGGAGGAAATTCGCCTCAATGAGGCCGAGGCCTCGGTTGCCCGCGGCGAGGGGCTGGCCCGCCGCCCGGTTGATCGGATCGCGGCGATCGATACCTATCTGAACGATCCCGCAGCCAGCGAGGGCCGGATCACTCCGGCCGATGAGGTCACCGCCCAGATAGCCGCATACAGGCCGGTGTTGATGGATACGCTGCTTTCGGGAATGTCCTTGCGCATGGCCGAAGCTTCGATCCTGCACTACGACCGCGAACTGGAAACCACCAAGGTCTTCCTGTCCAGCGTGACCGGCGGCTCCATGGCTTCGATTTCGCTTTTTCCGCAGTTCTGGCCCAGTCTGCTCGTGGTGCTGAGCGGCACTTTCGTGCTCTGGACCTCCATTTTGCTGATCTTTTACGGAATACGGGACCGCAAATGATCGTTCTCGAAAATGTCACCAAGATTTTCTATTCGCGCCATGTGAAGAATGTGGTGTTCCGCGATCTGAACGCTGTCTTTCCCAGCCGGACCTCTATTGCGCTTCTGGGCCGCAATGGTGCAGGCAAATCGACGTTGATGCAGGTCATGGCCGGCTCTTTGATCCCGAATTCGGGGCGGGTGCTGAGCGACGGCAATATCTCATTTCCGATTGGTCTGGCCAACTCGATGCACCCTCATATGAGCGGCTCGCAGAATACCAAATTCATTGCCCGCATCTATGGTGCAGATACCGATTCGCTGAATGAATTCGTCAGGGATTTTGCCGAGCTGGGCGAGAAATTCTATCTGCCGATCCGCACCTACTCCTCTGGCATGCGGGCAAGGCTGATGTTTGGCATAAATATGGGGCTGAAATTCGACACCTATCTGGTCGATGAGGTTTCTGCCGTGGGAGATGCCAGCTTCAAGGAGAAAAGCGAGTATCTGTTCAAGGAAAGGATGCGCGAATCCGGGGCGATATTCATCAGCCATTCCATGCAGCTGGTGCGGCGCATGTGTACGGCGGGCGCTGTTCTTGAAAGGGGCAAGATTACCTTCTACGGCGATCTGGACGAGGCGATTGCCGCCCATCACCGCAATGTCGATGCCCCCGATATCGATGACGACTGAACCGATCCTTCAGATCCCGCGCACCCCCCCTCAACGGCGGTCGCGGACGCTGTAATAGCATAAAAGCAGCACACCCCAGCCCAGAAGCAGGATCATGAAGATCCGGGCCACCAGAACCGGGCGGTTCGGCAGCATCGACGATTCCGCCAGACGCGGCGCGATATGGGCGGCGAGATAGCGCGACTGACGCTGCCCTTCGGCAAGCGAGGCCTCATAAGAGGCCTGTGCCGCGCGATAGGTGGTCTCGGCGAATTCCAGATCGGCGGCGAGTTCTTCATATTTCGCCACCATTTCAGCATAGCTTTCACCTTCCGGTCCTTGACCGGATTCGCCGAATTTGGCGCGCTCGATATTGATCTGCGCCTGGATCGCATCGACCTTGCGTTGCCCCTGGGCGACACGCGGGTCATTGGGCTGCGCGGTCTCGCGCAGGGTGTCGAGCGCGACCATTGCATCGACCAGCTGCTTTTGCAGCTCGCCCAGTACCTTCATCTGGCCGTCCAGATCGGCTTCGGGGTCAACGATCTGGGTGCGCATGCGAAAGGCGGTCATCGCCTTGCGGGTCTCGGTGACCCGGTTCTGCGCCTTTTCCAGCTCCTCGCGGGAAAAGCGGGTGGTATCGTCGCGGGCGATATCGGACAGGCGGTTGATGGTCCGGCTGGATTCGTCGAAAGCTGCTTGGGCGATTTTCTGCGCATCCTCGGGGGTAAAGGCCATGACCCGCAAGGTGATCAGCTTGGTGGAGGAATCGTAATCGACCTTGACCTGCTTGCGCCAGTAATCGGTCAGATCCTCAAGAGTGCCGGACGGGTCATAAGCGAAGATCGGGTCGATGTCGTAGCGGTCGGAGAAAATCGAAACCAGATCGAGCTGGCTGTCTATGGTGGCCACGATGTCCTGGCTGCGCAGGAAATCGTAAAGGATATCGGGATCGGAGGCGCTGGTGCTGCCGGTCAGCTGGGTCAGCCCGCCCAGCAGATCCAGCGTCGGACTGGCCTCTTCCTTGCGGATCGAAAAGGCGACGGTGGAGATATACTGATCCTGCGCGCGGGCCCACAGATACCAGGCCCAGACCAGAGTAGGGACGATGACCATCGCCACCAGAGACCCGATGATGATCATGCGGGTCAGCCGTGCGCCCCGTCCGGGCAAGGCCATGGCGCGGGCCTTGTCGGCGGGGATGGGGCGGTGCGGCGGGGTTGTCGTCTGGGCGTCGGCCATTTGGTCTTCCTGTGCAAGCTGCCCCGCCGGGCTGGAACTGTGCCGTTTATAGCCTATCGCCGCCCCTCAAGGCTAGCCATCAGGGCGGCGATCGCATGTGACTGCCGCTACGAAAAGCGGCGCAGCCTCAGCGCGTTAGTTACCACGAAGACCGAAGACAGCGCCATCGCGCCCGCCGCCAGCATGGGCGAAAGCTGCGGTCCGCCAAAGGGCACCAGAACGCCCATCGCCACCGGGATCAGCATCGCATTATAGGCGAAGGCCCAGAAAAGATTTTGGTAGATGTTGCGCATGACCGCCCGGCTGAGCCGGATCGCAGTTGGCACGGCACCGGGATCGGGGCGCATCAGCACCACTTCGGCGGCTTCGATGGCGATATCGGTGCCCGAGCCCATGGCGATGCCGGTATCGGCCCCGGCCAGAACCGGGGCATCATTGATCCCGTCGCCGACAAAGACCGTGCCCGCGCCCATCGCCTGAATGGCTGTCAGCTTGGTTTCGGGCGTGGCGCTACCCTCGATCTCGTCGATGCCAAGCCCGCGCCCGACCGCTTCCGCGGCGGCAGGCACATCGCCGGAAATCAGCGCCGTGCGAAGACCCATGTCATGAAGGGCGGCGATTGCGGCCTGCGATTGCGGGCGCGGCGGATCGGCGACGAACATCGCTGCGACATGGCGGCCATCCCTAGCCAGATGAACCGGAGTCCGGCCCTCGGTGGCAGCCTTGTCGGCGGATGCGACAAGGGCCGGATCGGCAGCAATACCGGCAGCCGTCAGGGCGGCCAGATTACCGATCAGAACCGGCTGGCCGTCGATCTGCCCGGTGATGCCCTGACCGGGCCGGGCGGTTACCTGCTGTGCGGCAGGCGGCGCAATGCCTTCCGCCCCGGCGGCATTCAGGATCGCACGGGCCAGCGGATGTTCCGAGCCGGCCTCGATCCCCGCAGCAAGGCGCAGCGCCTGTTGGCGGGAGATACCTGCGGTTTCGATCCCGGTGACCGAGGGCTTGCCTTCGGTCAGGGTGCCGGTTTTGTCAAAGGCGACCATGCGGGCCTTGGACAGGCGCTGAAGCGCATCGCCGCGCCGGAACAGGATGCCAAGTTCCGCCCCGCGTCCGGTGCCGACCAGGATCGAAACCGGCACCGCCAGACCCATCGCGCAGGGGCAGGCGATGATCAGGACCGATATCGCCGCGACCATGGCATGGGGCAGGGCGGGGCTGGGGGCAAAGATCATCCACAGGGTAAAGGCGAGCAGCGACAAGGCCATGACCGCCGGCACGAAGACCCGGGTGATCCGGTCAACCAATGCCTGCACCGGCAGCTTGCCGGCCTGCGCCTGTTCGACCAGACGGACGATTCCGGCCAGCCGCGTATCCGCGCCGGTCGCGGTGACCCGGTAGCGCAGCGCGGCATTGCCGTTGACCGTGCCGCCGATCATTGCATCGCCGGGGGATTTTTCGGCCGGGATCGGCTCGCCGGTCAGCATGGATTCGTCAACCGTCCCGCGCCCTTCAAGCAGCTCGCCATCGACCGCGACCCGCTCGCCGGGGTGCAGGCGGATGATGTCGCCGGCGCGGATCTGATCGACCGGCAGCTCCACCGTGGTGCCATTGCGTTCGACCTGCGCGCTTGGCGGGGTCAGGTCCATCAGCCGCCGGATCGCCTGTCCGGCCTGCCCCTTGGCCCGGGCCTCAAGCCAGCGGCCCAGCAGGATCAGGGTGACGATCACGGCGGCGCTTTCGTAATAGACGTAATGCGCGTCTGCCGGAAGCAATGCGGGCGCGAAGGTGACCACGGCAGAATACAGGAAGGCGGCCGATGCGCCCAGAACCACCAGGCTGTTCATCTCGGGCGCACCGCGCAGCAGGGCCGGAACGCCGTGGCGGAAGAAGATCCGTCCGGGTCCGGCCAGAATGATGGCGGTCAGCACGAATTGGGCGATCCACAGCGCCTGGGTCGGAATGCTTGCCGCCAGCCAGTGATGGAAGCCGGGGATGAAATGGGCGCCCATCTCGACGATGAAGATCGGCAGGGTCAGCGCCAGCGAGGTCAGAAAGGCCCGGCGCAGCGGCTCGGCCTCATCGTGATGGTGCTGATCGGGGCTGTCCTCGGTGACCGGCGTGGCCGGATAGCCGGCACGGGTGACGGTATCGGCAAGCGTTGCAAGCGGCAGGCCGGTATGGGTCACATCGGCGCTGCCGGTCACCAGATTGACCTCGGCCGAGATGACACCGGGCAGGGCCTTCAGCGCCCGCTCGGCCCGGCCGGTGCAGGAGGCGCAGCTCATGTCGGCGATCTTCAGCGTGCTGTGCTCCAGCGTGGCCGGATAGCCGGCGCGTTCCAGCGCCTCGACCGCGAGAGGCACGGCATCAGGATCGCTCAGCCGCATCCGTGCCCGCCCGGTGGCGAGATTGACCTGCGGGTCGGCAATGCCGGGCACTGCCGCCAGCGCCCGTTCGGCGCGGCCGACGCATGAGGCGCAGCTGAGCCCGGTCAGCGTCAGTTCGATTTCCGGCCCTTTGGCCGTTTCAGCGAAGCTCGTATCGGAGGAAGGCATGATCTTGTCCTGTTCTGAAGCCGGATGGGATGGGTTCAGGGGACAGGACAGGAGGCGCCTGCGGGCGTCGCGGCGCTTGTTCCGATGCCGCACGACTTTCCGTGCCGGTTTCGACCAGCCGGGGCGGCAGCATCGGGGCTGCGCTCAGGGTCTGGATCAGGCCGGGGTCACGGCGGAACAGATCGCGCCGGCTTGCAACATGGCAGCGGCAGCACCGTCCCCCGCGACCGCGGCACAGATGTGGCGGAGATGCGGCGATACGGCGAGTGCTGCGATTGCAACCGGGGCGTGCGCAATGTTCCATGTTCCTATAGATGTCGTTGCCGGAGGCCTCCGTCAAGGGCTTGCTTCTACGGAATTTTAGACATGATTGCCGGGCTTTGCCCCGCATGGGATTGAGTTGAGCGGTGCAGATCCCTATAAAATGGGCAAAACACAGATACAGGATAATCTTGTCATGAAACGTCGTCAGATGATTGGGCTTGCCCTGCCGCTGATCGCCATGCCGTCTCTGGTGATGGCGCAGGCTGCGAAGGCCGATCCTTACCAGCCGACCGAAGTGCCGATCCGCGAAGGTTTCGAGACCGGCTCTATCGTCGTCGTCTCCGATGATTTCTTTCTCTATCACGTCATCGCGCCGGGCCGGGCTGTCCGCTACGGCGTGGCCGTCGGCAAGGACGAGCTGGTCTGGAAGGGCAAGGCCCGGGTTGGCCGCAAGGTCGAATGGCCGAGCTGGAGACCGACCGCCGCAATGATCGAGCGCAAGCCCGAGCAATACGGCAAATACAAGGACGGCATGCCCGGCGGCCCGAAGAACCCGCTTGGTGCCCGGGCGCTTTATCTTTACGATTCGCGCGGCAACGATACCGCGATCCGGATCCACGGCACCACCGATCCGGGCTCGATCGGGCGGGCGGTCTCGAATGGCTGCATCCGGATGCGCAACGAAGCCGTGATGGCGCTGTTCGAGCAGGTTCCGATCGGCACTCCGGTCTACGTCTACTGATCCGCAGGCGGATGTGAGCAGCCCGGCAGAATTCAGGCTCGATGCGGTGAATGCCGCGTCGGGCCTTTTTGATGACGTCATCGACGTGCGCGCCCCGTCGGAATTTGCCGAAGATCACCTGCCCGGCGCGATCAACCTGCCGGTGCTGGATGATGAAGAACGCGCCCGGGTCGGCACGATCTACAAGCAGGTCTCACCCTTCGATGCGCGCCGGATCGGGGCTTCGCTGGTGGCCGCCAATGCCGCGCGCCACATGGCCGGTCCGCTGGCTGACCGACCCGGCAGCTGGCGTCCGCTGGTCTATTGCTGGCGCGGCGGGCAGCGTTCGGGATCGCTTTCGATCATTCTGGCGCAGGTCGGCTGGCGGGTCAGCCGGCTGGATGGCGGCTATAAAGCCTGGCGGGCGCAAGTGGTGCGCCGGGTGCAGGATCTGGGGTTTCCCGGGCAGGTGATCGTGCTGGACGGCAAGACCGGCAGCGCCAAAACCGCGATCCTGAACCGGCTGGCGCTGCGCGGTCATCAGGTCGTCGATCTGGAAGGCCTGGCCAATCACCGCGGCAGCCTGTTCGGGCATATGGGCGGTCAGCCCAGCCAGAAACTGTTCGAGGGCCGGCTGGCCTCGGGGCTTGAGGCGCTTGATCCGACCCGCCCGGTTCTGGTCGAGGCCGAAAGCTCGCGCATCGGCAATCTGACCCTGCCCAAGGCGGTCTGGGCAGGGATCTGCACGGCCCCGCGCCTGGCGCTGCGGGTGCCGGTTAAGGCGCGCGCGGCCTATTCGGCACGCAATTACGCCGATATTGCCGGCGATCCGGCCCGGCTGCATGAGATCCTGCACCGCCTCGCCCTGCTGCACCCCGCAGATCGCATCGCCGAGTGGCACCGCCTGGCCGATGCCGGCCAATGGGCCGATCTGGCGCAGGGATTGATGCAGGATCACTATGACCCGCGCTATGACAAGCACCGGGCGCGTTACGGCGAGCGGGTGCGTGGGGTGGTGGAGATCGGCGCTTTGGCCGATCTCGACGCGGCGACCGGGCGGGTGGAGATGGAATTGGCAAAGCTCGTTTGACCTGAAGAAACCTTGATGGTCCACGCGTATGAGCGACCATTTGGTCAAGTTAGATAATGAGCGGACATTCATCCCACTTCTTCGCCTTGTCGTTGCAGAGTTTCCCGGTGGGTCTCTGAGCCAATGCGCCGCCAGAACATCGAATTTCTGTCAGAGGCGCCAAAAAGATATGGAAAGAACGCATGCCCACAGATTTGGTCGATGCGGATTTGCCGCACCGGCCCAGTGGTGGATGGTGGACATATTTCGGGCCGGCTTGCGAGGCGAGTTGTCAATCCCACATATCGAACCAATCGGTTTGATTTGTGGGGTCAGGCGACTGCTCTCATTGTTGTGATCGGAGAGATCGGATACAACTAATGGGCGAATCGTTTTAATGATGTGCTTCCGGTGGGTGTGTTTCCTTGCGTGCTGGTCCGAATTGAGCGGAGCGGGGGGGGAATCCTGTTTGGTAGTGCATTGATGCAGGAGATTGAAATGTCCAACGTTGCAAACATCAATGCCATCTCGATGTCTACGGTCAAGAAGTATAGCTGGCGCACAGATGGTGGTATTAAAATTGATGTGGGAGGAATGCAGGGGGGCATGGAGAATAATGATCCAGATTTGACCGGCCTGGCTTACCTTGATAGGGCGGAAGAATTCCTTGATGCGCTTAGAGGAAACTTTCCCGAAGTTAACACCATCAGGCTTGATTTCAACATATACACCTTGAACAATCAAAATCTTCTGGCCGACTGGGAAAATTTTGCCGCTGCGGCCGCTGGGAGAGGGTATCAGCTCATTATTCAGAACAGTGATGGGGTGATGTCAAACTCGGAGGCTGATGTCACTAAGTACCCTGGCGGTTGGTCAGGTTGAGAGAAAAGGATGGGCTTGGTTATATTGGCGGCGTTGACGCGCTCGACAGTATTGATACGATTCCGAATGCCTATGATCCAGATTTTGATTATTTCGGCACGGGTCTTAACAATGCTCCTGTTGAATATGCCGAAAGAATCCACCAAGATTGGGGTGCCATTCTCAATTGGTTCAACAATTATGCTGACCCAAAAATTGCTGAAGCCGTTTATGGATGGGAACTTCTGAATGAGCCTATAGCTTATCCTATTAGTAAATATGATGCGAGCCGCTACGCACAGCACATGAGTGCTATTATCGAAGATTATAGTGATATGTTTGGTGATAAGCGCATTCTTGTGGGTGGGATGAATGCATCGGCTCAATTCGGAAAATTTAACGACCTAGATTTGGATATGATTAGAGACGCCGCTATGAAAGATGGTGTGCAGCGTTTGATATGGTCAATGCATGCCTACAAGACGGAAGCGGTTCCGGGTGACGCAATCGATCCTAATACGGTAAAAGATCATTTTGATAACTTTATCCTTGATCGAGGCTTGAAGGAGGTGGATGGGCGTATTCGTGCGATCCTGCAAGACGATATCATCGTCACGGAAGCGCAGCTTCAGACCGGAGCGGATAGGCTCAACATGGGATCGCTTAATTACAATCCGGATTTCCGGAAAGGGAATGGAGATCCAGAAGTCAACACAAATATTGATGCTATCAAGAGCTTCAATATGCAACAGGTCTGGCAATGGTATGCTGAAAATGGGATAGGTATGACCTGGTTTGCGCCGGTTGATCTCAACTCATCTCTGTTGGCGTGGTACAAAAATACGAATTACACTGTGTATGCGGAATCCGCAGCGCTAGCGCACGAAATGTGGGGCTATAAGGAAAGCGCGAATAGTCTTGATGCGGCGGATAGTCTTGATACGGCGGAGCACTATGGCACGTCAGGTGCAGACTATTTGGCTGTCGGAGGTGGTGGTGTCGATCCAGATCGTATTACCGAAGGGCTCATTGGTGACACTCTAGATGGCACCTCCAGTTCCAATTCTGACGGAGATAAGAGAATTGGCAATTATGGCCTTGTTTTCGGTTTCGACGGAAATGATACCATAACTGGGTCGAATATAGGTCAGGGGGCCTATAACGGTGTAGACATGCTCTATGGTGGCACCGGAAACGACTCTATCCTCGGCATGGGTGGGAATGATTATCTCTTCGGAGGAGAGGGCACTGATACGATCTGGGGCGGTGAGGGAAATGACACGATTATAGATCGGTCAGGCAGCGGTGAAGCCCGTGGCGGCGCCGGTGATGATTATATCCAGATCGCCGGAGGAAAATCCTATGGAGATGATGGCAATGATACGCTGTTGTTTTCCGGAAATGGAAATCAGACTGCCTATGGTGGAAACGGTGCGGATACGTTTGTCGCGATGGGGGATGGTCAGATCGGAGTGAAGGATTTTTCCGCGGCAGACGCAGATAAGCTGAGCCTTGCTTTCTGGGCGGATAATCCGGATGTTGATCGACTCGTTGTGAAGATGCATCTTAATGGGCAGGGAGAGGCAACTGGAAGCCTGATCGTCTCGAACGAGGTTGGCGGGAGCTATCGCGTATTTGGAGGCTATAGCTCAAGCTCACCTCTCGATTTTTCGGTAACGAATTTCGTTGACGCCGAGGGGGTTTGGATTGCCTATCAGTACTTTGATGGAGTGGGAAATAAGATCGCCTATCGGATTGCTGATGGCGGTAACGTGAAAGCTTTCGATCCGACCACGTCGGATTACTCCAATGGAAAATTTTTCGGTAATGCCACCAGTGAGGTAATTGTCTTGGACGAAAATGCGCAATTCTGGGGTGGTGCAGGTCGCGATATCTTCGTTGCCACAGATCTTAATGTAAGGATCCGCGATTTCAATGTTTCGGCAGACAGCGATTACATAGATTTGAGCGCGTGGAATCTTGGCGGGTCTGATGAAATCCAGATTTCTAATCGCCTTACCGGCGGGGGCGACCGAACCAATGAGGTGTATATCCACGATGGGGCCGGACATAATATCCGGGTGGCGCTTTATGATGAAAACGCGACTGATACCTTGTTGGATGCCGGTGACATGAACGCTGACATGTTCATATTATAGAGTCTGGACCCATTGATTTCTACTGCGCAGCGTGATTCACGGCTCGAAAACCAGCGGTGAACATGTCTGGTCTCTTCTGGCTGACTGACGCGCAAATGGCGCGCCAGCAGCCTTACTTTCCGAAGTCCCACGGTAAGCCGCAGGTCGATGACCGCAGAGTCCTAAGCGGGATTATCTTTATCAATCGCAATGGCTGACGGTGGCGTGATGCGCCTGCTGTTTATGGGCCGCGCTAATTAGTTGGCTCTGAACAACCGACAACATGCTGATTTTCTGAGACAAAGGATCGGTTTTGGTAGCTTTGAACTGCAGGGTTTCATAGGGTTCCGTTGAAAACCCTGCAATTTCGGAT
>JBKEBH010000361.1:0-4362 GCA_047973065.1 Paracoccus sp. (in: a-proteobacteria) | reverse complement strand
TTCGAGCGCTGCACCTTGGGCTGCCGCGGTTTGCGGATCAGCTGTTGGATCGTAGGCATTCGGTTCCCCGTCTTGCTCTGTCAATACTCGCAACCATCAGGTTGCGCCACTTCTCGACGGCCAATTGCGCGAATCGCAAAAAGCCAAAGCCCATCCGTTTCCCGAAGGATGCGGAAGGGCCTTCTGAGAATTCAGGCGGTTATCCCGAATTCTGACCGTCAGGTTGATGACCCCAGAGGGCAAACCTTTCGGGTCGCGCCGGGCTATAGGCTCAATCCGCCGCTCTGTCAACCGAAGCGGCCCACCGCCTGGGTGCATAAACGCTAGCGCGGGAAGGCAATTTCGGCGCGCAGCCCGCCCAGATCCTCGCTGCGGCCAAGGCGCAGCTGACCGCCGAGGCTGCGCGCAGTATCGGCGGCGATGGCAAGACCCAGCCCGACCCCTTCCCCGCGATTGCGCGAGCGGCCGGGATCGAGCCGACTGAACGGGCGCAATGCCTGTTCATGATCGGCCTCGGGAATGCCGGGGCCGTCATCTTCGACGGCGATGCGCACGGCGCGGCGGGTGAGCAGCAGCTCGATCCGGGTACGGCTCCCATAGCGCGCGGCATTGCCCAACAGGTTTTCGATGGCGCGGCGCAGCATGTCGGGACGGAATGTCGCCATGTCATCGGGCCGGACCCCGGGGGCGCGCATCTCGATCTGATGGCCGCTGCGGATCCCATCGCTCACAATCCGCTCGGCGAAGGGCAGCAGAGCCAGCTTCTCGGCCGGCCCGTCATGGGCCATGTCGCGCGCGAAGGCGAGGAAGGCATTGACCATATGGGTCATCTCCTCGACATCGCGGCGCATGTCCTCGATCTCTTCCTGATCGGGGGCCATGCCGTCCGACAGCAAGGACAGCGACAGCTGAAGCCGGGTCAGCGGCGTGCGCAGATCGTGGCTGATCCCGGTCAGCATCATGCCGCGCTGCTCGGCCTGTCGCGCCAGCCGGTTGCGCATGTCCAGAAAAGCCGCGCCGGCGCTGCGGATCTCAATGGCGCCGCCGGGCCGGTAAGGTGTGACGCGACCGCGCCCGTAATCCTCCGCCGCCTTGGCCAGACGCCGGATCGGACGCAGCTGGTTGCGCAGGAACAGCCCCGCGATCACCGTCATCAGCGCCGCCGTCCCCCCAAGCAGCACCAGCAGCTGATGCGGGTTCGAGGCTGAGACCCGGCTGCGTTCGAAGCTGAGAACATAGGGGCCGTGCTGGCCTTCCATCCCGAGACGAACCTGCTTGATATCGCCCAGATCGACCCTGCGCAGCTGCGGCAGGCTGGCGCGCAGCTCATCGGCGACAATGCGGCCGGACACGTCGTAAAAGACCCGGCTATCGGTCACCGCCTCGCCCGGAATGTCCAGCCCGAGCCCGAGATTGTCGGCCACCCATTCCCCTGCAATGCGCGCGGCTTCGGCATTTTCGCCATGATCGAGGCTGCGGGCAACGAAGGCCACCTCGCCGGCAACGCCGCTGGTCATCTGCCGCGTCACGTCTTCGAAATGGCGCTGCAGGAACATGACGGTAACCACCAGCACCAGCGTAAAGACCGGCAAAAGCAGGATCAGCACGGCACGCCCATAGAGCCCGCGCGGCATGAACCGTTTCAACCAGCCGAAATCGGGTCCGAAATGCATGGTGCCCCCTGTCTTGCCGAACTAAGTTAGTCCTTGAAGCCGTCAAGGAAAAGCCGCGCATGCTCCGCACGATCCTCGCCCCCAACCCCTCGCCGCTGACCGGGCCGGGACCCAACACCTTCCTGCTCGGCGAACGGGAGATCGCGGTCATCGACCCCGGCCCCGATATCGCCAGCCACCGCGCCGCGATTCTGGAGGTGGGCGGCGGGCGGATCAGTCATATCCTGGTCACCCATGCCCATCTCGACCACTGCGCAGGTGCAACCGCCTTGGCCGAGGCGACGGGCGCGCCGGTTTTCGCCTTTGGCGGTGCCGCTGCCGGGCGCTCGCGGATCATGCGTTCGCTGACCGATACGGCCGGCGGCGGCGAAGGCGCCGATACCGCCTTCCGCCCGGACCGGCTGCTGCGTGACGGCGCGCACATCAACGGTGCCGGTTGGCAGCTGACCGCGATCCATACCCCCGGCCATATGGGCAATCACCTGTCCTTTCTGTGGGAAGACCGGCTTTTCTGCGGCGATGTGATTCTGGGCTGGTCCTCAACGCTGATCTCGCCGCCCGATGGCGATCTGCTGGACTATTTCCGCAGCCTCGACCGAATCGAGGCGCTGCCTCTCCGCCGTCTTCTGCCCGCCCATGGCGGGGCGGTGGAGGATCCGGCCGCCCGAATCGCCGAGCTGCGCACCCATCGCCGCGCCCGCAGCACCGAGATCCTTGCCGCATTGCAAGACGGGCCAGCAGATGCCCGGTCCCTCGCCCGCCGGATCTACGATGTTCCTTCTGCCCTTCTCCCGGCCGCTACCCGCAACGTGCTGGCCCATCTGATCGCGATGACCGAGATCGGCGCGCTGGAACCCCTTGAACCGATCGGCCCGGAAAGCCGTTTTTCCCGGCCGATTTCGCATGGGTGAAATTTTTGCGACAAACCCTCTGGACGCCCCCGGAATCGGCAGCTATATCACCCCCCGTGTTCCGGCGTAGCTCAGCGGTAGAGCAGTTGACTGTTAATCAATTGGTCGTAGGTTCGATCCCTACCGCCGGAGCCAAAGAATTCAGAGGCTTAGCGAAGTTTCGCTAGGCCTCTTTTTTATTTCAGTCTCTTTTTAGTCACTGCGATCACGCTTCTTTGACCGATATTTTCTGCGTGACTTTTGATACCTCTACCGTGACAGGTTTCGTGGCCTGCAAATTCATCAACGCCCTTCCCTGCGGCAACTTTTGCAACTCCCTCCCCTCCAAATCCCGCTCCCCAAATACCCTCGCCATCACCTCCGCATCCTTCGGCCCGACACGGAAAGCGATGATGGTGCCGCTGTTGGCCAGAATCGCATCGGTAATCGCGGTATCGGTCCCGGTGGTGCTCTGGGTGGCAAGGGTCAGGCCAACACCGTACTTCCGCAAGGACGGCAGCATGTCAGCCAGCGACCGGCTGGTGAAGCTCTGGAACTCGTCGATGTAGAGCGCGAAGGGGCGGCGTTCGGTTGCCGGTATGGTCTGCCGCGAATAGGCAGCGTTGGCGATACTGGTGATGACGAGGCCACCAAGGACATTGGCGATGTCAACACCAAGCCTGCCTTTGCAGAGATTGACGATAAGGGGCTGGCCGGTATCCATGATCTGTCGCAGCGGCAAAGGCTGCTGTGGCTCTGTGACAGCCTTCCGCACCAAGGGATGCGCCAGAAACGCACCAAGCTTGTTGGCAATCGGTGCCAGACCGTCTCCGGCCTTCACATAGCCAAGCTTTGGGAATTCATCCTGCCAGAAGGCCAGTTGCTGCGGGTCGGATAGCTGGGCCACAACCTCCTGCCGGTATGCCCGGTCGAGATACAAGGGCAGGATATCAGCAATGGATGTACCGGGGATTTCCAACAGCGCAAGAATGGCAAAGCGCAAAAGGTGCTCCATTCGCACACCCCAGGCATCATGCCATTGTTGTTTCAGGGCTTCGATCAGGTTGGAGGCGACCAAGGGACGGTATTCAGGGACAACGTGCCGCAAGGGATTGTATCCAAAGGGACAGGCCGGGTCTGCCACATTCCAATAGCGGCAGCGGGTGCCAAGGTACTGAGCTAGTTCTTCGGCGGCATCACCATGCGGGTCGATGAAAGCAAAGCCTGTACCGTGTTCCGCATCCTGCTTGAGCATATGCAGCATGAGGCTGGTCTTGCCCGTACCAGTCGCACCGATGATGTATGTGTGCTGGAGGCGATCCTTAGCCGGGATGTGTATTTCCGTGTCACGGTATCTCCCCTCTGACGTGCCGATATGGATGCGCTGCATCGGGTCAGTATCGGGAAGGATTGGACGGCAGGGCAAGGCGGCATATCCATGCCGCCTTTTTCTGTTCGTCTGCTCTGCGATGATGTCATTGGAGCATCGCCGTCTTTTCGGTGGCCGGGAATGGTCCTTGCCGCCGTCAGAGACGGAGATGCAGATGAACACCACAGAGAAGATACGGATGCAGAATGATGCCATGCGGCTTGGCATGGTACGGAACGGACTGTTCCATGTCACGGCAGGCATTGCCGGACAGGGCGCTGAATTCCTGTTGCGGGCACGGCTGATGGTTGAGCTACCCCCCGAAAATCGGACAGTGACGGAAGCTACGATCTGACGTTTGCTGGTCTCCAAGGACGAGGAGATCAGAACATGAAGAAGCGCAGGAACCATGATGCAGGCTTCAAGGCCC
>JBKEBH010000265.1:0-1622 GCA_047973065.1 Paracoccus sp. (in: a-proteobacteria) | reverse complement strand
CATCTACGCCTTCGAGGTGATGAAGCAAGACGAGTTCAAGTACCAGTACGGCCTCCATCGCGTCGTCGTGCACATTCCAGCGCGCGATCGAAGCTCCGACCCCAGGGACCTCTCGCACGTGTACGCGGGGGCCGAGCTCACCGGAGGAGGGCGCCCGTTTGTCGTGATGGACCGAGCGAAGATCGAGGCTCGACGCCGACGCAGTGCCAGCAATTCGGGCCCGTGGACGACGGATTACGTCGCGATGGCGGTCAAGTCGCCGATCCGCGAGCTCCGCAAATGGATCCCGCAGTCGTCCGAGATGACACGTGCGGCCATGCTCGACGAAGCGCCGGAGCTCGGACGCTCCCAGGCGTCGCACTTCTCGCAGGAAGCGGTCAACGCGCTCGCACACGAGGGATTCGTGATCGATGCCGAGGCGGAGGATGTCGTCGAAGACGAGGAAGACGCACCCGCGTCCTCGAAGAGCGGGGCGCGGAGCTCGAGGCCGGAGCCGAGCGACGCGGGCGGCGACGAAGAGCCAGACGAGGACGAGAGGCAACCAGGAGAGGAGGGCTGACCCATGACGAAGATCATCAGATTGAGCGCGTCGAACGTGTAGCGCCTGAGCGCGGTCGAGATAACTCCCGACGGGAACGTGATCGTCATCGGCGGCGAGAACGGCGCCGGCAAGACGAGCGTGCTCGATGCCATCTGGATGGCGCTCGGCGGCAAGTCGGCGATCCCTCCGCAGCCGATTCGCGAAGGCGCCCGGAAGGGCTCGACCACCGTCGAGCTCGACAACGGGCTCGTCGTGACAAGGAAGTTCAGCTCGAAGGGCGGGAGCTCGCTCACGGTCACCAAGAACGGTGAGCCGGCGCGAGCGCCCCAGACGCTCCTGAACGACCTCGTCGGTGCGCTGACGTTCGACCCGCTCGAGTACACGCGCATGGACGACAAGGCCCAGGCAGCAAAGCTGCGCGCCCTCGTGGGCCTCGACACCACGCTCCTCGATGTGAAGCGCCAGAAGCTCTTCGACAAGCGCACCGATCAGGGTCGCGAGAAGAAGAAGCTGAAGGCCCAACTCGATGGGGCACCCAGGCACGACGACGCGCCGGAGGTAGAGGTGGCTGTGGCGGACATCGTCGCCGAGCTCGACCGCCGGCAGGGCGTCGCCGCCGACAACGACCGCACGCGGCAGGGGCTGGCCAACGCCGAGGCGGTCGTGGCGGACCTCGAAGACGACGTGCGCGTCCACAACAAGGCGCTCGTCGAGCTCCAGGAGCGGAAGCGCGCCATCCAGATCGAGATCGCGCTCACGCTCCAGCAGCGAGCGGGAACCGAGCGGGACCTCGTCGCCGCGCGTCTCACTGCAGAGCGGCAGCGCGTCGATGTCGAGCACGCGGCCGTCGGGATTGCCCGGGGAGTTGACCCAGACGAGGCGCGTGCCCTCGGGCCACTCCGCGGGATCGTCGGCGGCGACGGGCGTGGCGCCCACCAGGCGCGCCCCGACCTCGTAGGTCGGATAAGCGGCACGGGGATGCACGACGACGTCGCCGGGCCCGAGGCCCAGCAGCAGCGGGAGGAGCGCGACGAGCTCCTTCGACCCCACGGTCGGGAGCACGTTGTCGCCAGTCAGCCCG
>JBKEBH010000117.1:0-2672 GCA_047973065.1 Paracoccus sp. (in: a-proteobacteria) | reverse complement strand
GCGATCTGGCCGATATCCACTTCCCCGATGCCGAAACGATCATCCTTGTCCAGGACAACCTGAACACCCACCGCCCGGCCTCGCTCTACGAAGCCTTCCCGCCCGCCGAGGCCCGCCGCCTCGCAGGTCGTTTCGAGTGGTGCTACACTCCGAAACACGGCTCATGGCTGAATATCGCAGAATGCGAATTGAGCGTCTTGGCCCGCCAATGTCTCGACCGGCGCATCCCGGATCGCGCGGTTCTGGAAGACGAAGTCGAGGCCTGGACCGAGCCTCGCAACGCGGCTCGCACTGGCGTGAACTGGCGCTTCTCAACCGATGACGCACGCATCAAACTGAAATACCTATACCCGCAGATAGGGTGAAGCGTAGGGCTAGAAGTGAACCACTACCGGCGGATGCCGGTAGCATCACGTTTGGAATGTAATTCCAGATACTGAAGATGGAATGGTTGCCGCCCTCCCCTGACGGCATCGCTTTGTGCCGTGCGCCAGGATAAGCCGTGGAAAGGAGAATGACATGACCTGAAACCTTTCTTAGCAATCCAGCAGGTTCGACTCCTGCCCGGTAAAGGCGCAGCCCGCCAGCCGGAAGCGAGTCTTGCATGGCCCTCGGCAACGGTGGTCGTGAAGCGTAGACAGCGGGTGATAAAGCGGTGATGTAAGCCTCGAAATGCGAATTTGATGACGCCTTCGGTGTGGCACACCCGGGGGCAGCATCCGAACTGCCGGTACTGGCGAGGCAATAGGGGTCATCCGGGGTCTTGGACTGCCGCAGAATCACGGGATGGATTGCCACGGAACCTGGGAGGTCCCGCACTTGCCCGAAGGGGCATAGCCGGAACAGGGAGCGCCGGCTGATCCAAAGGCTCCAGGCCCGGAGGCTGACCTGAAAGCCCCTGGGAGCGCTGCGGCGAGCACGAACAGGCAGGACCCTGCGGACCCAGCTGGCGAAAACAATAAGCCGAAGGGCATGCGGTGCGGGAAGTCGGAGCACCCTCATAGTACCGGCGAAAGCGGGGAACCGTGGCCAGCGGAACCCGGTGGAGGGAAGGAGGGTGTCACTTGTCAGACCCATTGACGGGAAACATCGGAGGGGACCCTGAGCCCTACAAACGTGTACACGAAACGGCAGTGGATAGCCAAACAGGCGAGGGAGCACCCGGACCGGGTGCTTACGTCCCTGCATCATCTTATCGACCTTGACTGGATGTTCGAGGCGTGGACCCTGACGCGCAAGGATGGCGCGGCGGGCATCGACGGACGCACGGCTGCCGACTATGAGCGAGACTTGGAGGTGAATCTTGAAAGCCTTCTGTCGCGGATCAAGTCGGGCAGCTATCGCGCACCGCCGGTGCGGCGTCACTACATACCGAAAGCAGATGGGTTGAAACGTCCTCTGGGCATTCCGACCATTGAAGACAAGGTGGCGCAACGGGCGATCCTGATGCTTCTGGAACCGATCTACGAGCAGGACTTTCTGGACTGTTCCTTCGGCTTTCGGCCAGACCGTTCTGCCCATGATGCCTTGCGCCGATTGTGCGATGGCATCATGGGACAACGGCAGTATTGGGTGATCGACGCGGATATCTCGAAGTACTTCGACAGCATCGATCACAGGCATCTGCGATCCTTCCTCGACCTGCGGATCACAGACGGCGTTATTCGACGTATGATCGACAAATGGCTGAAGGCAGGAGTCCTCGAAGGAGGCACCCGGCAGCACTCGGTGGCTGGAACCCCGCAAGGGGGCGTGCTCAGCCCGCTTCTCGCGAACATCTTCCTGCACCATGTGCTGGACGAATGGTTCGTGGGGGTGGCGCGACCGCGCCTTTCCGGGCGGAGCCAACTGGTACGTTACGCTGATGACTTTGTCATGACCCTGGAAGACCCGGAGAGCGGCAAGCGCATGCTTGGCGTTCTGGGCAGACGTCTCGCCAAGTATGGGCTCATGCTCCATGTGGGCAAGACGCACTACGTGGACTTCCGGCCCCATCGATTGAAGGGGCAACAACACCCTGTGACGGACGCAACAACGTTCAACTTCCTTGGCTTCACCCATGTTTGGGGAAGGTCGCGGAAGGGTAACCGCGTCGTTCGCCAAGTCACGGCCAAGGATCGTTACGCGCGGTCGCTGAAGGCGATTTGGAACTGGTGCAAGACCTATCGGCACCTGCCGCTCAAGCGGCAGCACGAGCACTTGGTTAGGGTGATGCGGGGCCACTATGCCTACTACGGGATCACGGGAAATGCGAAACGTCTGAACTGGTACCACTACCAGGTCAGGCGCATCTGGAAGCGATGGCTGGGAAGCCGAAGTCAGAAGGATGCCCTTACCTGGAGCCGAATGCAGGGACTACTCAAAAGGTATCCATTGCCGCCAGCCAAGATTGTCCGTCAGTGGCGCAGCCCTTGAGCGAAACTGGCCTGTGAGGAGCCGGATGCGGGAAATCTGCACGTCCGGATCTGTGGGGGGCGGGGATCGGTAACGACCCCGCCTACCCGACAAATGTGGTGTTCAAACGCCACACAACGGAGGGGGTATGAATGGTTTGTGAACGACCAAACGCCCTGAGTTTTGTTAGGAATTTGGGGAGGCGGATAGGTTTCAGGCTGGATTTGCGTCTAGGGCATAGCGACCCTGTAAAGGAGCTCAGCTTTCACCTGTTTCCG
>JBKEBH010000364.1:0-4522 GCA_047973065.1 Paracoccus sp. (in: a-proteobacteria) | reverse complement strand
CGCCACACTCTGGACGTGTCGGATCGGGCCGGCCGTGCTGGCGCAGATGCTGTGCGAGGCGGTGAGGGGTCAGTCGTCGCAGCGTTCATGCTCAACTCTCACCATGCTGCCCAATGGCCTGATAGAGAGCCCCCAGCGCCTCGGCGATCTGTTCGCATTGCCTGGCCAATTCGGGTGTCCCCTGAATGTAGGCGTGGCGCAGCAGATGCGTGTCGAAGATTTCGGCAATCAGGTGCGCGCGGTCCAGCGCCTCATGTTTTGAAAAGGCATCCATCATCCGCGTTCCTTCCTCAATCGCACACCGGCCCCGCCGCCGTTCTCGGGGATGAACTCAATGCCTGCGGATTCGAGGGCGGCACGGATCGCAGAAATAGCCCTATCCGACGCGGATATAGCGCTTGCACCTTCTGCCCGCTTCAATGTCGGAATTGAGATGCATGCAGCTGCTGCGACCTCAGCTTGCGAAAGGCCGAGAAGAGACCGCGCCGCGCGGATTTGAGCCGAAGAGATCATTTTGCACTTGATCCGTTGAGATCATTCTGACTATGATCCGAAAGTATCAAGTTTGAAAGGATCACGCAATGCACCTCAACCCGATTTCCGGGAGCAATCCCGGCTTGCCTTCTGCCCGCCTGAACGAAATCCACGACTGCCTGACGCTTGCACTGGACGCCAGCGAACGCCCGACCGGCTACAGCCAGCCCGAGCGCGAGGCCCGCAGCTATGTCCGCGCCGCCCTGCGCCAGACCGCAAAGCTGATGGAGGGCGTGGCATGTCGCTGATTGCCAATTTTGATGAGGTTTACCGCGATTTCAACTCGTATGAATCTTCGGATGATTTATTGCACTGGACGATAGATATCATAAAGGTCACCAGTGTCGCGCTGCTGCATTCGAGCGCCGAAGGCGATGCTGCAAAGGAACTGAACTACGCCGCCTCGGGCGCGCTTGAGATCGCATATGCTCTCGCGATGCGCACCACCGAAAAAATTGAGGGGGCAGCCGTGACAGAGCGGTGTGAGCGGCGTGCCGAAGCAGCCAAACAGGCTGCGGAGGATCGAGCATGAACCGCCGCAAGTTTCTGGTAGTCGCGCCCGCAACCCTCGCCTTGATCCCGCCGGCCGCGCTATCGGAGCCTGTGGGCGGTCCCGATGAAAGCCCTGTCATGGCGCTGTTTCGCGAATGGAAGGCAGCATTTGACCTGGTGGAAGAACTGGCACTGACCGACATGACTGATGCCGAGAGGGAGCCGTTTCATCAGCGCGAGTCCGAGTTGGTGCGCCAGACCGTCCACACCCCGGCCCGTGATGCGATAGACGTATGCGCCAAGCTGACTGCTTTCTCCTGCGACGGTCAGCATTTTGCGGATGATGAAGGGGTTCTGTCCGATCTGATCCTGCGCGAGGCGCGGGCTTTCACGCATGGTGAAGGGTGAGGCACGACGGCGAGCAAGAAAGTGTTTACTACCGCATCACATCCATATAGTGTTGAGTTAAAGAACACTTATGGAGATCACGAATGGACCGCATCAGACTGTCGGAATTTACAAAATGGATCGGTGAGGAGCGGGAAACCGTCCGCTCGCTGATGCATCGCGGTGACGCGCCTATCAGCAAGAGCCGCGAGGGCGAAACGCAGCGGACCTATGACGGTGCCGACCTGCTGGCGTGGTGCATCTTCACGATGCTGCGCCGGATGGGGCTTGCCCCGCGCGTCGCCGGGCAGGCCATCTTCAACACGAATGTGGTTGATGCCTTCTTCAAAGCCATGAGCATCGGCGAAGACGTCTCGGACTGGAACATCATCATCTGGGAACGCCGCCTCGACCGTGGCGAGCGCGGCCACATCGACGTTCTGGACCAGACTTTCGGCGACAGTTCGGATGTTGCCGATATCCTGAGGGGCGAGGCTGAGGGCTACGGCACCGCCAACTATTCCGGCTATATCAAGATGGGCATTTCGTCGCTCATCACCGCGCCCCTGATGCCCTGCTATCACCGCTGCAAGGCCACAGCCGAGGCTTACGGCTTTGAGATGCGCGGTGCTGATCTTTATGAGCTGGACCAACCGGAGGGCGCGTGATGTTCCGTGAGGTCGCTTTGCCGGCACCATTCCACAAGGTCCAGATCTTTTCCCTCATTGAGCCGGTGGAGGAAACTGAAACGGAGACCGTGTTTCGCAATCGCCTCTACATGATCAACCGGTTCGCCGAGGGTGGGCGTGTCCTGTTGATGGATTGCACCGCCTATTCCCTGCCCCGGTTTGTGCCTGCCGAAAACGGCGAGGCAGGCTGACATGGGGCCGCGCTTCGATCTTTGCGGCGACATCGGCCAAGGTGACAGTACCTCTCAGGCGCTGGCTCGTTTTCTGACCGATAACCCCGGCCCGGTTCGGCTGATGATCAACTCGGGCGGCGGCGATGCGTTGGAAGGCGCTGCGCTGATGGCCGAGGTTGAGCGGCACGGGGCCGTGACGGTCTATGTGCAGGGCATCGCAGCCTCGGCTGCGACCTTGCCGGTCGTCGCCGCGCAGGAGGTCATCATGCATCCCTCTGCGGTGCTGATGATCCACGAGCCGGCTACGCTGGGCGGCGGGACCGCCGACGAGCTGCGCACGGTAGCCGAGACGCTGGACAAGTTGGCCGGCACCTATGCCGCTGCATACGCCAAGCACACGGGCCACCCGGTCAGCCGTGTTGCCGCTTGGATGAGGGCCGAAACCTGGCTGACCGCGCAGGAGGCGGTTGAACTGCGCTTCGCCGACCGCATCGAGGCGATGGCCGGGCCGCCGCCGCTCGTCGCTGCCGTCGACTTCACGAAATTTCGCCATGCGCCCGCTGATCTGGTGCGCCTGGCGCAGGAACGCGGATGGGCGGCCGTTCCGCCCGATGAGATACAGGAGAAAGCTTGATGCTGGACTTTCAAATGAAGCATGAGGGCGAGCCGCCCGCGCGTCTGGTCGCGCAGGTGCGCGTGGCGCTCAAGGACAAAGGGCTGTCGCCCACTTTCGCGGATGTTCTGGTGCCCTATATGACCAGCGCCGATGAACTGGACGCAGCTACGGTCGCGGAACTGACCGCGCTGTCGTACTATCTTGAACGGAATGGTATCCCGGCCAACAAGGCACTTGATGCGCTGAAGGCTGTCACCGCAGATCTGATGACGGAAGCCGAAGGCGCCGCCGGGGATGATGCGGCCGCAACGGCAGCTTCTAGGCTGAACCTGATCCAGCGCGTTCAGCAAAACATCGACGGCCCGCAAATGATTATCCGCAATCACCTGCCGCGCGGGGGGAGGTTGATGCGCCCCGAACAAGCTTCCGACGCCATCGCCGATGCGCTGGCCGCCCGCCTCGATCCCCGGCACAAGGTGACAATGGGCGCGCCTTACGTCGGTATGAGCTACGGGGAAATGGTCAAGCTCGATCTTGAAGCCCGGGGCTTCCGCCCGCGCAGCGTCAATGACGCGATCAGAATGGCAGGCGGTATGCACACGACTGCCGACTTTCCGGGCATTACCGAGAACGCGCTCAATAAGTCGCTTGCCCGGCAGATGGAACAGATCACGCCCGCCTTGGCGCGCGCCGCGCATGAGATCCCGGCCGGTGACTATCACGCTGGCAAGCTGCTGGGCCTCTCGGCCTCGGGGATGCCGCAGGAAGTCGGTGAGGCCGGAGAAATCCGCCATGTCACGATTGACGAGACGGGCGAGTTCAAGCCGGTCCCGCGCACCTATGCGGCGATGTTCAACGTTTCGCGTAAGGTGCAGATCAATGATACGGCCGGCGCCTGGCTGAATGGTGCATCGCGGCAGATGGTTGCTGGTGCGACGGAGCGGTTCCGGCACGTGCTGCTGGAACCCGTCAAGGCGAATGGCGGGCTGGGGCACGTCATGGCAGATGGCAGGCCGGTTTTCCACGCCGATCACGGCAACCTTGCAGCCGCCGGTGCGGCGCTGTCGGAGGCAAGCCTTTCGGCGGCCCGCGTGGCTTTGCGCGGGCAGCGCGGCCGGAAGGGTGAATATCTGGCGATCGAGCCTTGGGCGCTGGTCGTGCCGAGGGAACTCGAAACCCCGGCGCAAAAGCTTCTGGCCGCCATCAACGCGACCAAATCCTCGGACGTCAATCCGTTCGCGGGAGGCTTGGAACTGATCGTGGAGGTTGCTCTTGAGAGTCCGACCGCCTGGTATCTGATCGGCGATCCCGGGAAGGTGGACGGCCTGGCCTATTCCTTCCTCGACGGCCAGAGCGTCCCGCAGGTCGAAAGCCGGGACGGCTGGGACCGGCTCGGGACCGAATATCGGCTGGTCTGGGATCTGGATGCCCGGTTCGTGTCCTGGGCGTCCTGGTACAAGAACCCCGGCGCGTAACAGGATCCATGTTCTCCACGCTGGCCGGCTCACGCCGGCCGGCAAAACCCGAAGCCACCTACAGATTAGCGATATGTCAGCTTTGCCGCCCCACTTCGCCCAGATGATTGGCCTGATCCGTGCCGAGGCATTGGCCGAGGAATGGGGCTATGCCAG
>JBKEBH010000292.1:0-2241 GCA_047973065.1 Paracoccus sp. (in: a-proteobacteria) | reverse complement strand
CCCAGGCCGGATTGGCCCCAACCGTTATGGAAGGCCTGAAACTGCTCTCCATTGGCGCGATTCACGTAGATTTCTCCGAATTTCAGTCGGTAGGGGGTCTGCATCAGCCGGCGATGGTTTTGTGTGAAAATATAGGCCGAGAGCCCGTAGGCGCTGTCATTGGCCATCGCCATCGCCTCGTCGAAATCGTTGACGCGGACCGCCGGAACCACCGGACCGAACACCTCATCGCGAATGACGGGCGAGGTATTGTCCTTGAGTTGCAATACGGTCGGTGCATACCAGTGGCCGCGGGCATAGGTGCCCTCCGACAGCGGGCCACCTTCAAGCAGGACCTCGGCGCCTTCCGCGACCGAACGGTCGACGATGCCCTTGATCTTGGCGATCTCGGGGCCGCTGACCTTCGGCCCCATATCGGGGTCTTTCATCGGGTCGCCGATGCTCAAACCGGCTGAAGCCGACACGAATTTATCCAGAAACTCGTCGGCAATCGCGCGATGCAGATACATCCGCTCGTTGCAGGTGCATATCTGGCCGCAATTCGTATATCGCGCGGTAAGGGCTGCCGCGACGGCCCGGTCGATATCGGCATCTTCCATAACAATGAACGGGGCCTTCCCGCCCAGTTCCAGGCGCAGCACCTTCATGCCGTTGGCGGCGGTGCGAAAGATTTCCTGTCCGGCGCGATTGCTGCCAGTCATGGTGATCATCGCGGTGTCCGGGTGTTCGACCAGTGCCTGTCCGACTACCGGCCCACGACCAGTCAGCACATTGAAAAGGCCGTCGGGAATCCCCGCCTGCTGCGCCAGCGAGGCGATGAAAAGACCCGAAAGCGGCGTTATTTCATGCGCCAGAAGCACGAAGCCATTCCCCGCGACCAGCGCCGGACCCAGCTTGCGCGCCGCAAGGGCGGCCGGATAGTTCCACGCGGTCAGCCCCACGACAACGCCATAGGGGTGCCGTCTGATGTAAATTTCCTCGTCGGGATTGTCCGAGACGATGATGTCGCCTTCGATTCGCCGCGCATTCTCGGCAGCATATTCAAGAAAGCCGACCGTTGCGGCGACTTCGCCCCGCGCCTGCCCGATCGGCTTTCCCTGTTCCGCCATGATGATGCGCGCCAGTTCTTCGGAGCGATCGGCGATCAGTTGCGACAGTTTGCGAACGACGCGCCCGCGCTCGATGGCGGGGCGCAGGGCCCAGGCAGGTTGGGCGCGTTTCGCGGCTTCGACAGCGCGCGCGACATCGTCGGCAGTGCCGTCGGGTGTCGTTGCGATGATCTCTTCGGTCGCGGGATTCTCGACTTCAAGACTATCGTGTGCATGTGGCGTGACGAACTCGCCATCAATGAACATGGATGCGCGCAGGGTTGAACCTGTTGCTGTGTCGAACTGCATATTCCCTCTATTTGGTAGGACCAAACTGAACGAACCATCGTGATTCGTTAACGTTATGTCAATAAAATTTTCCAGATCATCGCGGATTTCCGAGATGAATTGATTATTTTGGTAGGACCATATATTTTGGTAGCGGATGACCGAGGATCTCGCCGAAATGGTGGTATGGCTGAAGGGAGGAGAGGTATGACGGAAGCTTTCGATCACATCGTCGTCGGAGGCGGCGCTGCGGGTTGCGTTGTCGCGGCGCGGCTGGCCAGCGACGGTGGGGCGCGCGTGTTGCTGCTGGAGGCCGGCTATTCAAACCGGCATCCGTTGCTGGACATGCCGCCCGGCATTTTCAAGATGATCAGCGGCACGAAATTCATGCGCTATCACAAGACCCTGCCGCAGGAACATCTGGGCGGCAGGTCGCACGACATTCCGCAAGGCCATGTGCTGGGAGGCGGGTCTTCGGTCAATGCGCAGGTCTATATGCGCGGTCGCCCAGCCGATTACGACGCGTGGCAGGACGAGTTGCGGGGAAGCAACGATGCGCTGGACTGGGGCTGGGACAGCGTCTTGCCGCATTTCCGCCGAATGGAGGGAAACAACCGGCTGTATGACGACTTCCATGGCTGCGATGGACCGCTGCTGGTGTCGGATCCGGGCCATATCGACCTGCTTTCGCGCCTGTTCGTGCAGTCCGTGCAGGGGCTTGGCGAGCCCTTTAATCCCGATTTCAACGGCGTAGCGCAGCGCGGGGTTGGCTTTTATCAGTTCATGAACCGCCATGGCCGTCGGTCGTCCTCGGCCTATGCCTATATCTCGCCACAGGAAGGCAATCCGAACCTCACCGTCAGGC
>JBKEBH010000272.1:0-45862 GCA_047973065.1 Paracoccus sp. (in: a-proteobacteria) | reverse complement strand
TCGACTGCGCCGAGGTCGAGCTAGACCGGATCAAGGACGGTCAGATATTCGTGGTCAACTTCGGCGGCGCACTGTTCGTCAAGCGCATCCAGTTCCTGCCCGGCGATGGCCTCATGCTCACGTCGTCAAATTCCGGCTACGAACCGATCACGGTGAGCGGTGCCGACAGGGACAGCGTCCGCATCATCGGGCGCGTGGTCAGCTCAAGCCACGAATGGTGAGGGTGATCGTCGTGACCTTCTGCCGGTGGCGGAAACAGCGGAAGGAAAGCGGCAGTTATTCCAACCGTCCAAAGTCCGCTTCCGATCAAACGCCCCGGACGACGCCGAGGATCACACCCCAGTAATTGCAGGGCTTGCGGACGGGCCATTCCAGAATAGCCCAGTCCCCTCATTCCAGATTACTTCCGCTCCCCCCAGCGGAGCGGGCTTTCCCGGCCTCAGAGATCGAGGAAATTCGGCTGCCCGTTCGATGCAGTCAGCCTGCCATCGACCGACAGGATGACCCCGGTGATGAAGGAGGCATCCGCCCGGCCAGAAAGGCAATCGCGCTGGCGACCTCCTCGGGCTCGACCAGCCGGCCCATCGGGATGCGCCGGCTCAGCGCCTCCATGGCCCGGGGCATTTCCTTCAGTCCGGCGGCAAACGGTGTGTTGGTCGTCGCCGGAGCGACGGCATTGACGCGCACCCCGTCACGGCCCAGATCCAGCGCCATGCCCTGGGTCAGCAGCGAAACCGCGCCTTTCGAGGCATTATAGCCATACATCGCCCAGTCACCCCGCATGCCTGAAACCGAGGACACATTGACGATATTTCCTCTGGACTGGCGCAGGAAGGGCAGGGCGGCCAGCGACATGTTGCGCAGGCCGCCGACATTGATCGCCAGCATCGCTTCGAAATCCTCGTCGCTCAGCATGTCCGCAGTTCCGGGATTCACCACGCCGGCATTGTTGACCAGAACGTCGATCCTTTTGAACTTGTCCAGGGCGACGGCAATCACCGCGTCGGCGTCGAGCCGTTTCGAGACATCGCCCGGGGCGATGACGGCCTGTTTCGTGCCGATCTTCTCTGCGAGCTCATGCAGGGGATCGGTCCGGCGCCCGTTCAGCACAAGCCGTCCCTTGCAAGCCGCAGGGCGGTGACCTTGCCGATACCGGATCCGGTCCCGGTGACGATTGCGGTCTTCTTCTCAGTCATGATCCGATCTCCATTTCGGACTCTGGTCGTGAAAATCGTAGCCGGGATGGGGCATTGCGCTGCGCTGTTATTGCGGCGGATCCCGGTGTCAGAAGCGACTGGTGGGGGAGGACCGGCGGGAGTATGACCGGCAGTCGCTTCTGACGGGGCTGCGGATCTTTACTGGATTATGTTGCGGCGATCATGTCATGGGGCTTCGCAATAAGGGGGTGGGCTTGTGATTGCTCATATCGGGCCGGGTTGAGCGGGAGGATCCGCCGCGCGCTGCGACTGCGTGACGCATATCGCGCACGGTGACAGATTTTCTTAAGAAAAACGCCAGCATATGGGCTGGAGATAGCCTATTTTTAGCTGCGCGAACGCTAACATCGAGCCGTTAGCGCAACACGGCGTTGATGCCACAAGCCTCTCTGCTAAGACGCTGGCAGAAACCGTTTTTGGGGGATGCCATGAAGGCCACGAATATCGTCAAGAAGATCCTCGCCAATTATGAGGGCGAAAATCCCGGCGTGAAGGGCAATCTCTGCCGCATGCTGATGGAAGGCAAGCTGGGCGGCACCGGCAAGATGATCATCCTGCCGGTCGATCAGGGCTTCGAACATGGCCCGGCCCGCACCTTCGCCCCGAACCCGGCCGGCTATGACCCCCATTACCATTACAAGCTGGCCATTGATGCCGGACTGAACGCCTATGCCGCGCCGCTGGGCTCGCTCGAAGCGGGTGCCGATACCTTTGCCGGCCAGATCCCGACCATCCTCAAGATGAACTCGGCCAACAGCCTGATGTCGGATACCGCAGGCAAGAATCAGGCCGTGACCGCTTCGGTCTCGGATGCGCTGCGCCTGGGTTGCTCGGCCATCGGTTTCACCATCTATCCGGGTTCGGACATGGCGCTCGACATGTTCGAGGAAATCTCCGAGATGCGCGCCGAAGCGGCTGCGGTCGGCATCCCGACGGTGATCTGGTCCTATCCGCGCGGCGAGGCGATTTCCAAGGACGGCGAAACCGCTATCGATATCGCGGCCTATGCCGCCCAGATCGCGGCGCTGCTGGGGGCCCATATCATCAAGATCAAGCTCTCGACCGATCATCTGGACAACAAGGACGCCAAGAAGGTCTATGAGGCGCAGAAGATCGATGTCTCGACCCAGACCAAGCGGGTGCAGCATTGCATGGATGCGGCCTTTGCCGGCCGCCGGATCGTGGTCTTTTCGGGCGGGGCGGCCAAGGGCGCCGATGCGGTCTATGACGATGCCCGCGCCATCCGCGACGGCGGTGGCAATGGCTCGATCATCGGTCGCAACAGCTTCCAGCGTTCGCGCGAGGACGCGCTGGAGATGCTGGCCAGGCTGGTCGATATCTACAAGGGCCGCGCCTGAGGCGATGCCCGGGCGGGTAAGTAAACCCTGCCGGGGCGCGTGCGACATAGGTCGCATGGATATTTGAACCAAGGTGAGGGGCCGTCCCGTCTGGGGCGGCCTCTTGCGTTGTTTCCGGGGCGGGTATCCGTGGTTTTTTTGCCGGTCGATGGGCTGCGGCCTTGCGTGCGGCTTGGCGGGGTCCTAGAAGATGCGCGGCTTGAAGACCCCTTGCCGGGGTGATTGGAGGGATGACATGCCCTTGTTGGTGATGAAATTCGGCGGCACGTCCGTCGCCGATCTCGACCGGATCGGGAACGCGGCCCAGAAGGTCAAGCGTGAGGTCGAACGCGGCTATGATGTGATCGTCATTGTCAGCGCGATGTCGGGCAAGACCAATGAGCTGGTCGGCTGGGTCGAGCAGACCTCGCCGCTGTTCGATGCGCGCGAATATGACGCCGTGGTCAGCTCGGGCGAGAATGTCACTGCCGGGCTGATGGCCCTCACCCTTCAGGAAATGGATGTGCCGGCACGCAGCTGGCAGGGCTGGCAGGTGCCGATCAACACCACCGCCCAGCATTCGGCCGCGCGCTTCATCGATATTCCGCGCGCCAATATCGACCAGAAATTCGCCGAAGGCTTCAAGGTCGCGGTGGTCGCGGGCTTTCAGGGCGTTGCCGATGACGGGCGCATCACCACCCTGGGCCGGGGCGGTTCGGACACCACCGCCGTTGCTTTCGCCGCCGCCTTCGGGGCCGAGCGCTGCGATATCTATACCGATGTGGATGGGGTCTATACGACCGATCCGCGCATCACCTCGAAGGCGCGCAAGCTGGAACGCATTGCCTTTGAGGAAATGCTGGAACTGGCCAGCCTTGGGGCGAAGGTGCTGCAGACCCGCTCGGTCGAGCTGGCGATGCGCTACAAGGTCCGTCTGCGGGTGCTGTCTTCCTTTGAAGATACCGACGAAACTTCCGGCACTCTGGTCTGCGATGAGGATGATATCATGGAATCGAAAGTCGTCTCTGGCGTCGCCTTCTCGCGCGATGAAGCCAAGATCACCCTGGTCACCGTCGAGGACCGCCCCGGCATTTCCGCCGCCATCTTCGCGCCGCTGGCCGAAGGCGGGGTCAATGTTGATATGATCGTGCAGAACATTTCGGAAAAGGATTTCGAGGACCATCAGGGCTCGGTCACCGATATGACCTTCTCCTGCCCGATCAATCAGGTCGAGCGGGCCAAGGCGGCCATGGAGGATGCCCGCAAGGCCGGTCACATCCAATATGACGAACTGGTCGTCGATACCGATGTCGCCAAGGTCAGCGTGGTCGGGATCGGCATGCGTTCTCATGCCGGGGTTGCGGCGCGCATGTTCCGGGCTCTTGCCGATGAAAACATCAATATCAAGGTGATCTCGACTTCGGAGATCAAGATTTCCGTGCTAATTGATCGCAAATACATGGAGCTGGCCGTTCAGGCGCTGCATGATGCGTTCGAATTGGAGAAATCCGTATAATCACCGCGCGGCAGGCGCCGCGACTGGCAGGAAGCGATGGCGCAACGGCAGGACAGCGATTCACGGCAGTTGCTTCGACGGCTGCGCGATACCCTGGCGGCGCCGGGGGGAAGTCAGGACAGGCTTGATCAGATCACCCATCATATCGCCGATTCGATGGGGACGGAGGTCTGTTCGATCTATCTGTTCCGCGATGCCGACACGCTTGAGCTTTGCGCGACGGAAGGTCTGAAGGCCGCTTCCGTGCACAAGACCCGGCTGCGCCTGGGCGAGGGTCTGGTCGGCCGCGTCGCCCGCACCGGCCGTCATGTAAATACCGCCAATGCCCCGGCCGAGCCAGGTTTTCGTTTCATGCCTGAGACCGGCGAGGAGGTTTATTCTTCTTTCCTCGGCGTGCCGATCCAGCGGGTTGGCGAGAAGCTCGGCGTGTTGATCGTGCAATCGCGCGAGGCGCGCCAGTTCACCGAAGACGATGTCTATGGGCTGGAAGTCGTCGCCATGGTGCTGGCCGAGATGGCCGAGCTCGGCGCGTTTTCCGGCAATGGCGACGATGCCATGCCCAAGGCACATCGCTTTCCCACCTTCTTCCGGGGCACCGGGGTTCAGGAAGGTGCCGCCGAAGGCCGGGTCTGGCTGCATGAGCCGCGCGTCGTCGTCACCAATCCGGTCGGTGACGATCCGATCCGCGAAAAGGCCCGTCTGCACGAAGGGGTTCAGGTCCTGCGCGAGCGGGTCGATTCCATGCTGTCCGATGCCGACATGAGTACGGATGGCGATCACGCCCAGGTGCTCGAAGCCTATCGCATGTTTGCCCATTCGCGCTCCTGGCTGCGGCGGATGGAGGAAGACATCGAGCTTGGCCTGTCCGCCGAGGCGGCGGTCGAAAAGGAACAGTCCCAGACCCGCGCCCGTATGGAAACCGCGGCCGATCCTTACCTGCGCGACCGGCTGCACGATCTCGACGATCTGTCGAACCGGCTTTTGCGCATCCTGACCGGGCAGGGCAGCGATACCGGCGCCGAGATGCCGGAAAATCCGATCCTGATCGCCCGCAATATCGGGCCGGCCGATCTTCTCGATTACGGGCGCAAGCTGAAGGGCGTTGTGCTGGAAGAAGGCTCGGTTGGCAGCCATGCTGCGATTGTCGCCCGGGCACTGGCGATACCCCTGATCATCCACGCCGCCCGCGTCACCAGCGAGGCGCTGAACGGCGATGCGATCATGATCGACGGCGAGGCCGGGATCGCGCATCTGCGCCCCGAGGACAGCGTGGCCGCGGCCTTCCGCGACAAGATTGCCATGCAGGCCGCCGCGCAGTCGCGCTATGCCGGTCTGCGCGATCTGCCGGCGGTTTCGACCTGCGGGGTACAGATCGAGCTGTATATGAATGCCGGTCTGATGGCCGATCTGCCCAGCATGGAGGGCTCGGGAGCGGAGGGCGTCGGGCTGTTTCGGACCGAGCTGCAATTCCTGACCCGGACCCGGGTGCCGCGCCGGTCCGAGCTGGCCGGACTTTACGCCCATGTCATGGATGCGGCCAAGGGCCGGTCGGTGGTGTTCCGCACGCTCGATATCGGTTCGGACAAGGTGCTGCCCTATATGAAGCCGCAGGATGAGCCGAACCCGGCGATGGGCTGGCGGGCGATCCGGGTCGGGCTCGACAAGCGCGGCGTTCTGCGCATGCAGCTTCAGGCGCTGATCCGGGCGGCCGCCGGGCGACCTTTGCATGTGATGTTTCCCTTCATTGCCGAGCCCTCGGAATTTGACGAGGCACGGCGGATGCTGATGGAGGAAATTGCCCGTGAGCAGCGTCTCGGCCGACCGCTTCCCAACGATATCCGGGTTGGCGCCATGCTGGAAACTCCGTCCATGGCCTTCGCGCCGGTCAGCTTTTTCCGTTCCTGCGACTTCATCTCGATCGGCGGGAACGACCTCAAGCAGTTCTTCTTCGCCGCCGACCGCGAGAATGAGCGGGTGCGCCGGCGCTATGATACGCTGAGCGAGCCGTTTCTGGCGCTGCTTGAGCAGATCGTCGCGCGTTGCAACGAAGCGGGTGTCAGCCTGTCTTTCTGCGGCGAGGATGCGGGCCGACCGGTCGAGGCACTGGTTTTCGCGGCGCTCGGGATCAAGCGGCTGTCGATGCGTCCGGCCTCGATCGGGCCGGTCAAGCACCTGATTCGCCAGATCAGCCTTGCCGATCTGCGCGAGGTGATCGCCGGCGCCCGCGCCCGCGGCGGGCCGGTGCGGCAGGCGGTGACGGAATTCCTGGCCCGCTGATCTGTTGCCGGGCCGGGCGCGATTTTCTGACAGGAGCCGAGATGACGAAGACCCTTTTCCCCGCACCTGACTGGCCGGTACTGGATGTGATTGGCGAAAGTGCGGGTTTTCCGCTGCGCCGGATCTTCTGCGTCGGCAAGAACTACGCCGCCCATGCCGCCGAGATGGGCGGGCAGGTGGACCGCGAACAGCCGATCTTCTTTACCAAATCGGCGCTGGCATTTCAGGCCGGCGGCTGCGAAATCCCCTATCCGCCGGGGACGTCGAATTACCATTACGAGGCCGAGCTCTGCGTGTTGATCGACAAGCCGCTGTTCAAGGCCGACATGGATGAGGCCGCCGAAGCCGTCTTCGGCTATGCGGTCGGGCTCGATATGACCCGGCGCGATATTCAGGAGCGCGCGCGTGGCAAGGGCCTGCCCTGGGACATGGCCAAGGATGTCGAACAATCCGCCATTATCGGTCCTGCCACCCGGGCTGAGGCCGTCGGTTCGCTGGATGGGCGGCGTATCACTCTGCGACTCGACGGCGAATTGCGTCAGGACGGCCCCTTGTCCGACATGATCTGGTCGATCCCCGAGCTGCTCTCGCGCCTGTCCGGGCTTTATCATCTGGCACCGGGAGACCTGGTGATGACCGGAACCCCGGCAGGTGTCGGCCCGGTTGCCCCCGGCAATCGGCTGGTGGCCGAAGTCGGCGGGCTGGCGCCGGCCCTCGTGACCTTCACCGATCCGCAATAGCCGCGCGGCAAGCGCTCAGTTGGCCCTGCTTTTCGGAATGAAGGGCAGGGGGGCGATGGGCACACCCTCCTTGATCAGCGCGCGTGCTTCTTCGGGCTTGGTTTCGCCGTGAATGGCGCGTGCTTCGCTGCGGCCCTCATGCATGGCGCGGGCCTCGTCGGCAAAGCGCGGGCCGACATAATCGGAATTGGCCTCGATATGTTCGCGCAACTGCTCAAGCGGGGTTTTCTCGCCCTCGCTGATCCGGCTTGCCTTGGCCGGAACTGCCGGGCTCATCAGGGCGCGGTCGATATCGCTGCTGGCGCAGATCGCGCATTGGATCTGACCGGCATCGCGTTGCGTCTCGAAGGCATGCGACGAGGCGAACCAGCCATCGAACTGATGGCCGCCCTTGCAGGTCAGGTCGTAGCGGATCAAGGAATCGGCCTCCGATTAAGACGTATATGCAATATCAATATCGGAGGCGTCGGGCTCGGGTGCAATCCCCGCCGCGTTGAGGATCAGGCGCACCAAGGGCAGCGCATCGCCCGCGCGGGCCAGCAAAAGCCGCCGCGCCCGCGCACCCATCGCGGTAGCCTCAATGGGATCGCCGGCCAGCCGGGCCAGCGTGGTGCCGGCATCCACCGACAAGGTTTCGGCCCCGCCGACAGCGTGAAGAAGCGCATAATCTTCTGTGAAATTAGACACATGCGGGCCATGAAGGATGGCGCATTCATGGGCGGCCGGCTCCCATGGGGTATGACCGCCCTTCGGCAGCAGGGACCCGCAGGTGATGCAGATCGCTGCCGCGTCATACCAGCGGCTCATCTCGCCAAGCGTATCTGCCAGCAGGATCGGTGCGCGCTCATCGCCGCCTTGTGAACGGCGGGCGGGCAGCAGGCCGCGGCTCGCTATCAGCGAGGCGATGGCGCCGGCGCGGTCCGGGTGGCGCGGCGCGATGATCAGGCGTAGCCCCGGCACCTGCCGGCGCGCCACCATGAACGCGTCGAGAATCAGCTCATCCTCGCCCTCATGGGTCGAGGCGGCCAGAACGGTTCGCTCGCGGGTTTCGGGTCGGGGGCCGGGCCGGCTCCGGGCCGGGCCAAGCAGTTTCAGCTGGATCGGGGGCATCAGCGCCTTGGGGGGCAGGCCAAGCGCGACCAGCCGCTCCTCTGCGCCCTGGTTCTGGGCGGACAGCAGGTCGATCCGGCGGAGCATCGGTCCGATCAGCCAGGGCAGCTTCGCCCAACGCCGGGCCGAGCGTTCCGACATCCGCGCCCCGATCACGATCTGACGGATATTGGCGTCGGTCAGCATCTCCGAGCGGTTGGGCCAGAGTTCGTTTTCAAGCGTCACCGCGACGCGGGGACGGAAACGGGCAATGAAGCGCCGCAGCGATTGCGGCGTATCGAGCGGCGCCAGACGGGCCCGGAGCCCCCAGCTGCGGGCCCGATCGCGTCCGGTGACGGTATTGGTCGTGACAATCAGCGGGGCATGATGGGCGAGCTGTTCGATCACCGGGCGGGCAGAGGTCAGCTCGCCGACGCTGGCACCATGGACCCAGACCGGACCGGCCCCGCGCCCGTCGCGCATGTCGAGCACCAGCCTTTCAGCCAGATCGCCCGATGCGAAGGGCCGAAGTGCCGCGCCAGCCAACCAAGATGCGCTGCGATAGAGCAACGTTATCCTTCCAGATCTCAGGGCGGGCGTGGAGGTGGGTACCGGAATCGAACCGGTCTTCACGGATTTGCAATCCGGTGCGTAACCTCTCCGCCAACCCACCGCCGGTTCGAGGTTCGGCACGGATAATCCATGCCGCGCCGCCTTGCAAGCGGGAAGCGCGCATTCGGTGCGTTGCTCCTGCGGTTCTTTCGTGGCAAAGAAGGGCAACGCAAATCAAAGGCACTCCGATGGTCGATTTTTCTCAGGCTCGCACCATGATGGTGGACACGCAGGTGCGTCCCAATGATGTCACGAAATATCCGGTGATCGAGGCGATGCTGAGCGTGCCGCGCGAAGCTTTCGTCCCCGAATCGCGCCGCGCCGTCGCCTATATGGGCGAAAATGTCCGGCTGACCGAAGATCGCTGGCTCATGGAGCCGCGCAATTTTTCCAAACTGCTGGATGGGCTGAACCTTCAACCCAGCGAGCTGGTTTTGAATGTCGGTGCCGGTCTTGGCTATGATGCGGCGGTGATGGCCCGTCTGGCGGAAGCCGTGGTGGCGCTGGAATCGCATGCCGATCTGGTGGCGCAGGCCGAGGCAGCGATGGCCGAGCAGGGCATCGACAATGTGGCCGTGGTCACTGGCGATCTGACCGCCGGATATGCCGCGCAGGCGCCCTATGATGTGATTGTGATCGCCGCCGGGATCGAGGTTCTGCCCCAGGCCCTGACCGATCAGCTGAAGGAGGGCGGCCGGATTGCAGCGATCTTCGTTGAGAACAATCTGGGTGTAGCACGTTTCGGCTATAAGATGGATGGTCGGATTGACTGGCGCTTTGCATTTAATGCAACTGCCCCGGTGCTGCCGGGATTTACGAAGACGGTTAAATTTCAATTTTGAGGCGGTTTCATGACTCTGGCAATTGGCAGGATCTTCAGTTCCTTTGCGCGCCGCTCGGCGCTGGCTGCGCTCTTGATCGGAGCAGCCTTGCCGGCTGCGGCGGAAACTCTGGGCGATACGCTGGTTGCAGCCTATCGTCACTCGGCTTTGCTTGACCAGAACCGGGCATTGCTGCGTGCCGCTGATGAGGACGTCGCCACCGCCATGTCGGCGCTGCGTCCAGTGGTGGAATGGGCGTTGAGCCATCAGTTCACGGAAACCAATACCGAATACAGCAACTCCGAATCGACGGTGACCACGTTGGGTCTGACCGCGTCGATGACGCTTTACGATTTCGGTCGTTCGCGTGCGGCCATCGACATGGCCAAGGAAAGCGTTCTTTCGACCCGCTATGCATTGCTGGCGGTCGAACAGGATATTCTGCTCGATGCGGTGCAGGCCTATATGGATGTCCGCGAAGCCATCGAGCAGGTCGATCTGCAACAGAATTCGGTCCGGGTGCTGGGCCAGGAATTGCAGGCCGCGCAGGACCGTTTCGAAGTGGGTGAGATCACGGTGACCGACGTTGCCCTGGCCAGTGCTCAGCTGGCCGCTTCGCGGGCCTCGCTGTCCGCTGCCGAAGGGGAGCTTGAGGTTGCGCGCGAGGCTTATGCGGCCGCCACGGGTGCCAAGCCCAAGGGTCTGGCCTCGCCACCCCCGCTGCCCAAGCGTCCCGCTTCGCTGGCAGCTGCGCAGGCGACGGCGCAGAAGACCCATCCTTCGATCCTGCAGGCCGGGCGTGAAGTCGCGGCCGCCGAACTGAACATCGTTGCCGTGAATTCGGAACGGAACCCGACGATTTCCGGCTCGGCGAATGCCCTGGTCGATAAGGAAAGGAACGAGCAGAACACCCTTGGCGTCGAGATGAAGCAGACCATCTATTCCGGCGGTCGCCTTTCCGCGACGTCCCGCAAGGCGATGGCCAACCGCGACGCGGCACGCTCGACCCTGCTGAATGCGTCGCGCCAGGTCAATCAGGCGGTTGGCAATGCCTGGGCCAATATCGACGTGGCGAAAGCCCAGATCGGTGCCATCGAGGAACAGATCAAGGCGGCGCGGCAGGCCTATGACGGCGTACGCGAAGAAGCGATGCTGGGTGCGCGCACCACGCTCGATGTGCTCGATGCCGAGCAATCTCTGCTCGAAGCGCATGCCGACAAGATTTCGGCAGAGACCAATCTGCAATTAGCACATTATCAATTATTGGCTGCTATGGGTTTGTTGACGGTGAAGGACCTGAAACTGGGAATACCCACATATGACCCATCAGCCTACTATAACGCGGTGCGTGATGCGCCCTATACCAGCCGGCAGGGCGAAAGCCTCGACCGGGTGCTCAAGCGGATCAATCCCGGGCAGTAACGCCCCCGGATACGGGGGAAGCGATGACTGAAGCATGGCTTTCCCCGCCCAACCCTTCCGAAATCTCTGCTCCTGAAATCGGCGATGTCCTTGCGTCGATCCGGCGTCTGATTGCGCAGGAAGGCAGCGGTCTCGACGCCGGCCGGGCAGCCGCGCGTGACCGTGAAGCGACCGGCCGGGGCGAGGGTTCCTTACCAGCCGGCTCCGGGACGGGGCGGATCCGTTCCGCTATAGAACGTGAGCTGAGTGCGATCGAGCATCGCGGCGACCGGCTGGTGCTGGGCGGTGATGCTGACGCGCCGGCGCTTCGGCCGTCGCCGACCACGGCCTTCGCTGCCGGTTGGCGGGCTCCGGCCGCGCCAGAGCCCGCTTCCTTGCCGATCTCGGATGCGGTCCCGGCCGGGGCTGTGCTCGAGGGTCCCGCCCGGATGGACCGGGATCCCGGGGCCATGGCGGATCAGGGGATCAGTGCGGGACGACAGCAAGGCCATGCCCGCCCTGCTGAGGCCGCGCCCACCATCTTGCATCCGGGTGCGCCGACACGCCCAGAAACCACGGTTCAGGAGGTCGACATGATGCTTGTAGATATCTACTGCGCCGAACGGAAAGCCGCGCCGGCTCAGGGAACGGGGGGTGAGGCCTTCGACCTCTTCGCTGCCGATGAGATGGCTGATGATGACCAGCTGGCCGGCGGCAATGCCCTGCGCAATCTGGTGCGCGACGTCATCTGCCAGGAACTGCAGGGCGAGATGGGCGAACGGATCAGCCGCAACCTGCGCCGCGCGATCCGTCAGGAAGTCGCGGCGGCCATTGCGGCCGGGCTGACTCCGGCCTCGTAAGGACCGGAAGTCAGGTTTGCGGCCCCGGAACCTCGGTCGGAATGGCTGTTAGCTGCGCGCAAGGCTGCGGGGCCGGATGTGCCGATCGGGCAGGGTTCCGGCGGCTGGGGCGAGATCAGAGGTAGTTCTCCGGGTTGACGCTGTCGAAGCCCTTGCGCACCTCGAAATGGATCGAGCCGCTGCCGCCGGCAGCGCCAATCTTCTGGCCGGCCTTGACCTGATCGCCTTTCTGAACCGAAAGCGCCGACATGCCGGCATAGACGGTCATCAGATCGCCGTCGTGGCGGACAACCACGATGGGCACGCCATCGGCGTCGCGGGTGATGGCGGCGACGCGGCCGCTGGCGGCAGCCTTGACCGTGGTGCCGCTGGCGGCGGAAATGTCGATGCCGTCATTCCTGCCCTTGCTGTAGGTGCGCACGATGGCGCCAGGAACCGGCATCTGGAACTTATTCGAACCCGAGGCGGCGGTTCGGGTCGCGCCGAGATCGGGGGTGTCGGGTTTGGCGACCGGTGCCGAGGAGGGGGCGGTCTTTTCGTCCGGCAGGGGCTTTGAGGCCGAGGGCGGGGTCGGGGTTACCGTGCCTTCGCCGGGGGCGGAAGCATCGCTGACCCTGGTGATGGTGCCGGCCGGGATGTTCAGCTTTTGGCCGACCTTGAGCGACATGGTCGCCGCATCGAGATTATTGGCCGTCGCAAGGTCCTGGATCGAGATTTCGTATTTGCGGGCAACCGACCATCCGGTCTCGCCCGAGCTCACCACATGGGTAGTGGCGGGCCGGGTCTTGGCGGTGGCGGCGTTCTGGCTGGAGGCGGTGCCGGATGCGGACGAGGTTTTGCTAACCGTCCCGCTCGGCGGAACGCTTGGCTTGGCGACGCCCTGACCTGCATAAGGATCGGTCACCAGCTGCGTGCCGCCACCGCCAGCGGCTGCCGCGCCGCCCGGTTGGCGGCCGAAGATCGGGAAGCTGGTGGCGCTGGATGTGCCGACATTGCTGACGGCATCGACGCCGCTGTTGATGCCATTGCTGACGGTGGAGCCGACCTGCCCGGGAATCGCGCCCAGATCCTGCTGAACCGCGGGTAAGCTCTGACAGCCGGCCAGGCCGGTTGCCAGAGACAGTATCGCCATATTCCTGAAGATCGCACTGCTCATCTTGTGCCCCGTTTCCTGTTCACGTCTGTTGCCGCGCCCGATCCGCAGCCATCCGGCACGTGTCCGGGCCTCAGCTCGGGCCCAGTCCCTCGACCAGCGGCACGAAGCGTACCTGACGCAGCTCGTGATATTCAAAGCCTGTTTCCGTCCGGTTGACCCGGATCAATGTCTGCACTGCATCGGACTGACCGACCGGCACCACCATGATACCGCCGATTTTCAGCTGCGCCAAGAGCGGGCCGGGCGGATCCTCGGCGGCGGCGGTGACAATGATGCGATCAAAGGGGGCCTGTTCGGGCAGGCCGTGACTGCCATCGCCCAGCCGGACGACGATATTCGACAGGCGCAGGCGCTGGAACAGGGCATCGGCCTGGGTGACGAGATTGCGGTGCCGCTCGACCGTATAGACCCGCCGGCACAGACCCGACAGGACCGCCGCCTGATAGCCCGAGCCGGTTCCGACCTCGAGCACCGTATCGCGCGGCCCCGGAGCGAGCGCCTGGGTCATCAGCCCGACCACCGAGGGCTGGCTGATGGTCTGCCCGCACTGGATCGGCAGGGGCGTGTCGTCATAGGCGCGGTCTTCGAAATGGCCGCGCACGAATTCGCCGCGGTCGATCCGCTCCATCGCGGTCAGCACGCGTGGATCGGTGACGCCATGGGCGCGCAGCTGAAAGAGAAAGCGCATCTTGCGCTCGGCCAGGATTTGGGCCGTCAGATCGTCACCTTCTGCCTCGGACCCGCTCATGCGCCGAATATCCCCGACAGGTGTGCCAGGGTAGTGCGGCAAGTCAGATCGGCGCGCATCGGGGTGACCGAGATATAGCCGTCCAGATTGGCCGTCACATCGCTGCCGGGCGTGGCCGGCGTGTCCTGCGGGGCGCCGCGCACCCACAGATAGCGTCGCCCGTTTGGCGCGGTGACCGGCTCAACCGCGAAGCCGACGCCTTGCCGGCGGCCTTGCGCGGCGGCGCGCGCCCCCTTGACCTCGCTGGCTGGCAGGGGCGGGAAGTTGATGTTGTAAAACAGTCGGTAATCGTCCGTCGCCCCCCAATCGGCCCGGTCGAGCAGCCGGCGGATCAGGGCTGGGCCATGGCGGCGGGCGGCCTCGAAGTGATCTGCCAGATCGAACATGGCTGGACCGAAATATTGCGAAAGCGCAATCGCGGGCAGGCCCTGAAGTGCCGCCTCCATCGCGCCGCCGACCGTGCCGGAATAGACGACATTCTCGCCGGAATTGTTGCCGCGATTGACGCCCGAGATGACCAGATCGGGCAGGGCACCGGCCATGACGTCATGAACGGCGGCCAGAACGCAATCGGCCGGGCTGCCTTCAGCGGCGTAGCGCCGTTCGCCAAGCTTGGCGATCATGGTCGGATGGGCATAGGACATGCAGTGTGCGACCCCCGACTGCTCGAAGGCCGGGGCGACCACCCAGACCTCGCCATCGGGGCCGGCCAGCTCGCGCGCGATATCTTCGGCGATCTGCAGACCGGGAGCGTTGATGCCGTCGTCATTGGTGATGAGAATGCGCATGCCGGCCCTTTTCGGTATCTGACCCCTGATTATCTTGCGTCAATTAGAGCGGCAACCACGCATTTTGACCAATGCCGCTTTGACCCAAGGTCATGGCGCCGCTAGATGGACTAATCTGATCGGGCGCTGACATATGCAGATCTATCTTCCCATCGCCGAAGTGGCGGTAAATGCCTTAACCCTGATCGGCCTTGGCGGCATCGTCGGGCTGATGAGCGGGATGTTCGGTGTCGGCGGCGGCTTCCTGATCACGCCTTTGCTGTTCTTCATCGGCATTCCTCCGGCGATTGCTGTGGCGACCGGGGCCAATCAGGTGGTGGCCTCATCGGTGTCGGGCGTGCTTGGCCATGTGAAGAAGCGATCGGTCGATTTTCGCATGGGCACCGTCCTGATGATCGGCGGACTGGTCGGCTCGGCAGCCGGGGTTGCCCTTTTCAACCTGCTCCAGAAGGTCGGGCAGGTCGATCTGGTGGTGCAGATTGGCTATGTGGTGATGCTGGGCATCGTCGGCTCGATGATGCTGATCGAAAGCCTGAACGCGATGCGCAAGACCCGCTCGGGCCGGCGTGCGACGCGGCGTCATCATGGCTGGATCCATGCACTGCCCCTCAAGATGAAATTCCGCACCTCGGGGCTTTATCTCAGCGTGATCCCACCCTTGGTGGTCGGGCTGCTGGTCGGGCTCTTATCGGCGATGATGGGGGTGGGCGGCGGTTTCATCATGGTGCCGGCGATGATCTATCTGCTGGGCATGCCGACCAAGGTGGTGATCGGAACCTCGCTGTTTCAGATCACCTTCGTGACCGCCTTCACCACCTTGATGCATGCGGTGAACTATAACACCGTCGATATCATGCTGGCAGTGCTGCTGATCGTCGGCGGCGTGATCGGTGCGCAGGTCGGCACTCAGCTCGGCTCGCGCCTGCGGGCCGAGCAGCTGCGCATCCTGCTGGCGCTGGTGGTGCTGGCGGTTTGCGCGAAGCTGGCGATGGACCTGGTCCTGCGGCCTGAAAATCTCTATTCGCTGAGGCCGGGGATTTTCTGATGCGTCTGGTGATCGCGCTTCTCGGTTTGCTTCTGGCTCAGCCGGCCCTGAACCGGCCAGCCTTTGCCCAGGATACAGTGCAGAGCGATGGGGCGGCCTATACGGAACAGGTCGTGGCCGGCCTCTCCTCGGCTCAGGTCGAGATCACCACGAATTTTGACGGCTCAGAAATCATTCTTTACGGTGCCATCAAGCGCGAGAGCCCGATTCCGACCGACAGCAAGTTGCAGGTCGTTGCCACCGTCGAAGGTCCGTCGCGCAGCGTGACCGTCCGCCGCAAGTCGCGCCGCTTCGGGATATGGGTCAATATCGAAAGCGTGATCGTCGGATCGGTCCCGAGCTTCTACGCAGTGGCAACCACCGGCCCCCTGTCAGAGATCCTGCTTCCCGAAGAAGATGCGCGGCGCCGGGTTTCGATCCCCGAAGCCATGCGCAGTTTCACCGAGCCTTACGGGGTCAGCGATCCGGCGGATTTCGTCAAGGCGATGATTTCGGAGCGGATACGTGACGGGGTCTATCGGATGAACAGCGGCGGCGTGATGCTGGCAGACGACACGTTGTTTCGTGCCGATTTCCGGCTTCCCGCCAATCTGGTCGAGGGGCCCTACAAGACCCGTATCCTGCTGCTGCGCAATGGCAAGGTGATCGACGAATACTCGGCGCCGCTCGATGTGCGCAAGGTCGGGTTGGAGCGCTGGCTGTACCGCATGGCCTTCGATCAGCCGCTGCTCTACGGGCTGATGTCGCTGCTGATCGCGGCCTTTGCCGGCTGGGCGGCTTCGGCGGCTTTCAGGGCGCTTCGGCGCAACTAGCCCGGTCCATGGGTGCAGACCTGCCTTGCAGGCGACATCAAACAGAGGCTAGATCAGTTCATGTCGAAAAGTTCGAACAGCAATCTCTTTGCGCGTGTCTGGCGCGATTATCTGCGCCCGCACTGGCCGCGCATGACGGTCGCCTTCTTTTTCATGGTCATCGAGGGCTCGACCCTGGCGGTGCTCAGCTGGATGCTCAAGCCCTTGTTCGACAGGGTTTTTGTCGGCGGTGACAGCGATGCGATGTGGTGGGTCGGGGGCACGATCTTTGCGCTGTTTCTGATCCGGGCGGTGACTTCCATCATCAACCGCACATTGCTGGTTTCGGTCCAGCAGAAGGTCGCGACCAGGATGCAGGTCGATCTTCTGTCCCATATCATGCGGCTCGACATGCGCTTCTTTCAGGACAATCCGCCCGGCGCGCTGATCGAGAGGGTGCAGGGCGATACCAAAGCGGTTCAGAACATCTGGCAGAGCTTTATCACCGGGGCCGGGCGCGATATCGTCTCGCTGGTATCGCTGTTCTATGTCACGCTGATGATCGACCCCGAATGGACGCTGGCCGCGCTGATCGGGGCGCCGCTGCTGATCGTTCCGACGGTGCTGGTGCAGCGCTATGTCCGGCGCAAGACCCGCAGCGCCCGCCAGAACGCTTCGGACCGCGCCATGCGTCTTGACGAGGTGCTGCACGGCATCACCACCGTGCGGCTGAACCGGATCGAGGATCACCAGAGTTCGCGCTTCGCCGCCATCGTGGACCGGATCAGACAGGCCGAGGTCAAGATCGCCGCGACTGGCGCTGTGCTGCCGGCGATGATCGACATCGTGACCGGGCTCGGCTTTGTCGGGGTTCTGGCGCTTGGCGGGGCCGAGGTGATGCAGGGCGAGCGCACGATCGGCGATTTCATGGCCTTCTTCGCGGCGTTGTCGCTGGCCTTTCAGCCGCTGCGCCGGCTGGGCGGGCTGGCCGGGTCCTGGCAGGTGGCGGCGGCCAGTCTTGAACGGATCTATCAGGTCTTCGACACCCAGCCCTCGATCCGCTCCGGCCCGCGCGCCGCGCCGCCCGCCGATACCCGTATCGCCTTCGAGGATGTCCGGCTGAGCTATGACGACACGCAGGTGCTGCGCGGGCTCAGCTTTGTCGCCGAGGCCGGGCAGACCACCGCGCTGGTTGGTCCATCGGGGGCGGGCAAGACTACGGTCTTCAACCTGCTGACCCGGATGGTCGACCCCGATGGCGGGCGGATCACTCTGGGCGGTGTGGCTTTGGACCAATACCAGCTGCCAGTGCTGCGCGACGAATTTTCGGTCGTCTCGCAGGAGCCGGCGCTCTTTGACGAAACCATCCGCGAAAACATCACCTTGGGCCGCGAGGTCGATGATGCCGCGCTCAGCCGCGCCATTGAGGCCGCCCATGTCGCCGAATTCGCCGCAGGCCTGCCGGCGGGCGTGAACAGCGCGGCCGGCACCCGCGGCTCGGCCCTGTCGGGCGGTCAGCGGCAACGGGTGGCGATTGCCCGGGCCGTGTTGCGCGATGCCCCGATCCTGCTGCTCGATGAAGCGACATCGGCGCTCGATGCCGCCTCCGAGCGGCTGGTGCAGGAGGCGCTGGATCATCTCTCGCGCGGGCGTACGACGCTGGTCATCGCCCACCGTCTTTCGACTATCCGCAATGCGGACAAGATCGTGGTTCTCGATGCCGGCAGGGTTGTCGAAGAGGGCAGTCATGACCAGCTTATGGCCAGGGGGGGCGCCTATGCGGCGCTTGTCCATCTGCAATTCGGGGATGTACCGGGATGAATGAGCGCCGTCTTCTGCGCCTGAGCGGGCCGGACCGCACGGATTTCCTGCAAGGTCTGGTCAGCAATGATGTGACGCGCGCGCCGGTCTATGCGGCGCTTCTCAGCCCGCAGGGCAAGTATCTGACCGATTTCTTCGTGGTGCCCGATGGTGAGGCGCTGCTGCTGGATGTGGCGGCGGTGCAGGCGGATGATCTGATGCGGCGTCTGTCCATGTACAAGCTGCGCGCCAAGGTCGATCTGGCCGAGGATCCGCGCCCGGTCGCGCGCGGCCTTGGTCCGGCACCGGGCGGGGCGATTATTGATCCGCGTCTGCCGGAACTGGGGTGGCGCGGCTATGGGGTCGGCAGCTTTGATGCGACCGATTGGGATGCGCTGCGCGTCGAGCATCTGGTCCCCGAAGCCGGGATCGAGCTGATCGCGAATGACAGTTACATCCTTGAAATGGGGTTCGAGCGCCTTCACGGCGTTGATTTCCGCAAGGGCTGCTATGTCGGGCAGGAAGTGACCGCCCGGATGAAGCACAAGACCGAGCTGAAAAAGGGCCTCGCCCGGCTGGTTCTGGATGGCCCAGTGCCGGTCGGCACGCAGGTTCTGATGGCGGATGGGCGCGAGGCCGGGGCGGTCTATACCCAATCGGGCGCGCGCGGGCTGGCCTTCATGCGCTTTGACCGGATTGGTCCGGGCATGACGGCCGGGGGCGTTCCGGTCCGGGCGGAATGAACGCGGATCCAGAGCCGCGCCGCATCGTCCATATCGACATGGACGCCTTTTACGCATCGGTCGAACAGCGCGACAATCCCGAGCTGCGCGGCAAGCCGGTCGCGGTCGGCGGCGCGCGTCAGCGCGGCGTGGTTGCGGCCGCCAGCTATGAGGCACGCCGCTTCGGGGTGCGCTCGGCCATGCCATCGGTCACGGCGGCGCGGCGCCGCCCCGATCTGATCTTCGTGCCGCCGCGTTTCGAAGTCTACCGCGCGGTTTCCGCCCGGATCCGCGAGATCTTCGCCCGCTATACCCCGATCATCGAGCCGCTGTCGCTGGACGAGGCCTATCTGGACCTGACCGGCCGGCTGGCCGAGGGTGCCAGCGCCACCTCGACCGCCGCCGAGATCCGGGCTGCGATTCTGGCCGAGACCGGGCTGACCGCCAGTGCCGGGATCAGCTATTGCAAGTTTCTGGCCAAGATCGCTTCGGATCAGAAGAAGCCGAATGGGCAATTCGTCATCACGCCCGGGCGCGGCGCCGATTTCATTGCCGCCCTGCCGGTCGGCAAGTTCCACGGGGTCGGGCCGGCGACGACCGCCAAGATGAAGCGGCTGGGGATCGAGACCGGCGCCGATCTGCGCGCGCAGCCGCTGGCCGTCCTTCAAGCCCATTTCGGCAAGTCTGGGCGCTGGTATCATGACATCTCGCGCGGGATCGACAATCGCGAGGTCATGCCGGACCGCGTGCGCAAATCCATCGGGGCGGAGACGACCTATTCTGACGATCTCTTCGATCTCGCGGCGGGGCGGGCGGCGCTGGTGCCGCTGGCCGGTAAGGTCTGGCGGCATGTCGAAAAGGTCAGGGTGCGAGGGCGTACCGTCATGCTGAAAGTGAAGTTTGCCGACTTCAAGCAGGTGACGCGCGCCCATTCGCTAAGCAGGCCCGTGGCCGGCGAGGCAGAGTTTCTGGAAATCGCCCAAAACCAGCTGGCCACGATCATGCCCGATCAGCGCGGTATTCGTCTGCTTGGCATCACCTTGTCGGGTTTGGTTCCACGCGAAGAAAAATCGGAACAACAACTCGATTTCATCCGAGATCTCTGAAAATTGATGAAATCATATTGGATATCAAGTATATGAGGGCTATGGGTGTAGGGTTTGCGGATATACGCTATGAAACATACGCATATCAGCTATGACGTTAGCGTCGTACCGAATCAGGGTGTGTTTGCGCTAGACAGCTACACCACCCGGAAGCAAGCCTAGGATGACGCCTTTTTGGCGAATGGAAACTTATATATTTGGTCAGGACGGTAAAGATGCGTGACTTTGTCGACGGCTCGGCATTCAACTTCGAACAGGGTCAGCGCGCCCGCAAGCTGTTTGCGGCGGTTGTGCTGGCGGCTCTCGATGACGCGATTGCTGATGACAAGAAATACGGTAATGGCCCCGAACAGATCGCGCGATGGGCGCGTTCGCGCGATGGGCGCGAAGTGCTGTCCTGCGCCGGGATCGATCCCAATGAGCGTGTGGTCAAGGGGCTGATGGAGTTCGTGTCCAAAGGTGTGCGGACCTCGGTCGCGCTTTCGCGCGAAGAAAGCGAGCGTCGGCAGGCCGCCGAGGACGCCGAGGCGGCATAAGCCCTTTGTCTTCGTTCCGGGGGCTCTGACCACTTTCGGAATGAAAACGCCGCCCAGGGGGCGGCGTTTTGCATTGTATCGGTTCCCTTGGCTTACAGCTCGCTGCGCCACGGCGGATTGGCGCCGGCGCGCGAGACGGTGATCGCGGCGGCGCTCGCGGCCAGATCCAGTGCCGATGTCAGCACGGCTTCGTCGATCTCGGCAAGCGCGGCTTTCGACAGCGCACCGCCCTCGGCAAGCGCGGTCAGCAGGCCGGCATTGAACGTATCGCCGGCGCCGATCGTATCGACCACCTCTACGCGCTCGGCAGGGCGGGTGACGGTGCCGCCGGCATGGATGCCGCTGGCGCCGTCGCCGCCATGGGTGCGCAGGATCAGCCCGGGGCCCAGATCCTGCAACTGGCGCAGGCTGTCTTCGCTGCTCATGCCCGGAAAGAGCCAGGCGGCATCCTCGTCGGAGACCTTTACGATATCGGCCAGTCCGATCAGCGTGTTGAGCCGGTCCCGGGTCGCGGCCTCATCCTCGATCAGGCCGGGGCGGATATTCAGATCGACCATCACCACCTTGCCGGCCTGATTGGCGCGGCGTGCCAGTTCCTGAACCGTGGTGCCGCAGGGCTCCTGGATCAGGCTGATCCCGCCGATGAACAGCGCCTCGACCTCCTCGGGCAGGTCGGGGAGTTCGGCGATCTCGAACATGCGCCCGGCCGAGCCTTCGTCATAGAAGCTGTAGGTGGCATGGCCGCCGTTAAGGAAGACCATGGCAAGCGCGGTCAGCCGCCGGGTCGAGGGGCTGAGCGTCAGATCGACCCCGGCATCTTCCAGCGGCGCGCGCAGCACATCTCCGAACTGGTCCTGTGACAGCGGCCAGAGATAGGCCGTCGGCGCGCCCAGCCGGCCCAATGCGACGGCAGTGTTATAGACCGAGCCACCGGGCAAGGGCCTGTAGGTGCCGTTTTCCGGCACCATATCGATCAGCGATTCACCGCAGCACAGGATCATTTCGGGCTCCTCCCCAAAAGTTAATAGCCTTGGATAATATAGTCGCCACCCGAGGGGAAGCCGCTGTCGCCGAAGTGAACGTAACCGCCCGCATTGGCCGCATAGATCATCAGAGCGATCAGCAGAAGGGCCGCGATTACCGCAGCGCCGATTTTCCAGATCGACCACGGGCGTTCGCCCTGTACCCGCCCCGACTGGCCATTGACCACGAAGCGATAGGAGCGGCCGTTATATTTATAGGCCGCCGACCAGATCGGCAGCAGGATATGCTTGAAGGTTTCGCCCGAATAGGCGGTGTCGATATGGCTGATGCGTTGCTCATTGCCGCCGATATCGCGGCGCACATCCACGGCGATCACCGAGGCCATTTCCTGAAGTGCGATATCATGGCCGGCATCGAGCGGGATGGTATAGCCTTCGGCCTCGAAGCCGGTCAGATATTGCGGATCATAGGGGCGCAGATGCGACAGATCCCAGGGCGTCAGTGCATCGGTCATCCGGCGCGGCAATGCCGATGAGGCCAGCACCAGGATGTCGTTGAAGGCGCGCCGGACCCTGCCGCGGACTGAGGTCCAGCGGGTCTTGCGGACCTGTTGAGCAACCCGGCGGCTTTCGCCGTTCATGATCCGGGAGACGTATTGGGTTTCATAATACCACTCGCCGCGCGCCCCGGAATAATCCGAGGCAGTATCGGCATCGAATGTCCAGAAGGGCGAATAGACCCCGCTCATGCGGCGGCCCTTGCGGGCATAGGCCAGAAGGCCGGAGGGCGCGAACCACAGCCGCTTCATCCAGTCCTCCAGCGCCGCTTTCGCCTGGCTTTCCGTCACCACGAAGGGCACGACGCCCTGCGGCTTGATCTGCCGGGTGGCGCCGGTATCGGTCACCACCGGCGTGGCGCAAAACGCGCATTTCGCGGCATGGCTGTCGCTGTCGATTTCGAACCTGGCGCCGCAATTGGGACAGGAAAGCGTGCGCAGTTCCTGTGCCAGATCGCTGCCCGCATCAAGCCGGAGCCCGCGTTCCAGCGCGATCTCGGCCAGATCGGGTGCCTTATGGCTGCTGTCCCATTGCAGCGCCCGCCCGGTGGCCGGATCGCGCAGCAATTCGCGATCGCCGTCCGGGCCTTCGCGCGTTGATCGGGCCGGGGCGCGGGTCGCGCCCGGGCCGATCTTCTGGATATGGCCGCAATAAGGGCATTCCAGCGATTGCTCGCCCGGCGAAAAGCGCAGGCTTGCCCCGCAATTGTCGCAAGGATAGCGGAATTCGCTGGGAGGGGTCGGCATTGCTCGGGTCTCCGCGCTCAGTTGTCCTTCGGCTTGGGCAGCGGAACCGGCGGGGGCGGCGGCGCGATGGTGAAGAGCTGGGCAAGCTCGGCCACCTCATCGGCGGGTTTCCAGCCGTCCTGACCGGGAGTCCAGACCAGGGTTTCGCGGGCAAAGCCGCCCTCGTGCGCCAGACGGCCAAGATGACCGCGCCCATAGGGACCGGTAGCCTCGCCATTGACGGCGATATGCCAGACGGTCTCGCCCCGGCTGCCGGGCAGGGGCGGCGGCAAGGCACCGGAGGCCGGCTGGAAGCCCGGCTGCGGCTGGATCTGCTGAGCCGGCCCCGCGCCCCAGGGACCACGGTTCATTGCCATGCCCATGCCGATGGCCGCGCCCATGCCGGCGCCAAGACCTGCCCCGGCCCCGCCATTGTTCTGTGAGGCGTTCAGCATGGCCTCGGCCTGGGCATATTGTCCGAAGCGGTCGAGATCGCCGACAATCCCCATCGAAGTCCGCTTGTCGAGCATGGCTTCAACTTCATCAGGCAGGCTGATGTTTTCGATATAGAATTCCGGGATGGTCAGCCCGTAGCCGGCAATGGTCGGGGTGATGGCCTTGGCCACCATCTTGCCGAGCTGATCGGTATTTGCGGCCATATCCAGTACCGGAATGCCTGAAGAGGCGAGCATGCGGGAAAATTCCTGCACGATGATATTGCGCAGCTGGAAGGTGATCTCGTCGCTGGTGAATTCACCGTCGGTGCCGACGATTTCGGCCATGAAGCGTGCCGGGTCGGTGACGCGCATCGAATAGGTGCCGTAAGCGCGGATGCGGACCGGGCCGAATTCCGGGTCGCGGGCAATGATCGGATTCTTGGTGCCCCATTTCAGATCGTTGAACCGGGTGGTGTTGACGAAGTAGATTTCCGACTTGAAGGGCGATTTGAAGCCGTGATCCCAATGCTGAAGCGTGGTCAGCACCGGCATGTTGTTGGTTTCAAGGATATAGAGCCCCGGTCCGAAGACATCGGCGATCTGGCCTTCATGAACGAAAACCGCCGCCTGACCTTCGCGCACGGTCAGTTTCGCGCCGTATTTGATGGCATTGCCTTGCCGCTCGAAGCGCCAGACCATGGTGTCGCGGCTATCGTCGGTCCATTCGATGACATCGATGAACTCACCCGAAAGGAAATCAAACAGGGCCATGGGTTACTCCATATGCAGGTTGGCGCCGGGGCAAGCGGATCGGACCGCCGGGCCGGTGGTCAGGTTCCAGCATCCGCGCAGGGCGGGGGCAGGATATAGTTGTCGATCTTCTCGGTGCCCATGAAATCGGCGTAAAGGGCCAGCAGCTGGCCCTGATCGTCATAAAGCGTGACCACCGGATAGCCGCCATCGCCCCAGCCCGAAGAAAAACCCGGGAAAGCCGTGCCATCGGGCAGGGTCAGCATGCGGGCAAAGGCGCTCTCTCCCATCTGGTGGGGGGCCGCGAAGTAATCGTCATAGAGGTTCTGATTGTGCGCGCCAAATTCTGCCCGCATTGCCGCGAGCTTTTCCGCGGTGTCCCGGGTCAGGAAGGCCGCGGTGCCGCTGTCCACCCAGATCGAGCCGACCTTCTTGCCGCAGACCGGCGTACCATCGTGGAAGATCAGCGCAGCGAGGGCGGTGCGCCCCTCGCTCGGCTCGATCAGCGCGACCACCTCGGCCGGGCCGGGCGGGATCTTGATGAAGGGATAGGGATAGCCGAGGTCATAGACCAAAGGATCGGCACCGATGATCTCATCCCCGTCCGGGGTGAAGGGGGCGATATGGCGCAGCTCGCGCGGCTCCTGGCCTGCTGCGATCAGCCAGTCGGTGACGCCATCGGTCGGCACCGCGCCAAGCGCCCCGGCCATGGAGGTCAGGGCGATCAGCAGCACTGACAGAGCTGTCTTCAATTCACCAGCTCCCGGGCGATCTGCGCCGCCACCGGCCGGGCTATATCTTCGGTCATGCCTGGCTGCATGCGATTGTCGTAAAGCATCTGCAAAAGCATGGCGTCATGGTGGGTCAGCAGGGCGAATTCCTCGTCATCGTTGAAGATCGAGGGGCGCGCATCCGGGCTGTCATTGGCCAAGCCGAGTCCCTGCGACATTTCCTCATGAATGCAGGAAGAACGCAAGCGCGGCGGCAACTCGGCACGGATGACCGCCACCGCATCTGAATAGACCGGGCTGTCGGTGCTGGAATAGGCGAAGACAGTACAGTAATTCTGGGGCGGAAGCGATTGAATCGCCTCGATATCATTGGCCGGAATGCCCGAGATGATCTTTGACAGGCGCGGCCCGATCTTCTGGCGCTCTTCCTCGCTGAGGAACATCACGGTGAAATTCCCCTTGCCCGGGGTCGCGGCGATGTCATGGCCGGTCAGCTGGCGCAGCCGCTCAGAGAAGGACTGCACCTCGGCGCGGTCGCGCGTACGCGTTGCCGGCGGGACCGAGGCGCCGAATTCGACCGCAACCCGTACCGGCTTGTTCCAGCGGCGCAGATGCGAGGGGCGGGTATTGGCAACGAGATCGGCCCCGTCTCGGGTATATTCGTCAAAAAGTGCGATCTGCACGAAATCCTCGGTCAGCCTATCGGCGCTGATCGGGATCGCGCGGCCGTCGTCGCGGCGAAGCTGGCCACGCGCAACCAGCATGTCCTCGACCCCCTGGAAATAGCCGTTCAGGGTCTGGCTGGCCGGGGTATTCGCCGCACGCTCGGCCGCCGCAGCATCGAGCGAGGCCTGATAGGTACGGGCGGCGCGCAGGGCCGAATTGGGGCGCGGGGTCGGCGGCAGGGCGGCAATGGCGATGGGCAGCGAGGGCGGCAGCGCGACTTCGCCGCCCATGTTATTGCTCCGGGAGCAGGCGGTCACGGTCAGCATGGCCAGCAACGCAAAGAGCCCCGGCCATTTGGGGCCGGGGTATGCTGGCGCACGGGAAAACGCAGGACTGGCAATCACGTTGGTCGGCCCTGTAGTTAGGTTGGGGTCTGCCGGGCACTGGCGGCGGACAGGCTGCGGCGCAGATCGCCTTCCATCCGGGTCAGCTCTTCCTCGGCGGCGGCACGGCGGGCCTTGCCCTCATCGGCGATGCGCAGGCTGTCCTCGATAGTGGCGATCAGCTCGGCATTGGCAGTGCGCACGGATTCGATGTCGAAGACGCCGCGCTCGGTCTGGCTGCGGATCTGGGCATTGGCCTGACGCAGGTTCCTGGCATTGGCGGTCAGCAGTTCATTGGTCAGATCGCTGGCATCCTTGACCGCGCCCGCGGCTTCGGCCGAGCGCTGGATGGTGACCGCCTGGGCCAGCTGGGTTTCCCAAAGCGGCACGGTATTGACCAGGGTCGAATTGATCTTGGTGATCAGCGATTTGTCGTTTTCCTGAACCAGCCGGATCGAGGGCAGCGACTGCATGGTCACCTGCCGGGTCAGCTTCAGGTCATGGACGCGCCGTTCCAGATCGTCGCGCACTGTGCGCAGATCGCGCAGCTGCTGAGCCGCCATCACCTGCTGTTCTTCGGGGCTGGCCTGCACCTCGGCTTCCTTGGCCGGGATCATGTCCTCGTCCAGCTCGCGCAGCTTGGCCTCGCCTGCGGCGATATAAAGCGCCAGCTCGTCATAGAAATTCAGCGTGCGCTCATAAAGCACGTCGAGCGATTTGATATCCTTCAGCAGCCGGTGCTCATGTGTCATCAGATCTTCGGTGATCCTGTCGAGCTGGCCTTGCACATCTTCGTAATTGGCGACGAAACGCGCAAAGGGCGCCGAGCGGCCAAGCAGCTTTTCCCACCAGCGCCTCTCGCGGCGCACATCCAGTTCCGAGGCGGAAAAGCCGCGAATGGTGGTCACGATATCGCGCAGGGATTCGCCGGCGGGGCCGACATCCTTGTTCTTCACATCGGCCAGCATTTCCTGGCTGATTTCCTGAAGCTCGCTTTGCGCCCGGGTTCCGAAATGGACGATCGAGCCGGAATCGCCGATATCGATTTCGGCCATGCGCAGGCGGATTGCATCGGCCAGAGGCGCCGGGGCGGCTTCCAGGGTGACCAGATCGGCCTGAGGCTCCGGCAGGACCACGGCCGTGACCTCTTCGAGCTGGGTCTGGGACTGTGCGGCGGTACGCTGGGTTTCGCTCGTCATATGTCGTTTTCCTTCCTCGCGCGGGTCACGCGGGCTGTTCGCTGTGCAGAATAGGGGGAATCTGCGATGGTTCAACCGCGCGCGGGAATGAAAATCCGGCTCGGTGCCGAGCGGTCACATCTTGCCGCGCCGGAAGGCGGCGCCGGCAGCAATCAGCGCAGCCGTGGCCAGCCAGCCGGTATTCGTCAGCGAACCCATGGCCCCTGCATCCGGTCTTGTTCGTCCGGGTGCGGCAATGGGGCGGACGAAGAAGGGCAGCGGCAGCGCCGGCAGGCTCATGACACTGAACGGGCTGCGCGTCCGCACAGATGGCGCGCAGCCGCTGCGGGGCAAGGCAAACGGGGGCCCGAAGGCCCCCGCTCGATCCGCATCGCGAACCCTCCGGCTCAGGCGGCTTTCTTGCCGGTGCCGAAGCGGCCGTAGAAGCTTTCGCCCTTGGCGGCCAGCTCGCGCAGCAGGTCCGGGGTCTTGAAGCGCTCGCCGTAAGTTGCGGTCAGGTGGTCGCAGATCTCGACCGCGCGCGGGGCGCCCAGCATGTCGAGCCAGCTGAACGGGCCGCCCGACCAGGGCGCAAAGCCCCAGCCGAGAATGGCGCCGACATCGCCTTCGCGGATGTCTTCCAGCACGCCTTCCTCAAATGCGCGCACCGCTTCCAGCACCTGAATGAACATCAGGCGATGCTGGATCTCGGTCAACTCGGGCTGCTCATCGCTTTCGGGCCAGGCGATGGCCAGACCGTCCCAGAAGCCGCCGCGTTTGCCGGCCTCATCATAGTCGTAGAAGCCGGCCTTGGCCTTGCGCCCCATCCGGTCCTGATCGGCCAGTTTGAAGATCACCTCATCGACCGCATCGTCGGGATAGGCATCGCCGATCGCCGCCTTGGTCGCCTTGGCGATCTTGACGCCGAGATCGAGCGAAATCTCGTCCATCAGCTGCAGCGGCCCCAGTGGCATCCCCATCAGCTTCGCGCCATTTTCGACCAGCGTCGGGTTCACGCCTTCGGCCATCATCCGCACACCCTCGTTGAGATAGGGGATGATGCAGCGATTGGCATAGAAGAAGCGCGCGTCATTGACGACAATCGGGGTCTTGCGGATCTGGCGGACGAAATCGAGCGCCTTGGCCACGGCGCGCGGGCCGCTATCCTTGCCCTTGATGATCTCGACCAGAGCCATTTTGTCCACCGGCGAGAAGAAATGGATGCCGATGAACTGTTCGGGCCGCGAGCTGGCCTTGGCCAGGCCGGTGATCGGCAGGGTCGAGGTGTTGGTGGCGAAGATCGCGGTTTCGGGAATGATCGCCTCGGTCTTTCTGGTGACATCGGCCTTGACGGCGGGATCCTCGAAGACGGCTTCGACGATCAGATCGCAATCGGCGAGCGCGTTGTAATCGGTCGTCGCGTTGATCAGGCCCAGAACGGCGGCCTTCTTTTCCTCGGTCGATTTCTTGCGCGAGATCGCCTTGTCCAGCAGGTTCGCCGAATAGGCCTTGCCGCGATCGGCGGAGTCCTGCGCCGCGTCGATCAGCACCACCTCGATCCCGGCCATGGCCGAGACATAGGCAATGCCCGCGCCCATCATGCCGGCACCGAGCACGCCGACCTTCTTGACCGGCTCATCGGGGACATCGGGACGGTTCGCGCCTTTTTCCAGCGCTTCCTTGTTGATGAACAGCGACCGGATCATCGCGCTTGAGCTGGGGTTCATCAGAAGATTGGTGAACCAGCGGGCCTCGATTTTCAGCGCCTGATCGAAGGGCACCATGGCGCCTTCATAGACCGCGCTCAGCAGCGCCCTGGCCGCCGGATAGACGCCGAGCGTCTTGCCATGGACCATGGCATTTGTGCCGACAAAGGTCATGAAACCGGCCGGGTGATAGGGCTCGCCGCCGGGCATCTTGTAGCCCTTGGCATCCCAGGGTTTCACCAGATCGGCACCCGAAGCGCTCAGCACCCAGTCGCGCGCCGCTGCCAGCGGATCGGCGGTAACTTCGTCGATCAGGCCGGCGGCCTTGGCCTTGGCCGGGGCCGACAGCTTGCCCTCCAGCAGGAAGGGCGCGGCGGCCATGGTGCCGAGCTTGCGGGCCAGACGGGTGGTGCCGCCGCCGCCCGGGAAGATGCCGACCATGATTTCCGGCAGGCCGATCTTGGCCTTGGGATTATCGGCCGCGAAGATGCGATGGGTGGCCAGCGGCAGTTCCAGCCCGATGCCAAGCGCGGTGCCGGGCAGGGCAGAGGCAATCGGCTTGCCGCCCTGCTTGGTTTTCGGGTCCATCCCGGCCAGCTCGATCTTGCGCAGCACATGATGGAGCTTCATCACCCCGTCAAAGACGCCCTGCGCCCCGCCTTGCTTCATGGCGGCGATGACGTTCAGGTCCATCCCGCCGGCAAAGTCCTTCTTGCCTGAGGTGATGACGACGCCCTTGACGGAGGCGTCAGCCAGCGCGTCGTCGATCAGCCCGTTCAGCGTGTCGGCCCCGTCGAGGCTGAGCACGTTCATCGACTTGCCCGGGACATCCCAGGTGATGATGGCGACGCCGTCGGCGTCTTTCTTCATGGTGAAGTCGGTCATGTGTCCTGCCTCCCCTTACACACGTTCGATGATGGTGGCCGCGCCCATGCCGGACGCAATGCACAGCGTGGCAAGACCCACGTTCTTGTCCTGCCGCTCCAGCTCATCGAGCAGCGTGCCGATGATGATTGCGCCGGTCGCCCCCAGCGGGTGACCCATGGCAATCGAGCCGCCATTGGGGTTGACCAGGGCCGGATCGACATTGAAGGCCTGCATGAAGCGCAGAACGACCGAAGCGAAGGCCTCGTTCACCTCGAAAAGGTCGATATCGCTGATCGACATGCCGCTGTCGCGCAGGATCTTTTCGGTCACCGGGACCGGGCCGGTCAGCATGATGGTCGGATCGGTGCCGATCTTGGCGGTGGCGCGGATCCGGGCGCGGGGCTTGAGGCCGTATTGCTCGCCGAACTCCTTGTTGCCGATCAGCACGGCAGCAGCGCCGTCCACGATACCCGAGGAGTTCCCGGCATGGTGGATATGGTTGATGTGATCGAGATGGGGGTATTTCAGCAGCGCCACCTTGTCGAAGCCGGGCATGACTTTGCCCATATCCTTGAAGCTGGCCTTGAGCTTGCCCAGATCCTCGGCCGAGGTGCCCGGGCGCATATATTCGTCGTGGTCCAGAATGGTCAGACCGTTCTGGTCCTTCACCGGAACGATGGATCTGGCGAAGCGGTTATCGGCCCAGGCCGCAGCGGCGCGGCGCTGGCTTTCGACGGCCAGGGCATCTGCCTGCTCGCGGGTGAAGCCGTATTCGGTGGCGATGATATCGGCCGAGATCCCCTGCGGGACGAAATAGGTCTTGAAGGCCAGGCTCGGGTCGGCGGCAATCGCCGCGCCGTCACTGCCCATCGGGATGCGGCCCATCATCTCGACGCCGCCGGCGATATAGGCCTGACCGGCCCCGCCCCTGACCTGGTTGGCGGCAAGGTTCACCGCCTCCATACCGCTCGCGCAGAAGCGGTTGATGGCGAGGCCGGGGATGCTTTCGTCCAGACCGGAGGCCAGCACAGCCGAGCGCGCCAGACAGCCGCCCTGTTCCTTGACCGGGGTGACATTGCCCCAGATCACGTCCTCCACCGCGTGACCGTCGAGACTGTTGCGATCCTTGACCGCGTTCAGCAGCCCGGCGGACAGGGCCAGTGAGGTTACCTCATGCAGGCTGCCGTCAGGGCGACCCTTGCCGCGCGGCGTGCGGGCGGCATCATAAATATAGGCTTCGGTCATGCTTCCTCCTTAGCGGCCCGGTCCGATGGGTTGCCGGGCATCAAATCATAGGGATGTTTCCAGCCGGGAAGGGCGGCAATGCCGTCCAGCCAGCGGTCGATATGGGGCCATTCGGTGCGCTCAAAGCCGAAAGGCTCGGGGTAATACAGGTATCCGCAGCAGGCGAAGTCGGTGATGGTCGGGGCGTTGTCGGCCACCCAGTCGCGCCCGGCCAGATGATCGTTCAGCACCTTGTAGGCGGCGCTGAGCCGGCCGCGCAGATAATCAACGGCACCTTGCGGACGCTTGTCAGCGGGGATGAAGTTCTGCAGGAACCGGGCTGCGCCGGCCTGGCCCGAGAGCTTGTGATTGTCGAACATGATCCAGCGCAGGGTCTCATTGCGATCGCTGCCCCAGAACTTGCCGCTGCGCTCGGCAACATGCATCTGGATGACCGCCGACTGGGTCAGGATCAGATCGCCCTCGCGAAAAACCGGCACCTCGCCCATTTCATTGAGGGTGCGGAATTGAGGGCTGCGGGCCTCGCCATGAAAGAAATCGATATAGACCGGCCTCCAGTCGTAACCGGCCAGCTCCATGGTCAGCGCCGCCTTATAGGCATTGCCGCTTTCGCCGAAGCAGTAAAGTTGCGCGGTCATGTCGCGTCTTCTCCTGTCGTGCCGGGGGCTTCGCGCCCCCGGACCCCCGCGGGATATTTATGTAAAGAAGAAAGGGGCGGATTAACCTTTCTTCAACTGGTCCCACCTTACAAACGGAACTGCGGTACAGGCTGGGAAGCCGATGACCGCTGAAGGAGAAAGCCCCGCTTCGCGCCACTGATGCCGATGGCCGCGCGCGGATCGGGGCCGCCTTTCTTCTTCATGCAAATATCCCCGCCGGAGGCATGAGGCGGCTGCGCCGGGGATAAGGGATCAGAACTGATCTTCGGCCAGGGCCATGACCGGATCGGCGCCGGTTTCGATCCGTGCCAGATGGGTGCGGGTCATCGGCAGCTGGCGTTTCATGTAGTAGCGGCCGGTGGTCAGCTTGGTCTCATAGAACTGCTTGTCGCCGGTGCCTGCATCCAGTGCCTTCTGGGCGACCACAGCCATTCTGGCCCACATATAGCCAAGCGCAGCATGACCGAAGAGGTGCATGAAGTCATAGGAGCCGGCCAACGCATTGTTGGGGTTCTTCATGGCGCTCTGCATGAAATACATCGCGGCCGCCTGCAGATCCTTCGATGCGGCTTTCAGCGGCTCGAGGAAGTCGGCCTTCAGCGCCTCGTTGCCCTCGTGCTCCTTGATGAAGCCTTTCAGCGTTTCGAAGAAACCCATCAGCGGCTTGCCGCCATCGGCTGCCAGCTTGCGGCCGACCAGGTCGAGTGCCTGCACCCCGTTCGCGCCCTCATAGATCATGGTGATCCGGGCATCGCGGACGAACTGGCTCATGCCCTGTTCTTCGATATAGCCATGGCCGCCGAAGACCTGCTGCGCCATCACGGCGCTGTCGAAGCCCTTGTCGGTCAGGAAGCCCTTGATGACCGGGGTCAGCAGCGAGATCGCGGCTTCGGCCTCGGCATCGCCGTGATGGGCGCGGTCGATCTGCTGAGCACCCCAGAGCGAAAGCATGCGCGCCCCTTCGACGAAGCTTTTCTGATCCATCAGGCTGCGGCGGATATCGGGATGCACGATCAGCGGATCGGCCGGGCCGTTCGGGTTTTCGGTGCCGGTCACCGCGCGGCCCTGTAGGCGGTCGCGGGCATATGCGGCAGCGTTCTGATAGGCGGTTTCCGCGATCGCATAGCCCTGCAGGCCAACCCCGATCCGGGCTTCGTTCATCATGGTGAACATGGCGCGCATGCCCTTGTGCAGATCGCCGAGCAGCCAGCCCTTCGCCCCGTCGAAATTCATCACGCAGGTCGAATTGCCGTGGATCCCCATCTTTTCTTCGAGATTGCCGACGCTGACCGCGTTGCGTGCGCCAAGCGAGCCATCTTCATTGACCAGGAATTTCGGTACGATGAAGAGCGAGATCCCCTTGGTGCCCTCGCCGCCGCCCGGAGCCTTGGCCAGCACCAGATGGATGACATTGTCCGACATGTCGTGATCGCCGGCCGAGATGAAGATCTTCTGGCCGGTGATCAGGTAGGAGCCATCGTCCTGCGGCTCGGCCCTGGTGCGCAGCAGCCCGAGATCGGTGCCGCAATGGGGCTCGGTCAGGTTCATGGTGCCGGTCCATTCGCAGGCGACCATTTTCGGTAGATAGGTCTGCTTCTGGGCGTCGCTGCCATGGGCGTGGATCGCCGAATAGGCGCCGTGGGTCAGGCCCTGATACATGTTGAAGGCCATATTGGCCGAGATGAACATCTCTCCCGTGGCCAGACCCATGATATAGGGCATGCCCTGACCGCCATATTCCGGGTCGCAATCCAGTGCGGTCCAGCCGCCTTCCTTCATCTGCTCGAAGGCGCCCTTGAAGCCTGCGGGGGTGCGGACGACGCCGTTTTCCAGCGTGCAGCCTTCCTCATCGCCAACCCGGTTCAGCGGCGCCAGCACTTCGCTGGAGATCTTGCCGGCCGCATCGAGCACGGCTTCGGTGAAATCGCGATCAAGCTCATCATAGCCGGGCAGACCGGAGGTGGAGACATCCAGAACATCGTGCAGGATGAACTGCATGTCGCGGACGGGGGCGTTATAAATCGGCATGGTCGGTCCTGTCGCTTGGGTAAAGATATATGGCTTCAGCTGGCTTGGTTCGCGGCCAGAAGTTTTTTGGTTTCGGCGATCTGATCGGTAAGCTCTCCGATTACTTCATGCAATTCGGCCTGCTGGCGGATCATGTCAGCAAGGCGGTTGCGGGCTGTTTCCAGAAGCGCTGCCAGCTGAGTGATGTTGTTTTCCTGCGGGTCGTAAAGTTCCAGAAGCTGGCGGATTTCCTCAAGGCTGAAGCCGAAGCGCTTGCCTTGCAGGATTAGTTTCAGACGGGCGCGGTCGCGGCGGCCGTAAAGCCGGTGTTGCCCCTGGCGTTCGGGCGAAATCAGTTCACGCGATTCATAGAAACGCAGGGTGCGCGGCGTCACCTCGAAGGTGTCGCACATCTGGCGAATGGTCATTTGTTCGTCGGCCATTCAGGGCTCCTTAGTCGCATTGCAGTAAGCGCGTTCCTGAGGAGAAGGATGGAGATGGCTGACCCACGCGTAAACGAAAACGCTGCGTCACGGGTCGGACCGGTCTGATGTGCCGGTCAGAGATCCTGTCTGGCCGGTCAGCTGACCATTACCGGGCCTGCGGCCGGCGCTGTGCGGCGTTCACTCCATGTTGCGCAGGATTTCGACGGTTTCGTCGCGCAGGGCCCGCAGATCGCTCATTGCGGTCTCTATCTCGCTTTTCTGATTGCCGAGCACATCGAGCTGGCGGTTCGCCATGTCGATCCAGACTTCATACTGTTCCCGGTCGCCCTTGCGGTCGTAGATTTCCAGCCATTGCCGGATTTCCTCAAGGCTGAAGCCGAAGCGCCGGCCGCGCAGGATCAGCGTCATGCGTGCTACTTCGCGCGGGGAATAAAAGCGGCTGCGCCCTTCCTTGCGGGGGCACAGGAGTTCGATATATTCGTAATAGCGCAATGTGCGTGGGGTCACGTCGAAACGGGCGCACATTTCCTTGAAACTGAGCTCATCTGAGGCGGGCATGGAAATCCTGTACGGCGGCGATGAAACAGCGATGATCAAGTTGTCAGGCTAACCGCTAAGTCCCAGTCTCGCAACCTTAACCAGAAACCCGCCGGCTGGAGGCCGCCTGACGGTCTTCACGGGCTATTGCTGAGCATGGCGAGACAGCGCTATCAGCATGAAAGATCTGCCGAAACCATGCAGGAGGCTTGCCCCATGAGTGAGAACCAGCGCAAAGACCCGATGCGCGAGGAGCTGGCGCGCCAGTTCATCGAAGCATTGCCTCATGCCAGGGCGCTTGGGATGAAGATGGACCGCATCGGCGAGGGCGAGGCGGAAATCTCGATGGACTGGAATGCCGATTTCGTCGGCGATCCCCATAGCGGGGTGATCCATGGCGGGGTGATTTCGGCGCTGATGGATACCTGCTGCGGCGCGGCGGTCATGTCCGATGTCAGCATGCCGCGCTCGACCGCGACGATTGATCTGCGCATTGATTACATGCGTGCGGCAATGCCCGGGCAGCGGATCATTGCTTCAGCGCATTGCTATCACATGACTCGCTCGGTGGCCTTTGTGCGGGCGCAGGCGGTAGACGATGACAGTGCCAATCCCGTCGCCACGGCGACCGGCACCTTTACCGTGGGGCGCTGATATGGCTGATCGCAATGAGCCGGTACAACAGATCAAGAGCCGTCGCGACAATGCTCTGCGCGCCTTGGTCGAAGGCGTGCCCTATATCCGCTGGATGGGGGTGCGTTTCGACCGGCGCGGGGACGAGTTGACCGCGATCCTGCCTTTCGATGACAAGCTGATCGGCAATCCGCTGCTGCCGGCGCTTCATGGTGGTGCCACCGCCGCTTTTCTGGAAATCGCTGCGCTTATCGAGCTGGCCTGGACGACGATGTGGGAAGATATGGAGGCTGGCCGCATCACCCCCGATGTCACCGCGCCGGCTTCGGTGCCGCGCCTGCCCAAGACCATCGACTTTACCGTCGAGTACCTGCGCTCGGGCCTGTCGCGCGATGCCTATGCGCGGGCGCGGGTGGTGCGTTCGGGCCGGCGCTATGCCAGCGTCCATGTCGAAGCCTGGCAGGACAATCGCGACAAGCCCTTTGCACAGGCCATGGCACATTTCCTGATGCCGCAGGAATAAGCCCATGGCCGCGCCGCAGGCTGGGGCACCGGCGCTCGGCAATCGCCGGGTGCTGGCGATTGCCCTGCCGATTGTCCTGTCGAATGCGACGATCCCGATCCTTGGCGCTGTCGATACCGGGGTCATCGGCCGGCTGGGCGAAGCCGCACCAATCGGCGCGGTCGGGATCGGCGCGGTGATTCTGGCGTCGATCTACTGGATCTTCGGCTTTCTGCGCATGGGCACGTCCGGGCTGGTCGCCCAGGCCCAGGGCGCGGGAGATCGGGGCGAGGTCGGCGCCCATCTGGTGCGCGCGCTGGCCATTGCTTTCGTGCTTGGGGTGGCGATGATCCTTCTGCATCCGCTGCTCTTCGCCGCGGCCTTCCGGCTGGCCCCGGCCTCAAGCGAGGTCGAGACGCTGGCCCGGCAATATCTGGCGATCCGCATCTGGGGTGCCCCGGCCACCATCGCGCTTTACGCGATCACCGGCTGGCTGATCGCGATGGAGCGCACGCGCGGCGTTCTGGCGCTGCAGCTGGTGCAGAACGGGTTGAATATCGGGCTCGATATCCTGTTTGTGCTGGGGCTTGGCTGGGGGAGTGGCGGGGGGGCGGCGGCGACGCTTGTTTCCGAACTGGCCGGGCTGAGCCTCGGGCTGTGGTTCTGCCGGGCGGTGCTGCGCGTGGCGCTCGGGCAGGCCGGCCTGTTTGCGCGGGCGCAGATGGCGCGGCTGATCCGGGTCAATTCCGATATCATGATCCGCACCGTATTGCTTCAGGGCGCTTTCACCAGCTTCATGTTCCTTGGGGCAGGGCTTGGCGATGTCACGCTGGCGGCCAATCAGGTCCTGCTGCAGTTTCTCAGCATTGTCGCCTATGGGCTGGATGGTTTCGCCTTCGCCGCCGAAACCCTGGTCGGGCAGGCAGTCGGCGCGCGCCGCCCGGACCTCTTGCGCCGCTCGGTGCGCTTGACCTCGGGCTGGGCGGCGGGCGGCGCGTTGATGCTGGGGCTGGTCTTCGCGATCTTCGGGCCGGCACTGATCGATGCCCTGACCACCGCGCCGGAAGTGCGGGTCGAGGCCCGGCATTATCTGCCCTGGCTGGTTGTCATGCCGCTCATCGGCATTGTCAGCTGGATGTTCGACGGCATCTTCATCGGTGCCACCCTGACCCGGCAGATGCGTCGCGCGATGATCGAATCGGTGGCGATCTATGCGGCCGCCCTGCTGATCTTGCTGCCGGTTTTCGGCAATAACGGGCTCTGGGCGGCGCTGATGGTACTGAACATTGCGCGGGCGCTGACCATGGCGCGGTTTTACCCCGAAGCCGAGGCCGCCGCCCGATAAGGCTTATGGCATTGGCGGATGCTGCTCGAACATGACCGGCAGGATCGAGGCAACCAGCAGTCCCGCATCACCCGGTTGAAAAACCTGAGCCGGCCCGGATCATCAAGCAGGTGGTGCAGCATCCGCTGTGCTGGGGCCTTCCCGCATATCGCCACCATCACCACGCATGTGGTCATGGGCTCGCCCAAGGATGAGCGGGTCTAGAGAGGATTTGCTGCATCTGGGCCAGACAGGCCGGGTGAATTGACAGGCTCGGCCAATGCGGAAAAACTGCGACTCGGTTCATTCCGGGTACTGGGGGGTCATCTTGCATAAATCTGCGCTGCTCATCGCGGTCGCATGTGCCGTCCCTCTGCCGGCGACCACCAGCCATGCGGGTGAGGATCTCTATCCCGTGGCCTATGATGTGACCTATGATCAGGATGCCTGCCATCAGCTCTGGTATCTGCGCAATCTGATCATGGATCGGGCGGGATATTGCTTCGGCTCGCCGCTCGGGCGCTCGATGTTCGATAACCGCAATTGCAGTGGCGCCGAGGCCACGCTGGATGCCGATCAGCAGGATCAGCAGGATCAGGTTGATCGGCTGGCGGCGATCGAGCAGCAGATCGGCTGCGATATCGACACCAGCCGGCAGAAGATCCCGGTCGAGGATGCCGAGTTTCTATCGCGCCTGCGTGATCTGCCGATCCGGGATGGGACCGAAAGCAGCTGCCTCGGCTGGAAGGGGCCGGTGACGCCGGTTTATGACGGTTATAGCCGTGGATCGCGGGTGATCGGCTTCATCCGCCCCGGCGATCAGCTCAATTTGCAGCATCTGCCTGTCGGCGACTGGTGGCCGGTGCTTCTTTACGGCGCGGATGACCGTATCCGCCTTCTGGGCTGGTATGAAAGCGGCGAGGACGACTGGTCGCGGCGCTGCACGCAGATCGCGGGATAGGCTGGCGTTCAGACCCATTTCGCCAGCGGCGGCAGGCTCATCAGAACCGCATCGGCGTTGTGGCCGGTCTCCAGCCCGACTTTGGTGCCCCGGTCATAGACCAGATTATATTCGGCATAGAGCCCGCGATGGATCAGCTGGGCTTCCTTGTCGGCATCCAACCAGTCCTGACCCATCCGGGCTTCGGCCAGAGGCAGGAAAGCCGGCAGGAAGGCCTCGCCGACTGCGCGGGTAAAGGCGAAATCGGCCGACCAGTCGCCGGTATTCAGATCGTCATAAAAGATCCCGCCGACGCCGCGGGCGCGGCCGCGATGGGGGATGAAGAAATATTCGTCCGCCCAGGCCTTGAAGCGGTCGTAATAGGCCGGGTCATGGGCGTTGCAGGCCGTCTGCAGGGTCGCATGGAAATGGGCAGTATCTTCGGGATATTCGATGCAGGGGTTCAGGTCGGCGCCGCCGCCGAACCACCAGGCATGGGGTGTCCAGAACATGCGGGTGTTCATATGGACCGCCGGTGCCTGCGGGTTCTGCATATGGGCGACAAGGCTGATACCGGAAGCCCAGAAGCGGGCATCCTGGTCCATCCCCGGCACGCCGCGCGCCGCCATCGCCGCCTGAGCGCGCGGGGCCAGCGTGCCGTGGACCTCGGACCAGTTGACGCCGACCTTCTCGAAGACGCGCTCGCCGCGCATCACCGACATGATGCCGCCGCCGCCATCATTGGCGCGGCTGGTCGGGGTGACCTCGAAGCGGCCGGGCGCAGCGGTGCCGGGGCCGCGATCCTCCAGCGCCTCGAAGGCGGCAGTGATGCGGTTCCGGAGCTGGCGGAACCAGTCGGCGGCCTCGCGGCGTTCGGTCTGCATCTCGGTCATGTCGGTCACCTGTCATCTGAGGTCCGCCGCGCGGGCAGGGTTGCGCATTGGCTTAATCTTCGCGCAGGTGCGCCGCAACCTTCCCTTGGCCGTCGCAGTCGAAAGTTGAATTGCAGCACAAAGGCTGCGCCGCTAGGCTGCGCATAACCGTTGACCGAGGCCCACATGATCCACAAGTTTTCCCTGCTTCTGCCGCTTTCCCTGCTGGCCGCCTGCGGTACGCCGCAGGAAAACTGCATTCGCCGCAACACCCATGAATACCGGGTGCTCAGCAGCATGCTGGCCGAGACCGAGGCCAATCTGGCGCGCGGCTATGCCTGGCATGAGCGCGAGGTGGTGCGGACCCGTATGGATTTCTGCGACCGCGCCTTCCATGACAAGGACGGCAATATCCGGGTCATGCAATACAGCTGCATGCGCGATGTGGTGGAAACCGAGCGCTACCGCGTGCCCATCGACCCGGCGGTCGAGGAGCGCAAGCGTGCCAATCTGTCCGAGAAATTGAAAGCCGAAAGCGCCCGCGCCGAAGCGGTGGTGGCTCAGTGCAAGGCGGCCTATCCCGAAAAGGGCTAGAACATCGCCGCCTGAACCGGGTCGATCAAGCTGCGCCCGCCATCGACATTGATGATCTGCCCGGTCACGAAGCTGGCCCCATCGCCGACCAGATAAAGCACGGCTTCGGCCAGTTCTTCGGATTCGGCGATCCGGCCCATCGGGGTGCCGTGGATGATCCCCTCGCGCAGCGCTGGGTTTTCCTTCAGCATCCGCTGCAATTCGGCCGTCATGACCGATCCGAAGGCGACCGAGTTGACCCGGATCCGGTAGGGCGCAAGCGCGAGGGCAAGCGCCCGCGTCGCCTGATCCTGGGCCGCCATGGCAATCGAATAGGCCAGCAGTTCGGGATGGGGACGCTGGGCGGCCAATGTGGTCATATTGACGATGGCACCTGCCATGATCTCGCTGCTGTTTTCTTCGGCTTGGGCGATCATCCGCTTGGCGACGATCTGGGACATGCGCAGCCCGGCCAGCAGGTTCTGGCGCAGCATTTCCTCAAGCGCGGCTTCGCTGGTGTCCAGAGGGTCGTCCTTCTTCACCATCCGGTGGGCGTTGACCAGAATATCGACCCGGTCATAGGCGTCGATGGTGGCCGACAGCAGATTGGCCATGGACAGGCGCTGCGACATGTCGGCCGAAAAGCTGCGGGCGCGGGGATCGTCGCCGAAGCGGTCGAGTTCCTGTTCCAGCGCCGCCTCGTCGCAATCGGCGAACATGACATTGGCGCCGCGCTCATGCAGCTGGCGGGCGATGGCCAGCCCGACGCCGCGCGCCGCCCCGGTGACGAGGGCGGACTTGCCGCTGACGGAATTGATCATCTGGTTCTCCTGCTCGAAGTGCTGGCGCCGGTGGCGGTCAGGATCTTGAAACGGTTATCGCCGCCGACTTCCGCGACCGAGGCAAAATGGCGGACCAGTTCGGCCTCATAGGGCAGGTGGCGATTGGCGACCATCCACAGCCGCCCGGCCCCGGCCAAGAGCCGGGCGGCGCTGCGGATGAAGGCGGCGCCGAGGGCGGGATCGGCGCTGCGGCCCTGATGGAAGGGCGGGTTCATGATCACGGCATTGACCGGCTCGGGCAGGGCGAAACTGCGGGCATCGGCCCAATGGAACTGGGCGCGCGGGTCGGTGATATTGGCACGGGCACAATCGAGCGCGACATGATCGGCCTCGACCAGATGCAGCTGGCTGACACCGGGATGGCTGAGGATCTGCGCCGAAAGCCAGCCCCAGCCAGCGCCGAGATCGACGATTCGCGTCGGCAGCTTATCGGGCAGAGCCGCAGCAAGTGCCGCCGATCCAGTATCGACCTTTTCGGCGGAAAAGACGCCTGCCCGGGTCTGAAAATCCGGGGCAGGCGTCATCTGCTGGCCGGCCCAGCCGGCCGGAAAAGCAGTGGGGTTGGCGGGACGGGCAATCTTGCCATGAGCCTTGGAATGTACATCGGGAACATCGCTGAATAATTTGATTTCCTTCAGAATTGCCTCGATGCCATCGGTCTTCTGCCCGTCGATCCACAGCCGGCCGCCCGGTGCCAGGTGGGCGGCGCCAAGCGCGATCCGGGCCCGTGCCGCATCGCGTGAGCGGGGCAGCGTGACCAGCACCTGCTCGAAAACGCCGTCCGGGGCGGTGCGCGCCTCAAAGCCGCGCGCGCTCAGGCTGGCATGGTGATGGGCGAGCGGCTCGACAATCTGGGTGCGGGACGGATCGAACGCGCCCAGATCCTCGCTGCCATCGGCACCAAGGATCAATGTTCGGCCCGGCGGAGTTTCCGGGAATGCCAGGTCCAGTCTTGCGCTTCGCATCGGCTATTCTTTTTCCATTGTGCATTGCAGCGGATGCTGCTGACGGCGCGCCAGTTCCATGACCTGCGCGACCTTGGTTTCGGCGACCTCATGTGAAAACACCCCGACGACGGCAAGACCCTTGCGGTGAACTGTCAGCATGATTTCAATGGCTTGCGCGTGTGATGTCGAAAAAATGCGCTCCAGCACATGGACGACGAATTCCATCGGTGTGAAGTCGTCATTGAGCAGCAGCACCTTGTACATGGGCGGGCGCTGGGTCTTCGTGTGCGTCTTGACGGAGAGGTCGGTCTCCTCGCGCTGGTCGGGATCCTGGGGCATGGGCTTCGATGTTAGGTGATGATGACACGATTCCGCACGAATATAGGTGGTTTTGTCGCCATTGAAACCCCGTGCAGAAACGGATGGGACCGGCGGGGCCTTTCCGGCGGGGCGGCGGGATCCGGCCATGCGCGCGGCGGCAATATGAAATTGCGTTAAATCCCCGGTTTCGGCAGGGTTTGGTTTGTGCTATTATCGGATCATTAACGACGGCCTGATAACAACAAATGGCCGCGCAGAGGCAGAAGAGATCGAAACAGTGACCAGATTCAGCACGCTATTACGCGCCGGATTGATGATGTTATTGGCATTTGCGGCTCCGATGGCCGCGCAGGCTGCGCCTTTCGCCGCCTTTGTCATGGATGGTCGAACCGGCAAGCAGATCCATGCGCAGAACGCAGATACGCGTTTGCACCCGGCCTCGCTGACCAAGATGATGACGCTTTATATGGCCTTCACCGCCATTGAGCGCGGTCAGGTCCGGCTGGATACCAAGTTCACCATTTCTTCAAACGCCGCAGCCGAGCCGCCCTCGCGTCTTGGTCTGCGCGCCGGCCAGAAGATCGAGCTGCGCTATCTGATCCGCGCCGCGGCGGTGAAATCGGCCAATGACGCGGCCACCGCCATTGGCGAAAATCTTGCTGGTTCCGAAGATGCCTTCGCCGCCCAGATGACCGCTATGGCCCGGGCGCTTGGTATGAAGAATACCCGTTTTCGCAACGCCAACGGGCTGACACGCGAAGGGCATTATTCGACCGCCCGCGACATGACGACACTCGGGCGCCGGTTGTTTTACGATTTTCCGCAATATTATTCGATCTTCTCGCGCCGCACGGCCGATGTCGGGATCGCGACCGTGCGTTCGACCAACCGCACCTTCCTGAACAATTATCCGGGCGCGGACGGGATCAAGACCGGCTATACCCGGGCCGCGGGCTTCAACCTGACCGCTTCCGCGCAGCGCGGATCCAAGCGGATCATCGCGACCGTGCTCGGCGGGACTTCGACCGCGCAGCGCAATCAGGTGATGTCGCAGCTGCTCGACATGGGGTTTGGCAAGGCTCCGACCCGCGTCAAGGAAATCAAGCCCGAGCCGCCCCAATATATCGTTAAGCGCAAGTCGAGCCGGAAGGTCGTCGCCGCTGCGCCCAAGGTCAGTGCGCGCCCGGTTGCCGCGCCGGTCGCGGCTGCGAGCCTCAATTCCGCGCTCAATCAGGCGATGGTGCGGAGCGCGCAAGCCCCGGACGCGGCCGCGCAGCCGGCGCGGGCCGCCGGTGCATTGCGGCTGGCGCGCTCCGTGCGTCCGATGGCCCGGCCGGGCGGCACCCGCGCGGTTGCCCGGGCGGCGGTGGATGACGGGGTTGCCGAGGCGCTGGCGGAAGCCGCAGCGGCGCCTGTCGGCTCTCGTAAGCTGGCGGTTTCCGCACGGCCGGTTCCGGCCCCGGGGAATCGCGGCGCCGCGCGCCCGGTCGTTACGGCTGCCGCAGCCAGCACGGCCGGCGTCGCAACGGAGAGCAACACCAACCTTCTGCTTGAGGCCTCAAGCAAACCGCAGCGCCGCACTGACCGGGTGATCGTCGGCTCTGGCGGCGGTGGCGGCGGGCCCGAGCCCAAGCCGACCGAGCGCGTGTCGCGCGCCTCGTCTTCGGGCGGTCAGGCCTGGGGGATCTCGCTGGGCCGCTTCAAGACCCGCGATCAGGCCGATGAGCGGCTGGTTCAGGTCGCCATGCAGGAAAGCGCTCTGGTCGATGATGGGCTGCGCCATATCCGCGAATCGTCGAAAGGATATGAGGCAACGCTGGTTGGCCTGTCGCAAACGGCGGCGACCAAGACCTGCGCCAAGCTCTCGGCGCAGAACATGCGCTGCGATGTGACCCGGCCCTGAAACTCCGGGCGATGAGGCCGAAAACGAGGACGGGGCCGCGATGTCGATCGCGGCCCCGTTTCCATTCGCAAGGCGATCCGCTCAGATCGTGCCGGGCAGGACCAGATCCGGCGGGCGCTGATCCTCGATGAGGGTGCGGATATTCTGGATGACCTTTTCGCCCATCTCGATCCGGCCTTCGACGGTGGCGCTGCCCATATGGGGCAGCAAGGTGACATTGGGCAGATTGCGCAGCCGGGGGTTGGCGACGGCACCGTGTTCATAGACATCGAGCCCGGCCCCGGCGATCTCGCCCGTGCGCAGCATTCGGGTCAGGGCGTTTTCGTCGATCACCTCGCCGCTCGAGGTGTTGATGACCACCGCTGTCGGCTTGAGCAGTTTCAGCCGCCGCGCCGACAGCAGATGGAACGTCGCCGGGCTATGGGCGACATTGACGCTGACGATATCCATGCGCGCCAGCATCTGATCGAGACTGTCCCACCAGGTCGCCTTCAGCTCGGCCTCGGTTTCGAAGGGCAGGCGGTTGCGGTTGTGGTAATGGATCTCCATGCCGAAGGCTTGGGCACGGCGGGCAACGGCCCGGCCGATCCTGCCCATGCCCAGAATGCCGAGCTTGCGCCCCCGGATCCGTCCGCCGAGGAAAGCGGTTGGCGACCAGCCGTCCCATTCCCCCGACTGCATGACCGACACCCCCTCGCTAAGCCGGCGCGTCACCGCGATGATCAGCGCCAGCGCCACATCGGCGGTATCTTCGGTCAGGACCCCGGGGGTATTGGTGACCAGGACCCCGCGCTGACGGGCGCCGGTGATGTCGATATGATCGGTCCCCGATCCGTAATTTGCGATCATCTTCAGCCGTGCGCCAGCTTCGCCGAGCATGGCGCCATCGATGCGATCAGACAGCGAGGGCACGATCACGTCATGGCTGCGCATCAGCACGATCAGCTCCTCGCGGCTCAGCAGACGGTCGCTTTCGTTCGTCGTGACCTCGAAGAGATCGCGCATTCGGGCCTCGACAGGCTCGGGCAGGCGTCGCGTAACCGCCACATGGAGACGTGTTTTGACAGAACTCATGCGATCTTCCCTTCCAACACGGGATTGCTTGAGGCAAACTGGCCTGATCGGGGCACAGGCACAAGACCTACAAGACCCCGGAAGCCGTACAATCAACGATGCGGCAGAGGCAACGCGGTAGCAGGCCGCCAAAGAGCAGGTAAGGGACGATGGCGCATATCTCTCCGTCGCTTCGCCGTGCGTATCGCATGGCGAAAAGACAGGAACTCGATCATAGGGCCGGGGTGCAGGGCGCTTCCGCATGGGCCGCGCTTGGCTGGCCGGCGAAGGCGCTTCTGGGCAGCTCGGCACTGGTGCTGATCGCCATGGTGCTGGCACCGGCCCATGCGCTCAGCAATGATGAAGCGGAACCTGCGGTAGGCGGCGCAGTTGCGGCAACGGTCGCTCAGGCCGAGCCTCCTGCTCCCCCGACCGATGCGCAGATCGCCCCGGTGGAGGCCGCCCGGCCCCCGGTCCGGGTCGCGGCGGTGCAGCCGGCGGCACCCGTGGAAGCTCAGCGTGGCCCGGTCACCCGACTGCCGGTTCCGCGTTATGTCTCGCTGAAGGGCGATCAGGGCAATGTCCGGCGCGGCCCCTCGCTGTCGCATCGCATCGACTGGGTCTTCCACCATGCCGGCATGCCGCTGCGCGTGGTCGGGGAATTCGGCCATTGGCGGAGAATTGAGGATCGTGACGGTGCCGGCGGCTGGGTGCATTACCAGCTGTTGTCGGGGGTGCGCACCGCCATCGTTCAGCAGGAAATGGTCGAGCTGCGCTCGCGTCCCGATCTCAACGCCGGGGTGATCGCCATGGCCGAGGGTGGGGCCATCGTCAAACTCGGCGAATGCAACAGCGGCTGGTGCCGGATTTCGGGGGCCGGTGCCAAAGGCTGGGTGCCGAAACAGGCGATCTGGGGCGTAGACCCGGACGAAATGCGCGACTGATCTCTTCTTCGCAGCGAAAGCGAATGCCAGCACGGGCGCCCGTTTCATGACGGGCGCCTTGTGGTTTTTCGACCATGAAAAGGGGCGCTGCGAAATGAAGCAAAAAACTTTCCCGCGCCCCCTTGCGCCGCGAAGCGCCCTCGTCTAAATCGCCCCTCACGGTCCGAAAGGCCACCGGATGCTGCCGTAGCTCAGGGGTAGAGCACTCCCTTGGTAAGGGAGAGGTCGAGAGTTCAAATCTCTCCGGCAGCACCATCATGAAGCGGATGACCTGATCTTCCTCATTTTGATGATTGCCGTTGCCGGTTGCGGCATTTGCGTTGCCTGCCGGATTTCGCTTGTCCGTCAGCCCGAGCGCGAATCGCGCCCGTCTTCGGGTCGGTGCCGTGACGGAACCGTCCTGAACCATGCCCGATCCTCGGACATGGCTCATTAAAGCGTTTCGGTTTTCACTTTCCACCTATTGGAGATAAGCCATGGGCTTCCAGCCGGTCCGCTTCAGCGAGACTCTGGATGAGACATCCCCCTGGTTTTGGCTCGCCCCTTGGGTGACAGCCCAAACCAGGGG
>JBKEBH010000109.1:0-3074 GCA_047973065.1 Paracoccus sp. (in: a-proteobacteria) | reverse complement strand
CCATCGCCATCGGTGAAGGGCTCGTAAAGCTGCACCGGGAAGGAATGCTGAAGGTATGTCAGGACATACTCGCGCGGAGACAAATCCGTATTCAGATCGTTCCATTCCTCGGTCGGGATCTCCGCCAGCCGCCGTTCCATCAGGGCTTCACCGGTCGAAACGATCTGGATGACGGCCGCGTGGCCCGCTTCCAGATCGGCCTCAATGGACCGGATCAGCGTGGGCGTTTTCATCGAGGTCAGCGGCGGGTGGTCATAATACCTCTCCTTTTCAAGTAGCTGAAAACATTGACATCTGATTCGGGCTATCATCGCGACACGGGGCTTTCGCGCCTCTTATCGCCTGCCGGACTGTGTCGAGATCGAGGTCCTCGGCCCGGATTTGGTACGGTGCGCCCGGCACGACCTGTTTTGCGGGCAGGATTTGGTCTCTGATCAGGCGTCGGATCACATGATTGGTGACGCCGAGCGCCTTGGCGGCCTGAGACATGGTGCGGTACGGGGTTTCCTTTCCTGATGACCGTGCCCCCGGAATGTCGTTGGCCGTGCGGATCGACCCGACACGGGCCGCTGTCCAAGTCTTGCCCAATGCGGTTCGCATACCCATGCGGTTCAGGGAAGCGGCAATGGCTTCATCCGTCCAGCCACCGGTCATCTCCCGGATGACCGCGAGCGCCTCGGCGCTGGTCCGCATCCTGGTTGTGCTTCCGGGTCTGGGAGACCGCAACTCGGTGTGTCTGCCTCCTTTCCAGCGGATGACAAGGATCACCTCGCCGGTCTCATCGTCAATATCGGCTACGATATCCTCGATCAGTGTGCGTAGCAGCTGTTGCCGAATGCGCATGGTGGTTGATGGCGCATTCCATGCCAGAGCCAGATCCCGAGCCAGTCCTTCGACGCGGGCGGGGTCAACCTGACAATCATGCTCTGCCGTGACCTCGCCCAGACGGTGCTCCAGAGCGCGGACACGCTGTAGCGCATCCTCCCATCGTCCTTCAAGCTGCGCGGCGATCAGACGGTTTTCCGGATCGCAGGCGGCGTAACGACGTTCGGCGAGCGAAGCGTCATAACGCGCTTGCTGAAGCTCAAGCTCGATCAGCGCGCACCGTTCCTCCCGGGCCCTGGTCATCTGCGCGGTGGAGGCGATGGCGGCCTCGACCGCCAGTGGCGACACCGCGTCCAGAATGGCCTGCGCGACAAGCTGGTCCGGCCCGATGCCACCGAACGCCATGCAGCGCGCCCTCCCGGTCTGCAGGTTGGACGACTCACACCGATAAACCGGTGTGGAACGACCGCCCCTATAGGCGACGCGCACTCGCCTTCCACATCGGGCGCAACACAGCAGGCCAGCCAGAAGCGCTTCACCACCGCGCCCGGATTTGGTCCCGCCCTTTTGCCCAAAGGCATTGCGGGCGAGTTGCGTCTGGTTGCACTCATAATCATCCCACGAGATGTAGCCCTCGTGGTGATCCTTGAGGAAAACATCCCATTCTTCAATTGGCTTCTGACGCTTCCGCGCCACACGGGTGCGCCCGTTGTGGGTGTTGATCTGGCTGCAGGTTTTGCCGTAGGCGTAAACGCCCGCATAAAACGGGTTCTTGAGCAGCTTGATTACATGGGTGTAGCGGACAGGACGCCATTCGAATGAGGTGAGTGTCACGCTATCCGAAGGCCGTGGAAAATGAATCTGCTCTCGCGCCAGCCAGAGCAGCGTCTGGCGGGCGCTGCCCAGTTCGCTGAACTTGCGGAAAATCAGACGGATCACCTCCTGAACCCGCAAATCTGGATCGAGGATCACACCAACATGATGGTCCCAGAGAAACCCGATCGGCGGCGTGTGGCGCAACTCGCCGCGACGTGCTTTCGAACGGGCCGCTTCCAGCATCCGCATGCGCAAAACGCCGAGTTCAAACTCACTGATGCTGCCCTTCATGCCCAGCAACAAGCGATCATTGGGCTGGCGCGGATCGTAAACGCCATCATGGTCAATGACCCGTGCCTCGGCGAGGCCGCACAGTTCCAACATATGATGCCAGTCGCGGCCATTGCGCGCCAACCGCGAAACCTCCAGGCAAAACACCGCACCAACCGTACCGGAGCAAAGCCCGGTAACGAGCTTGTCAAAGCCAAGCCGCACGGCGGCACCGCTGGCGGTAACGCCCAGATCGTCATCGATCACTTCGACATCGTGGAAGCCGTACGCTCTGGCAGTCTCAACCAGATCATACTGACGGCGTTGGCTTTCGAGGCTGGTTGCAACCTGACTCTGGGTCGATTGACGCACATAAACAACAGCCTTGCGCCGCAGCAGAGTGGCAGGAAGGGCAGAAGGAGCTGGAAGATCAGGTCTCATCGGGGATCTCCCCTGCCGGAGCGCCGACGGCCGTCAGGAACAGAAGCGCCAGCGCCTCCAGTGTCTGTCCTCGTTGTTCCGGCGTCAGATCCTCGATCACAGATGGCTCCAGCGGGAGCGGTAGTTGTTCGGGGGGAAATGTGGATATCATGGCAAAGCTCCTCGGGTAATGATTCCTCATCTTCCGAGCTTCCGCGAAATCCGAGCGCCGTCAGAGCGACATGTAAATCTTCAAGGCTATGCGTGGACACCTGCGGAGAGCCCAGTTCCATACACGCGCAGGCCACAGGATCGAGCACCCACGCTGGTGCACGAATGACGATGCCGGGATCGCGCTCCAGCAGAACCAGATCGCCATCGGCGCGTCGAAGCGTGTGGTAACACTTCACTGGCGCGCCGAAATAGGCGTGCCAATGGTAGTGAACTGTCACGGGTCGCCCGACATGGGCAGAATGAAACGGAACTGAGCAGATGACCGAAGAAGCGCTGCTTGGCGGATTCGAAGGCCGAGCGGGCGGCGGATTTGGCCTGCCGGTTCAGCGTGCCAGAGCCACTGTCGCCGCCGGTGATATTGGCGGCCTGCATCGCCGCATCGAGATTGTTATGGATGACGCTGAAGGCATCGGCATAACTGTCGTAGATGCGGACCTGCTCGGGCGTCAGCTCATGGTCGAGCAGCTCGTATTCGACGCCCTTGAACGACAGCGATCTCGCCGTGTAGA
>JBKEBH010000230.1:0-11651 GCA_047973065.1 Paracoccus sp. (in: a-proteobacteria) | reverse complement strand
TGGGCAGATGCGCGTCATGCATGATGCGCGAATATTCATCCGGCTGGCTGGCGGCCATGACCATGGCTTCCCAGGGGCCGATATTGGCCGCGATCACCACGATCAGCAGCGGGAAGACGATGCGCATGCCGAAGACGGCGATGATGATGCCCCAGGTCAGGAAGCGGTGCTGCCATTTTGGGGTCATGTCCTTCAGCTTGTTGGCGTTGACGATGGCGTTGTCGAAGCTCAGCGAGATTTCCAGAATGGCCAGCACGCAGCAGATGAAGAAGACGGCCAGCATGCCGGGGATGGTGCCGGTCATCTGCCAGCCGAGCGCGGCGCCCAGCACAAGCCCGACTGCGGTGACGATGAAGGCCCATTTGAAATAGTGGATCACGCCCTGTCCCGGCGGAATGGGGGAGCTGTTCTGCACGGCAGAAACCTCATGCGGCGAATGAGAGTTGAGTGCCGACATCGCGGATGTGCCGCCACATCCGCCAGAGGGGCCCGGTCACCACTGGTCTGCCCGCGGCTGGCGGACAGTGGCAATCTAGCCGCTTGCCGGCGAATTGCAATCTGACCTTTGAAAGAACTGCGCCGGAACCCCGCGTCCCGCTGCCGCTTGCTAAAGGGGGGTGCTGCCAGTTCCGGTTGCGCGCGCATCCAGGCCGGCAGGCGGGCGCGCTGCGGCACCGGCCGAGGCCGTTTTCTTGCGCGCGCTGCGGCGCGCGGCAATTTCGCCCACCAGCCAGAGCACGGCGATGGTCCAGATATCCACGGCCAGGCGGAAACCGGGAGAAGTGCTTTCGCGCGGCATCATCAGCGCGTCGCCCAGCACCGAAAGCATGACGCAGGCCACGAAGGTGACCAGCCCGCCGCGCCCGATCACCGCAAGCCCGCGTCCAGGCGCGGTGCCGGCCAGCCAGGCCAGCGGCCGTGCCAATGGAACCGCCACCAGCCAGGCAGCTGCCAGGATCGCCGCATAGCGCCAGGCATTCAGCGACCATTTGTCGATGGTCCCGGTCACATTATCGCGCAGCAGGAAATAGATTTCCTTGGCCTCTGGCCCATAGCGCCAGAGCTGGGCCATGGCGAGGCCGAGAATCATGATGCAGATCGAAATCGTGGTCAGCAGCGTCGCATGGCGGCGCAGCACCGGCATGAAACGGGTGCGGAAGGCCCCCATGGCGACGCCGGTGAAGAACAGGACCTGCCAGGCGAAGGGATTGAACAGCATCCCGCCCTGGACCCGCTGGTTCGGCAGCGCCTCATTGAGCGGGATCGAAACCCACCACAAGGCGATGGATCCGGCGGCGAAAGCCCAGGGCCAACGCAGCAGGATCGGCACCAGCACCGGCGAAATCGCCAGCAGCACGACATAAAGCGCCAGCACATCCAGCAGATTGGGCTGCATCCACAAGATGCCGAGCGTGACCAGATAGCCCACCGGGAATTCGATGATCCAACGCGCATATTCGGACCAGACAGCGGTATGGGGCATGCCGAGCTCAAACAGCCCGCGCGACAGCAGCGCCATCAATACTCCGCCCAGAATCAGCGCCAGCCAGACCTGGCCGGCCCGTCGCAGGAAACGCCATTGCGCGGCGCTCCGGCCCTGCCTGGCTTCGATCGAGACCCAGACCAGCCCGACCAGAAAGCCCGAAAGCAGCACGAAAAGCTCGGCCGCGTCGAACAGGGCGAAATTGGACAGGGTAAAGCCGCGCAGCACGCCGATTGGCATGTGATCAACCATGATTGCTGCCAGCGCGTAACCGCGCAGCATATCCAGTGCCGCAATGCGCTTCATCGTGTCAGCTTGGACCATTCCTCAAGCAGGGCTGCATCGTTGAGCAGCGCCTGACGTTCCCTGTGGTCAAGGAACCCGAGCGCCTCGCTTTGGTTCCGCGCAACGCCGATCTTGGCGGCGGCGGAAATCGAGGGCAGCCGCTCTGTCAGCGGGCGTTCGGGTTGAGGCGGCATCAGCATGACATATTCGGCGCGCGCGGCGGGGTCGCGGCCAAGCTCTGCGGTGGCATCCGCCGGCAGGCGCAGATGGCGGGCCTGATTGACGGCTTCGGCCAGAACCGGCGGGGTCATGCGTTCCTCGGGCGTAACCAGAAGCCCGGCGGCGCGCGCCCAACGGCCCAGCAGGGGCGAGGCGCTCCAGCGTGAGGTGAAGGGGGCGAGGATCAGCCCGGCAAGGATCGGCGACAGCCAGACCAGCTGGTCGGGCGACATATAGGCCAGCACCAGGGTGGTCACCATGCCGGCTGCGACATGCATCCAGTGCCGGTGCCAGACCACGCCCCAGCTTGGCATCGAGCCCTTGCGGACCTGGCTTTCCCAGCCGGAATTGCGTCCGATCAGGATCTCGAAGATCTGGCGGGTCTGGATCAGCATCTGCACCGGAGCGATCAGCGCCGACATGACGATCTCGAAGATGGCGCTCAGGAAGATCCGCGATTTGCCGCCCGCGCCATTGGCCAGCGGCCGACGCCACGCCCGACCGACCGCGATAAATTTCGGCACCAGTAGCAGCGTTGCCGAGGCGACCAGCAGCCAGATCATTCGCCGCGCATCGAAGGTCGGCCAGTCGGGGAAAAGCTGATAGGTCGAGGGGAAATAGACCGGGCTCGACAGGATCACATTGGTGGTCAGGATCAGGCCGGAGATGATCAGTAAAAGCCAGATCGGGCTCATCAAAAAGCCCAGAATGCCGATGGTGAAATGCACCCGGCTCATTGCGGTGAAACCGCGCGCACCCATGACGCGGATATGCTGAAGATTGCCCTGCGCCCAACGGCGCTCGCGCACTGCCATATCCAGCAGGGTCGGCGGGCTGCCCTCATATGAGGCGCGCAGGTCCCAGTCGAGCCGGACCTTCCAGCCGGCCCGGCGCAGTAGTGCTGCTTCGACGAAATCATGCGACAGCACGGTGCCGCCCCGGGGCGCCTTGCCGGGAAGCTCGGGCAGGCCGCAGCAGGCTGCGAAGGCGCTGACCCGGATCATCGCGTTATGGCCCCAGAAATTGCCGTTATCGCCCGACCAGGCGGCGACGCCGCGGGCGATGGACGGGCCATAGACCCGGCCGGCGAACTGGATGACCCGGGCGAAGATGGTCTGGCCATGGACCAGAATCGGCATGGTCTGGATCAGCGCAAGCGCCGGATCGGTGGACATGCGTGCCGACATCTGCCGGATCGCATCGCCCGAGACCACGCTGTCGGCATCCAGCACCACCATCTGATCGTAGCGCCCGCCCCAGCGGCGGATGAACTCGGCGATATTGCCGGCCTTGCGCCCCGAATTGTCGAGCCGGCGGCGATACCAGACCGGCACCGGCGCGCTGGCGCGCAGCCGGCTGGCGGTCAGCGCCTCGGCGGCCAGAATATCGGGATCGCGGCTGTCGGAAAGAATGAAGATCTCGGCCCGCTCGCCCAGCCCGACAGCGGCCAGATCCTCGGCCAGCGAGGCCAGCAGCCCCATGCAGTCGGCGGGGCTTTCGTGATAGACCGGCATGACCACGGCAATGCGCGCCGTGCCGGGATCGACCGGAGTGGCCTGCTGGCGTGCCACCAGACCGGCCAGCATCGAGCAGAAGCTGAAACCGATCCAGGCGAAGGTGATGGTGAACAGCCCCAGCAGCACATATTGCATGGCTTGGATATTGGTGCCGAAAGCCGCCAGCATCTGCCAGGCGCCGAGCCCGGTGATCAGGGTGGCGCCGCCAAAGGCGATCAGCCGCGCCAAACGGGTTTGGGCATCGGGCCGGGCGAATTCCGGGCCAGGCGGCGGCGGGGCGCGAAAATCCTGTACCGGCATGTCCAGCGGCGCTTCCGGCGGCACAGCTGGCATGGCTTCGGCCCGCATCGCGGTCTTTTGCCCCGAAGGGTCAGCAATCATCTGGCTCACCGATCAGCCCTCGGACCAGCGAAACAGCCAGGTCTCGGTCAGGTTATCCCCGTCCGGTCCGCGCAGGGCGGCGCTCAGATCGGCCTGACGGGCATTGCCGGGCTTATATTCGAAGGAAAGGCGCATCAGCCCTTCATCGGGCAGGCGCAGCAGGTAGGGGTGGTCGATTTCACCGCTGGAGGCGTTGACATAGATCTGCGGATCCTCGCGGCCCTCGAAGGCCTCAAGCTCGAAATCGACGAAGAAGCTGCGCGAATCCTTGCCGTTGATCGATTTGCCCGAGCGGGTGGACAGGATCCGGGCCAGAACGCCGGGCTCGACCACCTCATCGCCGAAGCTCAGCACATAGCCGAAATCGGCACGCTGGCCGGCCTTCAGCGGCTCGCTCGGCTGCCAGAAGCTGACGATATTGTCGTGGAATTCGCTGTCCACCGGGATTTCGATCAGCGAAACCGTGCCCTTGCCCCAGTCGCCGGTTGGCCGGATCCAGGCCGAGGGCCGCATCTCATAGCGGGCTTCGGCGTCCTCGTAATCGACAAAGGCGCGCGGGCGCTGGATCAGCCCGAAGCCGCGCGGATCCTCATCGACAAAGGCCGAGATCTGCAGCTTGGCCGGGTTGCCGAGCACCCGCCACAGCCGCTGGCCCGAGCCGGTGATCATCTGTAGCCCGTCGCTGTCATGGACCGCCGGGCGGTAATCGTTCTGCCCGGCGCCATCTGCGGGTCCGAACCAATACATCGAGGTCAAGGGCGCGATTCCGACCCGGGGCATGTCCTGACGCGGGAAAAGCGCAACGCGGCTGGTCAGTACCGATTGCGCGCCGGGGTTAAGAATGAACTCGTAAGCCCCTGAAACCGAACGACTGTCGAGCAGCGCCTGAATGGTGATGGTGCCAGTTTCAAGATTCGGGGTGTGGATCCAGAATTCGCGGAAGACCGGGAATTCCTCACCCTCGGCGCTGCCGGTGCCGATGGCCAGCCCGCGGGCCGAAAGCCCGTAGCGGTTGCCCCGGCCCAGCACCCGGAAATAGGAGGCGCCCTGAAACACCGCCAACTCGTCCAGGATATCGGGCTTGTTCAGCGCGCTGCGGATGCGAAAGCCCGACCAGCCCATCTGGGCCGGATCGGCCTTTGCCGCATCGGGCGGGAAGAAAGCCGGGTCGAAATCGAAGACCGCAGGGGTGAAGGCCAGATTCTGCGGGATGCCGCCGGCGACCATGTTGATGCGCACGGGTTCATGAAAAATCATGCCCGGCGACAGAAGATCCAGCCCGAAGCCCGGCACGTCTTTCCAGGGATCGGCATCGCGGCGAAAGCGGATCGCGCGATATGCGTCATAGCTGATATCGGCGAAGGGCTCTGTCACCGGACGCGAGGGCGATTCGTAAGGGCGTGCGGCAACGCCAGCAGCAATCGCGGCGACGCTTTCGAAACCGAAGGGGCTCGCCGGTTCGATCCGAGGCTCGTTGCCCGTCGAAACCGGGTCGTTTTGCGCAAGCGCGCGGGTTGCGGTGCCAACCGCCACGGCGGCCGAGATCGTTCCGATAAAATTACGACGTTTCACGCAGGTGGGTTCCAGACTGCTGTTGTTCTACGCCTGTTATGTCATCGCTGCGCAGACGGCAAGAAAGCGCTTCAAGCGAAGCTGCTTTGGGCGGAATTTCACGCAGATTTATCGGTTTTGGGCAGATGCAGGCTGAAAACCCGCGATCAGGCCCGTCGATGACCCATCTGGGGCGAGACCTGAGGTGAGGCCGATCCTCAGCGGTCGGGCGTAGGGACAACCCATGGGTTCACCTTCATGTTGAACGGTGGCGTCATGGTATGCCCGCAGGGTGGTGATTAGTCTGAGGATATGTTGACAATAACACTCAGACTTGAAATATGCGCGAAAGGCGCTTCGTTCAGGAAGCTCATAACGATACAGGTTATTCATGCGGTCATCTTCTTTTGATCTTCGCGCACCGGCGCTCTCTCTGGCGCTGCTTTTGCTCGTGCCCGCCGGCGCTCTGGCACAGGTTCCCGCAGCTCCGGCCATTCCCGCTTCGACACTGCCGCATGATCTGTCGCCCTGGGGAATGTTCCTGGGGGCCGATATCGTCGTGAAGGCGGTGATGATCGGGCTGGCCTTTGCCTCACTGATCACCTGGACGATTCTGATCGGCAAGTTTCTGACCATCTACGCGGCCATTCGCACTGCCCGGCGCGGCATCGCCCGGATCGAGGCGGCAGGGGACCTGGCCGATGCGGTCAACGCGGCCGGCACGCGTCAGGATCCGGCGAGCCATATGCTGCGTGCCGCCAAGGCCGAGCTGGAACGTTCGGCCCCGCTGGCGAGCAGCGCCGGCAATGACGGGTTGAAGGAACGGGTGTCTTCCTATCTCTCGGGGATTGTTGCCACGGCCAGCCGTCAGGCCGGGATCGGGACCGGGGTGCTGGCCACCATCGGCTCGACCGCGCCTTTTGTCGGGCTCTTCGGGACTGTCTGGGGGATCATGAACGCTTTCATCGGGATTTCCGAGGCGCAGACCACCAATCTTGCAGTGGTCGCCCCTGGCATCGCCGAAGCGCTGCTGGCCACCGCGCTCGGCCTTGTCGCGGCCATTCCGGCGGTGGTGATCTACAACTTCTTTGCCCGCCAGATCGCCGGCTATCGGCTGTGCCTTTCGCAGGCCGCTGCCGGGATCGAGCGGCTGGTGAGCCGCGATCTCGACTTTCGCGCTGACCGGGAGGGCTGAGGCATGTCCGGGCGTTTCGACGATGGCGAACGGCTTGAGGAAAACCACGAGATCAACGTGACCCCGTTCATTGACGTGATGCTGGTTCTTTTGATCATCTTCATGGTGGCGGCGCCCTTGGCCACGGTCGATATCAATGTCGATCTGCCGGCCTCGCGCGGGGCGGCGTCCGCGCGGCCCGATCAGCCGGTCTGGCTGACGATATCGCCCGATCTGTCGCTGTCCATCGGGCAGGAAATGGTGGCGGAGGATGGGTTGATCGCGGCGCTGGAAGCAGTGACCGGCGGCGAGCGCGAAACCCGGATCTATCTGCGCGCCGATAAATCGGTCAGCTACGGCGATGTCATGACGGTGATGAACCGCCTGCGCGATGCGTCCTATGTGAAGATTGCGCTGGTCGGAATGGATGCCAATGCCCCGGCCCCGGCAGCGGCTCCGGCAGGGGCGGCGCCATGACCGGTGGCGATTTCGGCGACGCTCTGAAATGGGGAGCGCTGGGCCTGCTGGTTCTGGCTGGCCATGCGGCTGGTGGGATCTGGCTGGACAGTGCGATCCGTCGCGGTGCGGCATCGAACCTGCCCGCGCCGGTGGTCGTCGAGATGTTTATCCCCGCGCCCGAAGAACTGGCTGCCGGCCCCGAAACGGCCGAGAATGCCCCGCCCGAGGATATGCAGCCCGAACCGGAAGCTCTGACGGAACCCGAAGCTGAGCCTGCGCCGGAACCCGAGCTGGCCGATTACGAAGTCCCGCCGCTGACCCAACTGCCGCCGGTGACCGATTTTGCGGAACTGCTGCCGGATTCGGCGCTGATCCTGACCGTCTCGGACCGCCCGCGTGAGCGGCCGCTGCGCGAGACCCGACGCGAGGAGCCACGCAAGAACACGCCTGAGCGCAAGGAAACCCGCAAGGCGGAACCGAAACGCGAGAAGGCGAAAACCGATGCGCAGCCGCGCAGCACCGCTTCTAGCCAGAAGGCCGCGCCTTCGGACAAGGGCAGTTCGCAAGGTGGCGGCAATCCGGGCGTCAGCAAGAAGCAGATGGCCAGCTGGAGCTCGACCGTCGGCAGCCGGATTATCCGACACATGTCCCGGACCCGGATCAATGGCGGTGGCCGGGGCAAGATCTCGGTTCAGCTTTCGATCAGCGTCTCGCCCGGTGGGGCGGTTTCGGGCCGGCTGGCAAGCTCGACCGGGATTGCTTCGGTCGATCAGGCGCTGGCCCGTCAAGCGGGCCGCCTGCCTTCGGTGCCGCCGCCGCCCGATGGCAAGTCGGCCTCTTTCGTGCTGCCGATTTCGATTTCGCTGCGCTGAGCCGCGTAACGCAGATCCGACATGCGCCGCGATCAGATGCCCCATTTTCAGGCCCAAGCGCTGCTCGACATTCCCTTCGAGGCCATGGATCGGCTGATCCGCGATGAGGCCGCCGAGCATGGGCTGGAGTTGCATACGGGGCACGGCCGCTCGATCCGGCTCCGGCTCGGGGCGGGGGAATATGGGGCAAGGCGGAATGGTGCGGGCAGCATTGCCTTTGCCCGGGCCGAAAGCCGCGACTGGCTGTTCACCCTGCAGGAGGCTCTGGCCTTTCACATCGCGGACCGGCTTGGCGGCGCGCTCGACTGGGCCGGGTTCGATCTGGTCGGCCAGTTGCCTCCGAATTTCTCGCTGGGGCGGATCGAGAGCGTTCGGGCCATCGGCGCCCATTTCCTGCGGCTGAGGATCAGGGGCGAGGGGCTGGAGCGGCTTGCGCGCGACATGATCCATTTCCGCATCGTCCTGCCTTGCCCGGACCGCAGCACCCAATGGCCGTATCTGTCGCAGACCGGGCAGGCGCATTGGCCGCAGGATTTGCACCGGCCGGCCTATACGGTGGCGGCCATTGATCCGGCCGCAGGCTGGCTGGAGACCGACATTTTCACCCATGATGGTGGCAGGGTCGCCGCCTTCGCCGCAAATGCTGCGACAGGGCGCGAGATTGGCCTGATCGGCCCAGCCGGGGGCGGTATCCCGATGGCACCGCATCTGCTGATCGGCGGGGACGAAACCGCATATCCGGCGCTTGGCCGCATCATTGCCGTGCAGAGTGCAGATGTGCGGATCGCATGCCATCTTTTCGGTGAGTGCGCCGAATATCCCTTTTCCTGCCATCCCGGCCTCAGCCTGATCCATCGCCCCATGGGCGAGGGACAGCTGGCTGCCGAGCTGGATCGGCAGGGGGCAGGCGCTGCACTGCGCGGGGCTGGCCGGGTCTGGATTGCGACCGAACGCGGCCGGCTTTCGGCGCTGAAAGCTGCCGTGCTGCGCCAGCTGCCCAGGGACCGTATCCATCTTGCTGCCTATTGGACGGCCGCGCATTGACTTGCCCAGCCCGCCCGGCGGCGACAAGGCAAATATCGCGCAGGCTGGTCACATCTGTGTCGCGGCGCTTGCCTGCTGGCGGGGAAGGTGGTTCCTTTGCGCATGGATCTGGCGGTCGGGCCTGATCGGGAATGCGATAAAACCGAGGGCAATATATTGAAACTGATCAAATTGGCCGGAGTTTCTGGCATTATGCTGTTCACCGTCTGGCCGGGCATCGGGCAGGCCGAAGCGCTTGATGTGGTCAAGCCGGTGACTTCCTGCGCGGCTCTGGCCGGGACCGATCTGACCGGGATTGGCGGCGAGGGCAGCAAGATTACTGCGGCCGAAGAAACCACCAGCGACGGGATCGCGGTCTGCAACGTTACCGGCACGCTGGCGGCCGAAGCGAATTTTCAGGTGTTGCTGCCGCTGGAAAGCTGGACCCAGCGTTATCTTCAGACCGGCTGCGGCGGGCTTTGCGGTAATATCATGCTGCAATCGGGGGCCTCGGCTGGCTGCGCGGTGCTCAATGACGGCGGCTTTGTCATGGCGGCGACCGATATGGGCCATAGCGGCAATGACGGCAAATGGGGCCTCGATGATGCGCAGCGCCGCGATTTTGCCTATCTCGCCCAGCACCGGACCGCCGAAGCCGCCAAGGCGCTGATCGAGGTCTATTATGGTCAGGCCCCGCAATTCAGCTATTTCAACGGCTGTTCGGATGGCGGGCGCGAGGTACTGATGGAAGCCATGGGCTATCCCGAGGATTTCGACGGGATTATCGCCGGGGCGCCGGCCATGCTGTTTCAGGTCCAGAACACGCTTTATCACGGCTGGATGGCACGCTCGAATTACAGCGACGAACGGGGTTCGCGCGAAGTCGTGCTGACCTCGGCGAAACTGCCGGCGCTGCATGCGGCGGTGGTCGCGGCCTGCGACGATCTGGACGGGGTGAAGGACGGGCTGATTTCGCAGCCGGCCCTGTGCGATTTCGATCCCTATCGGATCAGTTGTCCGGCGGATGCGCCCGAAACCGACCAATGCCTGACCTTCCGTCAGGTCGATACGGTACGCAAATTATATGCCGGCCCGCAGGATGCCGAAACCGGCGCCCATCTGACCGCCGGGCAGCCGCTCTACGGATCCGAGCTGAACAGGCAGGGCGTCTATGTCGCAGATATGGCAGATAGTACGCTGTTTTCGCAGATGATTGCCGAGCCGGTGCTGAAATATCTGGCCTTCGATCCGGCCCGGCCTGACATGACCTTCGATGATCTGGAATTCACCGAGGCCACGCTGAACGATCTGCGCCTGCGCCACCCGCTTTATGATGCGACCAATCCCGATCTGGCGGCATTTCAGGCGGCCGGCGGCAAGCTGATCATGTGGCACGGGCTCGCCGATCCCCATATCGCCCCGGCCAATACGCTGGCCCTGCACAAGGCGATCAAGGCTCAGCTCGGCGCCGATATGGCGGCGGGGTTTGCACGGCTCTATCTGCTGCCCGGCGTCGGCCATTGCGGCGGTGGCGCGGGGCCGGGCAATCTCGATCTGCTCAGCCCGATGATGGCCTGGGTCGAGGATGGCGCAGCCCCGGATGCGGTCCTGACCGCGAGCACGGCAGAGACATCAAGCTTCGGTCAGCCAGCCGGCGTTGGCGATGACAGCCCGCACCATCCGCCAATGGAAAGGCTGGAGGTGACGCCGCTGCCGGCCATGACCCGCCCAGTCTATCCCTATCCTTTCACCGCGAAATGGACGGGCGAGGGGGATATGATCGACGCCGCAACCTGGACCCGGGGCGAGCCGGCCGAGATAGTCCATCTGCGCGACTGGCCCGGCGCGGATCTGTTTGCGCCATATGAGTTTGCGCAATAAGTCCTGACCTGCCGCCGGCGCCGGAGCATGGCGGCAGGCCCTTTCAGGATGTCGTCAATACTGCTTGGGGCATGCTCGATCTGTGTCCGACTGGATTGGGATCGGGTCCGGCCATGGTGACGCCGCGTTAGGGATGATGTGGAGGTGAGCGCCGGGCTGGAGCCGATCGTCTTCCGAGCCGTCACGACGGCCCAGGTGCAGCCGGTGTTGTGCGACACCAGATATTGCAGGTAACCGGAAGAGGTCGGGTGAAGGCGGAAGTGGCCGGAAGAGCCTAGTAAAACAAGGCTGAAACTGGCTGTGTGTGCTGCTGAGGGGTCGTGTGGAGCGTGTCCTGCAGTTACGCGCTGGAAACCGGATGAATCAGCCCGTGGGCGATCTGAGGGCCTTAAAGGGGCGCACCCGAACGATTGCGCTGAAATCCTATAAAACATGGGTTTGAACGGGCCTTAACGGGCCTTTTGATCCGCAAGATTTGTCCAGCGGTGCGATCCTAACATGCAAATGAGCCCGCAAGTTTGAGCTACCGGTTGCATGTTGGGGTAATAGACTGAAATTACTGAAATATCTCAAAGGGCGTGACTTCAGGTGTTCCCGTCGAACATGCAACTGATTTTCGACCTGGATCGCCCAATTTGAGATCAGCAGCTCCGCTCTGCTGCCGGGCTGATCGTTGCGCTGCGCGTTGATCGTGTAGGTGGTGCGAACCTCGGTCAGCTGGAATACCGCGAACGTGTCGCGGACCTCTGGCCGGTCATTGAGGGACATCAGGAACCGACCCTTGATCCGGCCCAACACCTCGGCCA
>JBKEBH010000166.1:0-1758 GCA_047973065.1 Paracoccus sp. (in: a-proteobacteria) | reverse complement strand
AGGTGAGGTCGTAGCACACGAACCGCAAATCAAGATTCGTCAGATCAGTGAGCCGGGTGTAGAGATGGCTTTCGGTGTCGGTTTTGGTGTCGTGAACAACATCGAGAGCCCGGTAGTAGTGATGCGCTGATGGTGGTGTCCACCAGTCCGGCATCGCGACGTCGTCTTGTGCCCATTCGGGGATCGCTCGTTTTGAACACGGATCAGCGAGCCGGTTAGCGACCATCGCGAACACCGCGTCAGCGACGTTGAACTGTTTCCCTGCGGTGAGACCAGCTTGAGTGAACCAGACATCGAGGCCGAGTCGCCGCCAGTACGCCTCGACTACCCGGATGATTCCGGCTGAGAGTGAGTTTTCGGTGGTGATCTCAGCTGGGGCGGGACGCCCAGCATGATCAGCGAGCGCAGCGACGATGCGGTCGAGTTCGCCTGATTCGCGTAGCGCGGAGGCTTCGCCGAGGCGGGCGATCACATCATGGCGGACTTTGCCGCCGTCACGAACCGCTTCAACCAGGGTCACGTACTCGTATACTCGCTTGCCCCGACGCACACGTGTGGTTTTCACATACATCAACAACCAGCAAAACAGAATCGCGCCACCCTGTCAAACGCGGTTTGCCCCTACATTCCGCGACCATCCATCAAGCCAAGATCACAAAACCCCAGGTAGACAAGCCGCGACCCACCAAAACCACCCCAAAAAACGCCTCAGCCTGTCAAACTCGGGTCGGAAGCTAGGTCGGGTCGAATATCCGTCCGTCAGAGTGCTGGTATCGATACGTCAGATAGCAGCTCGACGACATCCTACAGGTGTCGCACTCGCCCAGTTGACATTTCTATTCGACGCTCGATGGTTGGCTGGTCTAGTGTCCATCGCTTAATGGTATGCGCGGGCGCGGTGGAGGTTACAAGGCACGGAGATGTCGTTCAGGCCGTCGATCGCACCGAAGGCGGTATCAGCTGATGTCATCTAGTCGCCTCGGGGTCTTGGTATCAACTACTGCAGTAGGTTCGTTGGTGCTCGCGCTCGGCAATATCATCTGGCTATGGTGTGGCGATATTGGGGTGTGGGCCGCGGTGGTGGCACTTGTCATAGGGTGCGTAATACCTGGGGTACTCGTTGGCCTCCATATTCAGTATGCGACCAACCGGGTCAGCCAGTATGGCGAGTACCCGTCACGAACATGGGTAGCCATCCGTTCCCTAGCGGCGATCCTGGTGCTCGCGGTCGGTGCATCGGCTGGCTATTTCTTTGCCGTCGCATTGGAGATCGCCACGGTGGGAGGTCGATAACACATGGCCGTGTTGCCCGTGAGGCGTATGGTGGCGATCGCGATCCTGCTGCTGGCGGCTCTCTTCTATCCGGCAGGCACCTCATCAGCCCAAGATGATGGTCAACTGTCTCCGGCGATGAGCGGTGTTCAAGAATGCCTGTCATTGTCCCATCGGCTTGACGTCATGATGGTGATCGATGAGTCGACCAGCCTTGGCCGTTCAGACGATGAGGCGCTCAGGGTGACGGGGATCCAAAAGGCGATTCGGTCACTTGGTGCGCTCAGCCAAAAGAGCGCCGGTGCGGGTGTGCAGGTATCTCTGATGCTCGCTGCGTTCGGTGATGGATTTGACGAGGTCACCGACGGCTTCGTCACGGTGAATGGCGAATCGGTTCCAACGCTGATCGAGGTTGCGGAGGACTTCAGAGATCGACACTATGCCGACCTCACTGATTTTGAGACGGCGTATGGCGAGGCACTCGAC
>JBKEBH010000126.1:0-31350 GCA_047973065.1 Paracoccus sp. (in: a-proteobacteria) | reverse complement strand
TCGTCAGGGCGATCCGCACCGCCTCACGCTTGAATTCTGCTGTCGGTTTGTTCGTCATTGTCCGTCTCCTTGATCGCTCTCATGCTCTCAAGAAACCGGCACTTTTCCGAGACAAGTCCATCGGCGGCACTTGCGGTTTCAGTGCTCAGGCGCGGCTCCTTGCCGGCATGGCTGTCGCTCAGCGCCGGCTGCTCAGCCTCAGGGGCGACGGCGTCAGTTTCGTCGCTGGCGGCCGCCAGGAGTTCGGCGAGTTCGTCCTGCTTGGCCAGATCTTCCGAGGCCGGCTGGGTATCCGCCGCAGCGGTTTCGGCGGTCGGCGTCTCGGCGGGCGGCGGTTCCGCGGGGCTCGCGGCGGGCTCCGGGTCAGCGGGTGCTGCGGCCTCGGGGGTGGGCTCGGCAGCCGCCTTGGTATCTTCTTCAGTGGACGAGGGCTCTTCCGCCGGATCCTCGGCAGCGCGCCTCATTACCTCAAGATCGTCGGCAACGATTTCTTCATGACTGCGCGCTTCGGTTGAAGAGGATTCGGAAGGGGCCTCGATTGCAGGCGTCTTAATCGGCGCTGCCTCGTTGGAGGGCAGCTCCGTCGCAGCAGTTTCGGCGGCTGGTGCCTCTGTGGCGGGAGCTTCGGTAGGAGCATCTACCGTAGGCGCTTCGGCAGCCGGGATCGGCTCGGCCTCGGCCAGCGGTGCGGCCGCTGCCGTGCCTGCCAGTGTCGCCGCGGCAAGCCGTGCCCGGTCCAGATAGGTCTGACCCAGAACATCCAGATCGCCGCCGCGCAGGACAGGCTGACCCTCGGCATTGATGGCGAAGGGCTGCATCTCTGCCGAGGCCGGGGTGATCTCGCCGCTCTCGCCGAGCAGAACCGCTACCCCGGCCGGGCTCATCAGGGGAACGCCGTCAGCGCAGGGGCTGGCCGCCCCGTCGAGGCAGCTGAGCTGCGTTGCATCCAGCCCGGCAGCGAGTTCCGCCTGAAGCTGCGCGGCCAGAAGCGGCACCGCATCGCTATCCTGAGCCATGGCCGGGGCGACCAGGCCGAAGCCAAGAAGGGCTGAAATGGCGGTTGAATTGGCAAAGAAACGGGACATGGAACCTCCCTGGTCTGTCGTTTCCGTCGCAGGATAACCCACATGCGAATGAATGTGTTCCGTTTATCGGACTGAACTTGGCGTGATCGCGGCAAGCTTGCGCGGTGACGATCATCCCCCTATGCCTCGATCAACGGGAAGAGGAGGATATCATGGCGCTCAAGGCAAAGGACCGCCCGGATCTGGGACGCTTCGACTGGGAAGATCCGCTGCGGCTGAACGATCAGCTGAGCGAGGAAGAACGCATGTTGCGCGACGCCGCGCGCGCCTATGCGCAGGACCGGCTGCAACCGCGCGTCATCGAGGCCTTCCGCGATGAGGTGACCGACCCGGCGATCTTCCGCGAGATGGGCGAGATGGGGCTCCTGGGCGTCACCGTGCCCGAAGAATATGGCGGGATCGGCGCGTCATATGTTGCCTACGGCCTGATCGCCCGCGAGGTCGAGCGCGTGGATAGTGGCTATCGTTCGATGATGTCGGTACAGTCATCGCTGGTGATGTATCCGATCTATGCTTACGGCTCCGAGGAGCAGCGGCTGAAATACCTGCCGAAGCTGGCTTCGGGCGAATGGATCGGCTGTTTTGGCCTGACCGAACCCGACGCGGGATCGGATCCGGCGGGGATGAAGACAAGGGCGGTCAGGACCGCGAATGGCTATGTGCTGAACGGGTCGAAAATGTGGATCTCGAACAGCCCGATCGCCGATGTCTTCGTGGTCTGGGCCAGATCCGAGGCCCATGGCGGCAAGATCCGGGGCTTCGTGCTGGACAAGGGCATGAAAGGGCTGTCGGCACCCAAGATCGGCGGCAAACTGTCCTTGCGCGCCTCGATCACCGGCGAGATCGGTCTCGACAATGTCGAGGTCGGCGAGGACGCGCTTTTGCCCAATGTCGAAGGGCTGAAAGGGCCGTTCGGTTGTCTGAACCGGGCGCGCTACGGGATCAGCTGGGGGGTGCTCGGTGCTGTCGAATTCTGCCTGCATGCGGCCCGGCGATACGGGCTCGACCGTCAGCAATTCGGCAAACCGCTGGCCCAGACCCAGCTGCATCAGCTGAAACTGGCCAATATGCTGACAGAAATCGCGCTTGGCCTGCAAGGCAGCCTGCGGGTCGGGCGGCTGATGGACGAAGCCGAGGCCGCGCCCGAGATGATTTCGCTGGTCAAGCGCAATAATTGCGGCAAGGCGCTGGAGATTGCCCGCTGGGCGCGCGACATGCATGGCGGCAACGGGATTTCCGAGGAATTCCAGGTCATGCGCCATATGGTCAATCTGGAAACCGTGAACACCTATGAGGGCACGCATGACGTTCACGCGCTGATCCTCGGCCGGGCCATTACCGGATTGCAGGCGTTTTTCTGAGCTTTCCCGGGCAGCCGTGCAAACCCCCGCCTCTGCTTCGCGTTGCCTCTGGACGGCGGCGCGCGGAGGGCGGATAAGGTCCTTCCTCCGTTTCTCTCAAACGGTGGGTTCTCCGATGGCCGCCGGGACCGTTTCCCGGCATTTCTGTGAGTAACAGCGATGAATGAAGACCAAAGGCGCGTGGCCGCAGCATGCCTGGCGGGCGCCGAAAATGACAGCATGAGCTTCCCGCAGATCGTCGGGACGCTGATCGAGGCTGGCTTCGAAAGCTACAGTGTCGATTTCCGCCGGGCGCGCGCGATCTATTTCCTGCCCGATGGCGACAGCGTCGAGCTGGAAGCGCACCGGGTCGACACCCCGGTGGCTCCGGCGCTTGACGGGGCGGCGATGCAGGCCGCGATCCGTGAGGCGCAGGCCCTGGTGCCCGGCTATACCTATCGCGGCTTTTGCGAGAAATCGGCGGCGGCGGGCTGCGCCTTCTATGTCGTGTCGTTCTCGGGCCGGCGCGCGGTCTATTTCGGGCGCGCTGCCGCGTCCCATGTCGAGAATTTCCCGAACTGATCCGGGTATCATGTCCTGCATTGGACATCGGGGGCGCCGGCTGCGGCGCCCCCTGTCATGCGGGCAGGCCCTATTTCACGCCCATGCGTTCATAAATCTCGCCATTGCCGGCCTCTCCGCCCCAGAGCACCACGTCATAGCGGGCATCGGGATCGTCGCCCATGCCGGGTGATCCGGCAGGCATGCCGGGTACGGCGATGCCCTGAACGTCAGGGCGTTCTTCGAGAAGGCGCGCAAGAGCCTCAAGCGGAACATGGCCTTCGGCGACATAGCCGCCCACTTCGACCGTATGGCAAGATTGCAACGCGGCAGGCACATGGAGCCGTTCCTTAAGTGCGGCCATGTCCTCATCGGTGATGACATTGACCTTGTAGCCGGCCTCTTCGGCCAGATCGGTCCAGGCCGTGCAGCAGCCGCAATTGGGATCCTTGTGCACGGTCATCGGCGGCATGTCCCCGGCAAGGGCGCCATAGGCAGCGGAAGACAGCAGCAAAGCTGCAAGGCCGGCGAATTGGATTTTCATGATGTTATTTCCTTGATCTGATGAAGGGCGCCCATGAGGGGCGCGGCGCAGGCATCAGGTCGGGATCGGTGGACGCAGGGGCTGCTCAGGGCCGCTGCCCCGGGCCAGGATCCGGGCCGGGCGCGGATGGTTTTCGCGCAGGGGCAGGGGTTGCTGGCTGGCGGCGATCCTGTCGGGCAGGGCGGGAACCCCGTGGCAGGCGGCGTTCTGATGGTTGCCGTCTTCGCAGCATTCGGCGGGCATCAGCGGCTTGACCGCGCCATCCGGCCCGGTCATGGCCGCATGATCCACCGTCATGGCGCTGATCGCATCGACCGAAAGCGCGCCCTGACCCGCCCAGCCGAGCTGGATGGGCAGCAGCAGGATCGCCAGGGCGACGACAAGGCGTTGCAGCATGAGCATGGCCGAAATCTAGGCATTGCGGCTGGCCCGGGCAAGTGCGGAACATGTGATCGAGGGCCGCGACAATCAATCTGCCGTGAGCGTCTGAATGGCTGCCCGGCCCGGTCGAATGAAAACGGCGCCCCCGCAGGCGCGCCGTTAGAAGCTGTTCTTGAGGCCGGGGCTGCTCGCCGGGTTCAGATCCCGTCGCCAACGAAGGCCTTTTCGACGACGAATTCCTTCGGCTCGGAATTGGCGCCCTCGCGCAGGCCGAAGCCTTCCAGCACGTCCTTCACATCGACGTTGAAGGCGAGGCTGCCGCAGATCATCGCCCGGTCTTCTTCGGGGTTCATCGCCGGCAGGCCGAGATCGGCAAAGACCTTGCCCGAGGTCATATTGTCGGTGATCCGGCCCATCAGCGGGCTGTCTTCGCGGGTGGTGGTCGGATAGTACAGCAGCCGCTTGGCGAAGTCCTCGCCATAGATTTCCGTCAGAAGCGGGTCGCTTTTCAGGTTCTCGACCAGTTCGCGGCCATAGTTCAGCTCATCCGCGGTGCGGCAGGTATGCATCATGATGATCTGCTCGAAACGCTCATAGCTTTCCGGGTCGCGCATCAGCGAGGCGAAAGGCGCGATCCCGGTGCCGGTCGCCAGGAACCACAGCCGCTTGCCGGGCAGCAGCGCATCCAGAACCAGCGTGCCAACGGGTTTGGGGCGCAGAATGATCTGATCGCCTTCCTTAATATGCTGCAGCTTCGAGGTCAGCGGCCCGTCCGGGACCTTGATCGAATAAAACTCCAGCTCCTCGTCCCAGTTGGGGGAGGCAATGGAATAGGCGCGCAGGATCGGTTTGCCGTTATCGCCCGGCAGGCCGATCATCACGAATTCGCCCGAACGGAAGCGCAGGCTGGCCGGGCGCGTCACCCGGAAGGAAAACAGCCGGTCGGTCCAATGCGTGACGGCCGTCACGGTCTGCGCGTCGGGCAGGGTCGGTTTTTCGCGATTGGGGCTCGCGTTCTTGGGGGCGTCGTTCACGGCGATATCCAGTGTCATCTGCGGTTTGCCATCCTCTATGCCAATGCGGCGCGTCGGTGAAGCCTGTTCATGGCGGCGAATTGTCCCGCCTCGGGTTTCGCGCTTTTAGAATATTTTTCGCGCCATGGGCAGAGGGCTGCATCAATAAGGATGTTTCTCCCCGCCGTTTGTCCGGTGCAAGGTCAATTTCCCGGATTCAGGTAAAAACCCGGCAGCCAGATCAGGCCGGGCGTACCGATCAGGACTGATCGTCCACCACCGACAGAATGTCGGGAACCGCCGGACAGGGCAGCAGCCGGTTATGGGCGACATCGGCCAGCGTGGCATTGTGCAGGAAGACATAGACATGGGCCGACAGGCTCTGCCATAGCCGGTTCGACAGGGTCTGCGCCCGCGATCCCGACACCCCGCCCGAAGCGCCGGCCCCGATATGCAGCGCGCTGACGGTTTCATCGACTGCAGCCAGCACTTCCGAAACCCTGATCTCGGTTGCCGGGCGCGACAGTTTGTAGCCGCCGCCGGGCCCGCGCGCGGATTCAACCAGCCCGGCCCGGCGCAGACGGACGAAAAGCTGTTCCAGATAGGGCAGCGAAATATCCTGCCGCTCCGAAATATCGGCCAGCGACGTCAGCGCATCCTCGGGCTGAAGCGCCAGATCGACAAGCGCGGTCATGCCATAGCGGCCCTTGGTGGAAAGTTTCATATCTGCGGTCCCGGCCCTGAATATTGACGAAGCAGCAGGGCTTGGGCTAACTGCGCCAGTCCTGGCCGCTCTTGCGCAGGCCGGTTTCGGCCCACATCTTCAGGTCTGGATTAATTGCCGGCCTTGCCTGCGTCAAGAAACCTGTTGCACGAAGGATTCCCATGCCCGAACTGATTTTCGCCGGTCCTGATGGTCGCTTGGAAGGCCGCTATCATCCCCAGGCCAAACCCGATGCGCCGATTGCCATCATCCTGCACCCGCATCCGCAATATGGCGGGACGATGAACAACCGCGTCATCTATAATCTGCATTACGCCTTCCATAAGATCGGTTTCACGGTCATGCGCTTCAATTTCCGGGGCGTCGGCCGCAGTCAGGGGGAGTTCGACCAGGGTATCGGCGAATTGTCCGACGCTGCGGCTGCGCTCGATTATCTGCAGGCGATGAACCCCAATTCCAAGCATTGCTGGGTGGCGGGCTTCAGCTTTGGCGCCTGGATCGGCATGCAGCTTCTGATGCGCCGCCCCGAGATCACCGGCTTCATTTCCGTCTCGCCCCCGGCGAACATGTATGATTTCAGCTTCCTGGCGCCGTGCCCGGCCTCGGGTCTGATCATCAACGGCTCCGCCGACAAGGTGGCGCCCGCCAAGGATACCGAGGATCTGGTCGGAAAGCTGCGCGAGCAGAAGGGCATCACCATCAGCCATGATGTGATCGAGGGTGCCGACCACTTCTTCCGCGACGACGAAGCCCATATGGCGCCGATGATCGACAATGTTCAGACCTATGTCCGCAGGCGTCTGACCGAAAGTTCCCGTTAAGATCCGGGCCGGCTCGTCCGGCCCTTTTCCATGGTGAAGGCATGTCCGATCTGTCCCGCTCCTTCGATTTCCTCAATTTTGCCGACCGGCTGAAAGCGGTCGAGCGGGCCAATGTCCTGACTGACCACCCGCGCCGGGAAAATACGGCCGAGCACAGCTGGCATGTCGCGCTTTACGCGATGGTCTTCGGGGCCTCGGACCGGGTGCTTGCCATGATCCTCATCCACGATCTGGTTGAAATCGAGGTCGGCGATCAGCCGGTCTATCTCGATCACGACGCGGGCGCCCTGCAGGCGGCAGAGGATGCGGCGGCGGCGCGGGTTTTCGCGATGTTGCCAAAGGCGCAGGGGGCGGCGCTGCTGGCGCTCTGGCGGGAGTTCGAGCAAGGACAGACGCCCGATGCCGTCTTTGCCAAGCGCATGGATCATGTTCAGCCGCTGTTTCAGGTGGTGATGGCGCCTCGGCCGGTGCCCGAGCATCTGGAAATCGCGCGCGGCATGATGAGCGGGGGGCGGATCGCCCGCTTCCGTCAGGAATGGCCCGAGGCGATCGCAGCCGGAGAGGGGCTCTTGAACGGTCAAGCGCCCGAGGGCGATCTGGGCCGGCAGCTGGCCTTTCTGACCGAGGCCGACAAGCTGAAGACGGTTGAGCGCGCCAATACGCTGATCGACCTTTCCCGGCAGGAAAACAGTGCCGAACACAGCTGGCATCTGGCGCTTTATGCGCTGATCCTAGGCGGACAGGCGGCACCCGGCGTCGATATCGGCCGCGCCATTCGTATGCTGATCCTGCATGATCTGGTGGAAATCGACGTGGGTGACGTGCCGCTGCATTCCGCCAATGGTCAGGCTCATCATGCGCCCGAGGTGCAGGCGGCCGAGGCCGAGGCCGCGCGGCGGATTTTCGGCTTGCTGCCGCCGGTCGAGGGCGCGGCGTTTCTGGCGCTCTGGCAGGAATTCGAGGCCAATGAGACCCCGGATGCGGTCTTCGCCAAATCGCTCGACCGCACCCAGCCGATGGTCCAGCACCTGGCCTCGGACGGGGTCGGCTGGCGGCGTTTCGGTGTGAGCTGGGCCAATATGCAGACTCGGGTCGCCCCGCAGGTCAGGCGCGGGTTGCCGGGGGTCTGGAATCATCTCGAACCGGCGGTTCAGGGCTGGTTCGCGCGCAACGCCCCTGGTCCCTGATCGCCCGCGGGTTTTGCTGCCTGAAGTCGAAGTCGAAGGCGGGCGCGGCGCAACTATCGAAACGGCCGGTGACGGACTTGCCCGGACCGATTTTGCACCGAAACTGATCGACGAATACAACATCGCGAACATTCATCCGGCGGATATTGGGGCGACCGGCCTGCCTGCCAGTCAGGCGCGCGCTGACTGAGGCCGCCATCCGGGAACATTTTCCAAAATCCCGAATGTCTACGCCGCCTAGATCATGTGTTGCATTGGCACGGGGGGGCGGCGGCGCTCATTCATGAAGATGTATGGGATGGAAGCCTGAGTGATCCCGGCTGGGATAGTATTTTAGGAAGGAATGATGCATGGGAATGTTTGATTATAAAGGTGATACGACAAGATATTCCGCCCAGCAGGTGGATCTTGCCCATCAGCTTTCGGCCTATTCGCAGGCTGGGACTTTCGACGATCCTACGAAAGAGCTGTTGTCCGATATCCTGGACGGAGATGTGACGATTCCCGATGGCTGGAACAATGTGTCGGCGGCGACGCTCGGTCTTGGTCCGGAAGTGGTCGATTCCTACGGCTTTCTGACCATGGACAGCCCGATCACCGGCCGGATCGGCCCGCAGCTGCTGGTGCTGGAAGAACGGGATGCGGGCGGAAATGTGACCAATCTGGCGATTTCCTTTGCCGGAACCAATTCGCTGATCGACGTGCTGGATTATCCTTTCCTGAATGCCGGCGCCATGGCGCAATACATGACCCCGATCCTTGAGGCGGTGCGCGGTTATGCGGATGAATTGGGATTGACCGCCGAAGATGTCATGATCACCGGCTATAGCCTTGGCGGGGCCTATACCAATATCATGGCGCGCGATGCCGATACGCTGGTCGATGGCTATTTCGCCGATTCGCTCTATATCGCCCATGAACCGAACATGATCTATGACAACCCTGATCGCATCCTGAATGTCGGCTATGAAAACAGCGTCATTTTCCGCGAAGGCGGCACCCAGACCGACCTGTGGGATGCCATTGGCGAGACCGATCCTTTCCTGGCGAATAACGATTGGTATTACGAAAGCTCGACCGATAATATCGTGCTCTTTGATGCTACCTATATTCAGGCCGATCTGTTGCTGGCAATCGATTCCGCGGTGAACCTGTTTTCCTGGGGTGGCCACGTGTCGGGGATCGCAACGAATGCATGGCAACGCATTGCCGAATCGGCGTTTTATGATTTCACCCTTCAGGATAGTGCCGTTGTTGTCGCCAATCTCGACCCTCTGCATCGGGAGTATATCTGGGTTGAGGACAAGGACAGCCCGACCTCGAACCATTATGGCAAGCCGGCCTTCATTGTCGGCAGCTATCATGACGATCTTCTCGGGGATGGGGCGGCGAATGATTATATCGACGGGCTCAGCGGCAATGATGTGATCCGGGTTTCCTCGGGTTATAATGTCGTCGAAGGCGGCGCAGGATATGACACGCTGCGCCTTCAGGGCAGCGCCTCGGATTTCCAGGCCTGGAAGCTCGCTGACGGATCCTATGCGATTGCCTCGGATGATGGGCTGACGATCATGCGCGGGGTTGAGGATGTCGAATTGACCCACCCAGGCTTCTTTGGTCCAGGTATTACCGCCTATTCCATTGCCTCGGACCGGTTCGAGGACGATCATTTCTCGTTTTTCCAGCTGGGCGATCAGGACATTGCCTTCAGCCAGGCCTGTCAGGGCACCGTGGCCGGCAATTGGCTTTACGGCAGCGGGGCGATTTTCGGGCTGGCTGGCGATGACCGCATTTACGGTCAGACCGGCAATGACCTGCTCAATGGCGGCAGCGGCGAGGATCGCCTGAATGGCGGGGCTGGCAATGACCGGCTTTACGGGGCCGAGCATGACGACATTCTGGCCGGAAATGCCGGATCGGATCGGCTGAATGGCGGGCACGGGGACGATATTTTCGTGTTCAACGCCGCCGATACCGGCACCGACCGGATCGAGGATTTCAATCAGACCGCCGGCGAGGCCGATATCATTCGGATCGTCGGGGCATTCAACGATTACAATGGTATGCTTGCAGCAAGCACCCAATGGGGGGACGATATCCTTATCCGCGCGGGCAGCGGTCAGATCATTATCGAGGATATGCTGCTGGCCGATCTCGATCAGTCCGGTTTCGCCTATATCTGATTGAAACGAAAAGGGGCGCCGAAAGGTGCCCTTTCTTCGATCAGGCAGCCTCGGCGCGCGGCTCAAGGATGGCGGCGCGCAGGGCGCTGCGTTTGGCCTCTGCCGCAGCCGCATGACGCGCGCGGATATGGCCGTAGCCACGGATCTGTTCGGGCAGATCCAGCAGCTGGGTCAGGGCCGCATCCCGGCCGCAGTCCCGATTGGCCAGGGCAAAGTCGATATCGGCCTGATAATCGGCAAGCAGCCGGCGGGCCAGCACCGCCTCGGCCGAGTTGCGGAACGGATCGAGCCAGGTGCCGCGCAAAGCCCGCAGTCGGTTCATCCAGCCGAAAAAACGCATCGCCTTCTTGCCGCTGACCGGCCCCTTGAGCGGTTTGCCGGTCACCGGATCGGTGCCGCCATACGGCCAGGCGCCGAAATGGAAGGTCAGTTCCAGATCGCCCTCGAAGGTTTCTTCCAGTGCCTTGCGGAACTCCGGTTTCGAATAGAGCCGCGCCACCTCCCATTCATCCTTGACCGCCATCAGCTTGTAGAGCCCGCGCGCCGCCGCCATCTGGGCAGCTTCGGGCAGGCCGGCGGCGCGGATTTCGGCGATGCGGTCCGCGTAAAGGCGGGCATAGGCGGCATTGCGGTAAGCGGTCAGCTCGTTGATGCGGCGCGCCGTGATCTCATCCAGCGAGGCGGTCTGCCATGCCGGGGCCGGGCGGGGGGCATCGCCGCTCAGCCGCCACGCAGCGTCGGGATCGACCATGGCCAGCCGGCCGAGATCGAAGGCCTGCCGGTTGCGCTCGACAGCGGTGCCGTTCAGTTCGATGGCGCGCAGAACCGCTGCCAGCGACAATGGAATGCCGCCCTGCTGCCAGGACGCGCCGAGCAGGACCATATTGGCATGGACCCGGTCGCCCATCACCTTCTCGGCCAGATCCTGCGCCGCCAGTGCCCGTGCATCCGCGCCGAGGATGCGGGCTAGACGCCGGATCTGCTCGTCGCTGCTCAGCTGCCAGTCGGGGTTGCGCGAAAATTCCGAGGTCGGCACCACGGTCGTATCGGTGACCGCCAGCGACCGGCCGGCGGTCAGCTTGGACAGCGCCTCATCCCCGGCCGCCACCACCAGATCGCAGCCGATCAGCGCATCGGCCTCGCCTGCGGCGATCCGGGTGGCGCGCATGTTTTCGGGGCTGGTCGCGATCTTGATATGGCTGTGCACGGCACCGTATTTCTGCGCGAGTCCGGTGATGTCGAGATTGGACGAATAATAGCCATCGGCATGGCCTGCGACCGCAAGGATCTGGCCGATGGTCACCACCCCGGCGCCGCCGACCCCGGAGACCAGGATCGACCAGGACCCGTCGATCGGGCGCGGATCCGGCATCGGCAGATGGCTGGTGTCGATAACCTCTGCGTTGCGCCGGGCCTTGCGGGGCACCGCCCCGGTCACGGTCACGAAGGAGGGGCAGAAACCTTCGACGCAGGAAAAATCCTTGTTGCAGGAGGATTGGTTGATCTTGCGCTTGCGCCCGAACTCGGTCTCCAGCGGCTCGATGGCCATGCAGGCCGAGATCGTCGAGCAATCGCCGCAGCCCTCGCAGAGATCGGGATTGATGAAGGCGCGCTTGTCCGGGTCGGACCAGGCGCCGCGCTTGCGCAGACGGCGGCGTTCGGCGGCGCAGGGCTGGTCATAGATGATGACGCTGACCCCGGAACGCTGGCGCATTTCCTTTTGCACCATCTCCATTTCCGTGCGCGAGTGCAGGCTGACGCCTTCGCCCAGATCCTTGCCGGCATAGCGCCCGGGCTCATCCGTGACCAGGGCGATGCGCTCGACCCCTTCGGCCTTGATCTGGCGCACCATCTGCTCGGGGGTGATCTCGCCGTCATGGGGCTGGCCGCCGGTCATCGATACGAAGCCGTTATAGAGCAGCTTGTAGGTTATCGTCGCTTTCGCGGCGACGGCGGCGCGGATCGCCAGCAGGCCGGAATGGAAATAGGTGCCATCGCCCATATTGGCGAAGACATGCGTCTCATCGGTGAAGGGGAATTGGCCGAGCCACATCGCCCCTTCGCCGCCCATATGGCTGACCGAATTGGTCCGTATCGGATCGCGCAGCATGGCCATGGTGTGACAGCCGATCCCGGCCAGGGCCCGGCTGCCGTCGATAACCTGGGTCGAGCGCCCATGCGGACAGCCGGCGCAGAAGCTGGGCAGGCGCATGGCGCCCATACCGGGCTGCGGCGGCGCCTCGGGCCGGTTCGGCGGAGAAATCGCCCGTTCGGGATTGGTTTCATTGGCCACGCGTATCAGAACCCGGCTCACTAAGCCGGGGTCGATTTCTCCGGCATTGGGAAAGGCGGTCTCGGCGGGGTCCGGCCCATAGGCCTGCCCGGCAAAGGTCTTGCCGACGATGCGCGGGGCGTGGTTCGCGCCGTAAAGAATGGCGCGGATCTGGTCTTCCAGAAGCGGGCGCTTTTCCTCGATGACGATGATGGTGTCGAGCCCTTCGGCGAATTCCCGGATCGCTTCGCCGTCCAGCGGCCAGATCATCCCGACCTTCAGCCGCCGGACCGGCAGATTGCCGATCATGCCGTCCCGGTATCCCAGCCCGGCCATGGCCTGCGCCAGATCCTGCCAAGCCTTGCCGGCGGCGATCATGCCGATCCGCGCCTCTGCCGGTCCGTCCTGCCGGTTCAGGTCATTGGCACGGGCATAGGCCAGCACCTTGTGCAGCTTGACCTCCCAAAGCAGCCGTTCCTGTTCCTGGATCGGCACGAAGACCTTGATAGAAGTGTCGGGATGCTCGGTCTGCTCGGGCAGGTTGATGCGCGGACCATCTGGCGAGATATGGACCGAGCCGCCGCCCTCGACCACATCGGTGACCAGCTTCATGCCGACCAGCGTGCCGGCATGGCGGCTGAGCGCGATCCCGTGCAGCCCCATGTCGAGAACGTCCTGCGCATTGGCCGGCGCCAGCAGCGGGGCGCCGAGCGCGGCGAAATTCAGATCGGAATAGCAGGCCAGCGTCGAGGATTTGGCCCCGTGATCGTCGCCGACCAGCAGCAGCGTGCCGCCCTTTGCACTGGTGCCGGCCAGATTGGCATGGCGCAGCGCATCCATCGAGCGATCCAGTCCCGGCGTCTTGCCGTACCAGATCGAGAACACCCCATCGACGCGGGCACCGGGGAACAGCCCGACCAGCTGAGCGCCCCAGGTGGCGGTTGCGGCAAGATCCTCGTTCACTCCGGGCTGGAAGACGATATCATGGGCCTTCAGCGCGGTCTCTGCCTGCCAGAGGCTTATGTCGTAAGTGCCCATCGGCGAGCCGCGATAGCCGGAGATATAGCCGCCCGTCTTCAACCCCGCTGTCGCATCGCGCTTGCGCTGCTGGATCGGCAGGCGGACCAAGGCCTGCATGCCGGTCATATAGACCCAGCCTTCCTCTTGGCTCAGGCGATCCTCAAGGGTCATGTCCAGCCGTTTGGGCGGCAGATGGGCGGTCATGATGTCGTCCTTTTGGTCATTGGGTTCGTCCAGTGGTGCGGGCGGGCGGAGGGGGCCGGCAATGGTCATCCCAATCACATGCCGATGACGGGTGTGATTTCAAGAAATTCCTCCTGTCTCATGCCCTCTTGCCCGCATGCGTGACCCAATGCCGCTTGCTCTCCTGACTGGGAAGCGCGCCTCACCGTGGCCGAGCCGAGGCAAGGCAAAGCAAGGCGCAGACGATCACTGCAAGCTGCGCCGGCATCGGTTGCGCGGCAGGATTTACTCGAATGCTGCGGCGCAAATGTTCTGAAGCGGCAAAACAGGGTTCGCCGCTGGCGGCGGCGCCGCATAACCCATGATACCGGCAATGGCGGCCAATATTCCTGCACCGATCATTGCATACCATCGCATGCCGCTTCCTTTCCCCAGCGAGAACAGCTATACCCCGCGCAAATCGAATTCAGCCGAAGGGAGCCCCCATGTCGAAGATCAAGGTAGAAAACCCCGTTGTCGAGCTCGACGGCGACGAAATGACCCGGATCATCTGGGACTTCATCAAGAAGAAACTGATCCTGCCCTATCTCGACCTGGACCTCAAATATTACGATCTCGGCATTGAAGAGCGCGACCGCACCGATGACCAGATCACCATCGACGCTGCCAATGCCATCAAGCAATACGGCGTCGGCGTCAAATGCGCGACCATCACCCCCGATGAAGCCCGCGTCGAGGAATTCGGCCTCAAGAAGATGTGGAAATCGCCGAACGGCACCATCCGCAACATCCTCGGCGGCGTGATCTTCCGCGAGCCGATCATCTGCAAGAACGTCCCGCGTCTGGTCCCGCACTGGACCAAGCCGATCGTCGTCGGCCGTCACGCCTTCGGCGATCAGTACAAGGCCACCGATTTCCGCTTCCCGGGCACCGGCAAGCTGACCATCAAATTCGTCGGCGACGATGGCGAAACCATCGAGCACGAGGTTTTCCAGGCCCCCGGCGCCGGGGTTGCCATGGCGATGTATAACCTGGACGATTCGATCCGCGACTTTGCCCGGGCCTCGATGAACTATGCGCTGCAGCGCAACTATCCGCTGTATCTCTCGACCAAGAACACGATCATGAAAGCCTATGACGGCCGCTTCAAGGATCTGTTCCAAGAGGTCTTCGACGCGGACTTTGCCGAAACCTTCAAGAAGGCGGGCATCACCTATGAGCACCGTCTGATCGACGACATGGTGGCCTCCTCGCTGAAGTGGAATGGCGGCTATGTCTGGGCCTGCAAGAACTATGATGGCGACGTGCAGTCCGATACCGTCGCGCAGGGCTTCGGCTCGCTCGGTCTGATGACCTCGGTCCTGATGACCCCCGATGGGAAGACGGTCGAGGCCGAGGCCGCGCATGGCACCGTGACCCGCCATTACCGCGAGCATCAGAAGGGCAATGAGACCTCGACCAATTCCATCGCCTCGATCTATGCATGGACCGGCGGTCTCAAGCACCGCGCGAAGCTGGACATCAATGCTGCGCTGATGAGCTTTGCCGAGACCTTGGAAAAGGTTACCGTGCGCACCGTCGAAGACGGGTTCATGACCAAGGATCTGGCGCTGCTGGTCGGGCCGGATCAGAAATGGCTCTCGACCATGGGCTATCTCGAAAAGGTCGATGAATATCTGAACAAGGCGCTTGCCTGATCTCAGATCGCGGAAAGCCGGGCCGATGCCCGGCTTTCTTATTTTATGGGCTATTGGGCGGGCAGGGGCCTTTCCCCGCTTGGCCAACCGCGCTATCTCTGCCCCAGATCCCGCCATCCCGGAGCCCACGCCATGAAAGCTGCCGTCATCACCTTCCCCGGATCGAATTGCGACCGCGACCTGCGCGTGGCGCTGAGCCGCGCCGGCGCCGAGGTCACGCAGGTCTGGCACAAGGATGAGGCATTGCCGGCGGGCACCGATCTGGTCGCGGTGCCGGGCGGGTTTTCCTATGGCGATTATCTGCGCTGCGGCGCGATTGCCGCGCAATCGCCGATTGCCCGGGCGATCCGCGGCCATGCAACGCGCGGCGGCTATGTTCTGGGGGTCTGCAACGGCTTTCAGGTGTTGACCGAGCTGGGCCTGCTGCCCGGCGCGCTGATGCGCAATTCCGGGCTGACCTTCATTGCCCGCCCGGCGGCGCTGGATGTGGTGACCGCCGACAGTGCCTTTACCGCCGGATATGGCAAGGGCCAGTGGATCACGGTGCCGGTCGCCCATCATGACGGCAATTATCAGATCGACCCCGAAGGTCTGGCGGCGCTGAAGGATCAGGACCGCATCGCCTTCCGCTATGCGCCCGGGATCAATGGATCGGTCGATGACATCGCCGGAATCCTGTCGGAAAATCGCCGGGTGCTCGGGATGATGCCCCATCCCGAACGCGCCGTCGATGCCAGCCATGGCGGCACCGATGGGCAGGCGATGTTTGGCTCGCTTGCCGGATCGCTGGTCGCGGCCTGATCGCTGACAGGTCCGCTCTGGAAGCTTGGTCGCCTCGGCGGTTAGGCGCCGACGATTCCGTGGAGGGCCGAAGGGCGCGGAATATCTTGGCATAATCGCGCCGCATGCCTAGATTGCCGGGGGCGGCAATTGCGGCAGGAACGAATTTGCTCACATCAAACTCAGCCAGTGAACGCCCCAATCGGCAGGGCGAGGATGCGGCCTCGAATCCATGGGTGCTGAGGCTGGCCCTCGTGGTGCTGGTGGCGGTGGCCGGACTGGTGCTCTGGGCAACGAATGAATGGCTGACCGAGCGCTTTTCCGAGACCACGCGGGTCCGGGCCGAGCTGCGCAGCACGCTTTATACCGGCCAGCTTCAGTCCGAATTACAGCGCAATGCCGTGGTGCCGATGATGCTGGCCCGGGATCCGGCGCTGATTCTGGCGCTGAGCTCGGGCGATTACGCCACCACCTCGGCGCGGCTGATCACGGCGCAGAAGGATATCGGCGCGGCCTCGATCCGGCTGCTGGATGCTTCGGGGCGAACCGTGGCGGCCACGGACCGGCAGATCCTCGGCGCCAATCTGGTCTCGGCGCCTTATTTCGTCGATGCGATGCGCGCGCGCGATACGGTCTTCACCGTCGCCGAATCCGAGCATGGCGGCTATGATTTCGTCTATTCGCGGGCCATTTCCGACAGCTCGGGCACGCTTGGGGTGATCACGGTCAGCACCGATCTGCGCCAGCTCGAACAGAGCTGGGCCGGGATCACCGATGCGGTCGCGGTCACCGATTCGACCGGGCGGGTGATCCTGTCCACCGAGGCGCGCTGGCGCGGTCTGCCGCTGGGTGAGGCGCTTTCGGTCCGCCCGCCCCCCAACGCCATCGAGCGCGCCTTCCAGGTCACCACCGACTGGAGCACACCGGGCGATGCCTGGGTCAAGGGCCAGGCGGTGATGCAGACCGAGACCCGTATCCCCTTTCGGGGCTGGCGGATGTTCAACTTTACCACCTACGATTCGATCCGCGAGAAGGTGAATCTGGTTCTGGCGCTGGAAGCCATGCTGTTTGCGGTTCTGGCAGCGGTGGTCTTCTATGTACTTTCGCGCCGGGCGCAGCGCCGCAGCGTGGCCTATATGCAGGAATCGGCGGATCTGCGGGCGCTCAATGCCCGGCTGACCCGCGAGATCGCCGAGCGCGAGCGGGTGCAGCGCGAATTGCGCGTCGCCGAGCAGACCGTCCAGCAAAGCTCCAAACTGGCTGCGCTTGGCGAGATGTCTGCCGGGGTCAGCCATGAGCTGAACCAGCCGCTGGCGGCGATGAAGACCTATCTGGCCGGGGCGCGGCTGCTTCTGGATCGCGGCCGCTTGGGTGAGGCGCTGTCCAGTTTTCAGCGCATCGACGATCTGGTCGATCGGATGGGGGCGATCACGCGGCAGCTGAAATCCTTCGCGCGCAAGGGCGGCGAGGCGTTCGAGCCGGTCGATCTGCGCGCCGCTCTGTCGAGCGCGCTGACCATGATGGAGCCGCAGCTGCGCGCCCGTCCGGTGCGCATCATCCGCAATCAGCCGCGCCGGGCGGTCATGGTTTATTGCGACCGGATTCGGCTGGAGCAGGTGTTGATCAATCTGCTGCGTAATGCGCTTGACGCCACCAAGGCGGTGCGCGATGCCCGAATTGAGATTGCCATGGAAAGTGGCGTCCATGCGATTCTTTTGGTACGCGATAACGGACTGGGTGTAAGTGATCTCGACAAGCTGTTCGAGCCATTCTTTACAACCAAGAAGCCGGGTGAGGGTACTGGGCTGGGACTTGCTATATCATCGGGGATTATTGCCGATTTTGGCGGGCGATTAACCGCGCATAATGCCGAAGACGGGGAAGGTGCAGTGTTCGAAGTTGTTTTGCCGCTCTACGATCCAGATGGCGGTCAGGCAATGGTGCCTGTGACGGCAGAGTAACCAGGAAAGGCTGAGCATGAACAAGACCTTGCGCATCGCCATTGTCGACGATGAACCGGATATGCGCGAATCGATCAGCCAATGGCTGGTCCTTTCTGGATTTAATACTATAACATTCCCTTCGGCCGAGGATGCGCTTAGGGAAATTGGTGCAGACTGGCCCGGCGTGGTTATATCCGACATCCGAATGCCGGGCATGGACGGCATGGCATTTCTCAAACGACTTATGAATATCGATTCGGCTTTGCCGGTTATCATGATTACCGGGCATGGCGATGTGCCCATGGCGGTCGAGGCGATGCGCCTTGGCGCCATGGACTTCATGGAAAAGCCCTTCAAACCCGATCGCATGACCGAGCTGGCCAAAAAGGCCACGCAGACCCGGCGGATGACGCTGGATAACCGCGCCTTGCGCCGCGACCTTTCGGAAGGCCAGCAGGTCATGTCGAAACTGGTCGGCCAATCGGCGGCGATGGACCGGCTGCGCGAGGATATTCTCGATCTCGGCCAGGCCGACGGTCATGTGCTGATTGACGGCGAAACCGGCACCGGCAAGACCCTGGTCGCCCATGCGCTGCATGCGGTCGGCCCGCGCGCTTCGAAGAAATTCGTGCCCATCGCCTGCGCGGCCTTTGATGCGGAAAAACTTGGTGCGCGGCTTTTCGGTCCGCTGGAGGATGGCATTCCGGCGGTTGAGGAGGCGCGCAGCGGCACGCTCTGCCTGGAAGATATCGAGGCGCTGCCCGATGCGCTTCAGGCCCGTCTGCTGGGCTTCATCGCCGATCAGGGCGCGCCGGCGGAAACCCGGATCATCGCGATTTCCAATGCGCGCGGCGATGGTCGCAGGGCCGAGGATTCGCTGCGCCCCGATCTTTTCTACCGGCTGACCGCGCTGCAGATCACCGTCCCGCCTCTGCGCGCACGCGGCGAAGATATTCTGGCGCTGTTCACCCGCATGACCGAGCAATTCGCCGATGAATATGGCTGCGAGCCGCCGCAGGTCAACGCTCAGGAAGCTGCCCAGCTTCTGCAAGCGCCCTGGCCTGGCAATGTCCGTCAGCTGATCAATGTCGCCGAACGCGCGGTGCTTCAGAACCGGCGCGGCTCGGGCTCGATCACCTCGCTGCTGATGAGCGAGGGCGATGCCGATCAGGCCCAGGCCACCACGACCGAAGGCAAGCCGCTGAAGGAATATGTCGAAAGCTTCGAGAAGATGCTGATCGACAATACCATGCGCCGGCACAAGGGCTCGATTGCGGCAGTGATGGACGAGCTGTGCCTGCCGCGCCGGACCCTGAATGAGAAGATGGCGAAATACGGGCTGACCCGGGCGGATTATCTGTAACCCGATGCGCCTTTGATGGCCCGAGCTTTTGTTCGGGCCGCCTTGCCTTTGCAAAGTAATCTACCAATCTGAGAATGGTTGGCGAAGGTAAAGGGTTTGGTCAGTTTTTCTACCTCTGATCTCATTTCCATTCTGGTTGTGCTCGGGTTGGTGTTCCTTGTCGTCGCCGCAGGTATCATCTTACCCTTGGTGACTGCTGCTCTGTTCTTTCGTGGCCGCCGCAGCACCGGATTGTATCTGGGCATTGCCGGTCTGGCCGCGTTGGCCCTTTCCGCCGGTCCCCCCGCCTCTGAGCGCTTTCGCCTCAATCACGAAGCAAGCAGGCTGCCCGAATTGGAGGTCGTTCGGAACGTGCCTGATCTTACCGGCAAAACGGTGGCGATTTTGATGGATGGGGGCTGTCGGTCTATGACAGCACGATAAGCGGCAGGACATGCTTGGCGCGTCTGAGGCATTCGGGGGCGGAGAACGTCTATGTCCTGGACCCCGTGCCTTGGGGTTAGAGCCGCGCGAACAGCACGGAAACTGGTTGCTGCCTCTGGACTTGGCTGAACTGGTGATCGGCCGCGTCATTCTGAGCGGCCAGTGGATGGTGGGGCCGCCTGCAGGCCCCGATCCTGACGGGACCTGTTCATTCGTTCCGCTGGCGCCGCCGCAGCAGCCGATCGACTGTCTGTGGGCCGAGGGAATTTCCTTTTACACCGACGGATACCTGCAGGAACTGGTTTTTGGCCCCCATGTGCTGCCCCTCGGCTCCAGCCTGTATCTGGAAACATTGGCTGCGCCGGTGGATGATGAGCATGCCTTTGTCTTCAATGAAGAAAATGCCAACCTTCTGATGCTGCGGCTTACCGCTTCCGTGAGTGGCTACCCATATCCGCTTGAGTCTTCGATCATACACCTGCCTGAAAATGCCTCCGAACAAGGCAAGAAGGCGGTTTGGCGGGCACTATGTCGGGATGGGCAGGGGAGCTGCCGGTTGCAGCCGTGAAAGGCTGCGAAGTATAAGCAAAGTTGAATTTACCATTGAACTTCTGGGCCTCCCGCCCTTATGTTCGCAGAATGCGTCGGCATTCAATCTGGGATTGATCCGCCTGCGCCATCAGTTTCGCAGCAATGGTCGTTCGCCGTGTCGGCACGCCATTTGCCAAGAAAGCCCGCCCTTCAGTGCGTTTTGTACCGGGGCTGAGTTTAGCTGCCCCGTGGCACTTTGTCCGGGGCCAAGAGGTAACAGACGCGATGCATCGCGCGCGATATAACAGGCAGGAATCATTGTGGGGGCCAGCCCCCGCATGTGCCGTTGTCGCCGCCTCCGCGTCCCCATCATATCGCAGTCCATCTGTCATTGCGGCCCCTGGCCGACACAGACGGCTGCGCGAAAGTAATCATAATGGCAAAGAAAATGCTCATCGACGCGACGCATGCGGAAGAAACCCGCGTCGTCGTCGTGGACGGAACCAAGGTCGAGGAATTTGATTTCGAGACCGTCAACAAGCGGCAGCTTGCTGGCAATATCTATCTGGCGAAGGTCACCCGGGTCGAACCCTCGCTGCAGGCGGCTTTCGTCGATTATGGCGGAAACCGGCATGGCTTCCTCGCCTTCGCGGAAATTCATCCCGATTATTACCAGATCCCGGCCGCCGACCGTCAGGCGCTGATCGAGGAAGAACGCGCCTATGCCGAAGCCGCTGCGGCGGAAGAGGCGGCCAATGACAAGCCCAAAGGATCGCGCCGCCGCAAATCGCGCGCCGAAAAGGCCGAAACCGGCGATGCCACGGTCAGCTCGGGCGATATTCCCGGCATGGAGCTGGTCGATAATGGCGATGAAGATTCGGATGGGGCGGACAAGCCCGCCGCCAAGGCCGAGCCGGCCCCGGCGGATGAGACGGATGCGCCGCAGGATGCCGCTTCGCGCGCCGATCAGAGCGGGTCGGACAATGACAATGCGGCGGATGCCTCCGACAAGGATGAGGATATCGAATCGGTCGCCGATGAAGATGTGACCGAAGAAATCCGCGCGCCCAAGAAGCCGCGCGCCCGCCGCTACAAGATCCAGGAAGTGATCAAGGTGCGCCAGATCATGCTGGTGCAGGTGGTCAAGGAAGAACGCGGCAACAAGGGCGCGGCGCTGACCACCTATCTGTCGCTGGCAGGCCGTTACTGCGTCCTGATGCCGAACACCGCGCGCGGCGGCGGGATTTCCCGCAAGATCACCAATGCCGCCGACCGCAAGAAGCTCAAGGATATCGCGGGCGAGCTGAAGGTGCCCTCGGGCGTCGGTCTGATCATCCGCACCGCTGGCAGCCAGCGGACCCGGACCGAGATCAAGCGCGATTACGAATACCTGATGCGCCTGTGGGAACAGATCCGCGAGTTGACCTTCGCGTCAACCGCTCCCGCGCCGATCTATGAGGAAGGCGATCTGATCAAGCGCACGATCCGCGACCTCTATAGCCGCGAGATCGACGAGGTGCTGGTCGAGGGGGATCGCGGCTATCGCACGGCCAAGGACTTCATGAAGATGATCATGCCGTCCCACGCCAAGAACGTGAAACACTATACCGACCCGATGCCGCTTTTCGCCCGTTTCCAGGTCGAGGGCTATCTGGCCGGCATGTTCAACCCGGTCGTTCAGCTGAAATCGGGCGGCTATATCGTTATCGGCGTCACCGAGGCGCTTGTTGCCATCGACGTGAACTCGGGCCGGGCCACCAAGGAAGGTTCGATCGAGGAAACCGCGACCAAGACCAACCTGGAAGCGGCCGATGAGATTGCCCGCCAGCTGCGTCTGCGCGATCTGGCCGGGCTGATCGTCATCGACTTCATCGACATGGACGAGCGCAAGAACAACTCGGCCGTCGAAAAGCGCATGAAAGACAAGCTGAAGACGGATCGCGCCCGCATTCAGGTGGGCAAGATTTCGGGCTTCGGTCTGATGGAAATGAGCCGGCAGCGTCTGCGCCCGGGCATGCTGGAATCGACCACGCAACCCTGCGCGCATTGCCATGGCACCGGCCTGATCCGCTCCGATGACAGCTTGGCGCTGACCATCCTGCGCGCCATCGAGGAAGAGGGCACGCGCAAGCGCTCGCGCGAGGTGCTGGTCAAGGCGCCGGTCGTGGTGGCCAATTGCCTGGTGAACGCCAAGCGTGAGCACATCGCCACCATCGAGGCCCGTTACGGCATGTCGGTCCGGGTCGAGGCCGATCCGACGCTGATCTCGCCCGATTTTGCCATCGAGAAGTTCAAGACCGCGACCCGGATTGTACCGGAAGCTGCGGCGCAGGTGGTGTCGGTCGATGCCCAGCTGATGGCTCAGATCGACGAGGACGAGACCGTCGAGGCGGTCGCAGAAGAGGCGGATGCGACACCGGCACCGGCCGCAGACGATGAGGCGGGCGGTCGCGGCAAGCGTCGCCGTCGCCGGCGGCGGCGCGGCGGGCGTGACTGGGCCGAGGGCGAAGGCAGCGAAGGCGATGACGGCCAGTCCGCCGATGGCGGGTCTTCGTCCGAGGCGGCGGAAGCTGCGGTTGAGGCCCCTGATGCCGAAGCCGGGGCAAAGACCGAAGCGGAAGCGGAAACCGATCCGGCTGCTGCCGAAAAGCCGAAATCCCGCTCGCGTTCGCGCAGCCGTTCGCGCCGCAAAACCGAAGCGAAGGATGACGCGCCCGAAGCCGCTGCCGAGATCCCGGCAGAAGCCGTGGCAGGGGACGCCGCAGCTGCCATTGCCGAAGAAGCCGCGCCAATCACCGATGACAGCGAGCTTGCCGCCGCCGATCTGGATGCTGCGGCGCATGAAGGCGCGCAGGAACAGGCCAGCGATGATGCGGCGATTGATGCTGCTGCGACCCAACTGGCCGAAGCGCCCGTCGCCCCGGCCGAATCCGAACCTGCGCCGGAACCTCAGCCTGAGCCGGAAATGGCCGAGGCCGTGGCCGAAACCGTAGCGGCAGAGCCGGTGTCCGAAGACGCCCCGGCCCGGCCCAAGCGGCGCGGTTGGTGGTCGGCCTGATACTTTCGTTCTGTCACCCATCCAAAGGCCCGCCTCACAGCGGGCCTTTTTCGTGTCATTGCCACGCGACTGTGACCGGCTGCCCTCTGGCGCGAGGCGGCAAATCCGCTAGGGTTGCGCCATGTTTGGAATTGACCTGATTGATGCCGGTTTCCTGCCGGCCGCGCTTGTCGCGATGACCGCCGGGATCCTGTCCTTCCTGTCGCCCTGCGTGCTGCCGGTGGTGCCGCCCTATCTGGCCTATATGACCGGGATCAGCGTCAACGGGCTGAAGTCCGGTGAACGCAGCGCGGTGCCGGCGGCGCTGATGTTCGTGCTGGGACTTTCGACGGTGTTTCTGGTCATGGGCTTTGCGGCTTCCGCCTTCGGGCGGCTGTTTCTGGAATATCAGATCTGGCTGGCCCGCGCGGCCGGGGTCATGGTCATCGTCATGGGCCTGCATTTCCTGCATGTGATCCGCATTCCCATGCTCGATCAGGAGGCGCGGCTTGAGACCGGCGATCAGGGCGGCTCGGCGTTTGGCGCCTATGTGCTGGGCCTTGCCTTCGCCTTCGGCTGGACGCCCTGCATCGGCCCGCAGCTCGGCATGATCCTCGGCCTTGCCGCGACCGAGGCCGAGATTGGGCGCGGCACCGCGCTCCTGGCGGTCTATGCGCTCGGGCTCGGCATTCCCTTTCTGCTTTCGGCAATGTTCATCAACCGCTCGATGGGGCTGATGAACCGGGTGAAGCCCTATATGAAGACCATCGAGCGTGTCATGGGCGCACTTCTGGTCGTGGTCGGGGCCATGCTGCTCAGCGGACGGATGGCCGATATGTCCTATTGGCTGCTGGAGACCTTCCCGGGTCTGGCAGCTTTGGGTTAACGGCGGACATTGCGGCGCAGATCGGCAAGCGTGATCGCGCGGGTGGCGAAGCTGAGCGCGAAATAGATCGCGGCCCCGCCAAAGACCAGCAGCGCCAGTTCCGGGATCCGCGCCATGCCGATGCCGTTGGTCCACCGCAGCATCACCCAGAGCGCCGCCGCCATCAGCGTCGATGAGAGCAGAATGCGCGGCGCGGTCCGGCGCAGGCGGGCATCCCACCGGGTCGCCTGACCCATGGAGCGGGTGCCCCACCACAATTGTCCGACCATGACCCAGGCCGCGATCGAGGTGCCAAGTGCCGCCGCCAGGAAGCCGACGAAATGCATCAGCCCGAAGGCGACAGCGGCATTGACCACCATGGAATTGACCGCGAAGCGGAAGGGGGTACGGGTATCCTCGCGCGCGAAATAGAGCGGCTGGAGGATCTTCTGCATGACGAAGGCCGGCAGGCCGAGCGCATAGACCGTCAGGGCATGGGCGGTCTGCTGGGTGTCATAGGCGGTGAACTGGCCGCGCTCGAACAGGGTCGAGACCATCGGCACCGCGATCACGGCAATCGCGAAGGCCGAAGGCAGGGTCAGGAACAGCCCGAATTCGGTGGCGCGCGAAAAAGCCGACTGACCGCCCGCCTCGTCGCCAGCGCGGAGCCGGCGGGCCAGCTCGGGCAGCAGCACCACGGCGACGGCGGCGCCGACCACGCCAAGCGGCAATTGGTAAAGCCGGTCGGAATAGGCCAGCCAGGCAATCGCGCCATCGAAGAATGAGCCGACCTGACGCCCGACCAGCAGGTTGATCTGGACGACGCCGCCGGCAAACATCGCGGGCAGGGCGATGACCAGCAGGCGGCGGATATCCGGGGTCAGGCGCGGGCGGCGGGGCAGGAAGGTCCAGCCGGTGCGATGCGCGTCCCACCACACAAGGCCGAGCTGGGCGATCCCGGTGACCGGCGTCGCCCAGGCCAGGGTCAGCCCGAGATCCCAGCCGAACCAGCGGCCCAGATACATGGCGATGATGAACAGCAGGTTCAGCAGCACCGGTGCGGCGGCGGCGGCGGTAAAGCGCGAATGCGCGTTCAGCACCCCGCCGATCATCGAGGCCAGCGAGATCAGGAAGATATAGGGGAAGGTGATGCGGCCATATTCGACCGCCAGATCGAAGCGTTCATCGCCGACGAAGCCCGCCGCCATCAGCCAGACCAGCACCGGCATCAGGATCATGCCGAGCGCGGTGAAGATCAGCAGAACGAAGCTGAGGCCGGCAAAGGCATCGCGCGCAAAGGTCTGTGGATCGTCGCCGCCTTCCAGCTTCTTGGAAAACATCGGAACGAAAGCGGTGTTGAACGCGCCCTCGGCGAAGAAGCGGCGGAACATGTTGGGCAGCGACAGCGCGACCAGAAAGGCCTGCGCCACCGGGCCGGTGCCCAGCCAGGCCGCCATCAGGATATCGCGCACGAACCCGGTCAGCCGGGACAGGAATGTCCAGAGCCCGACCGAGATGAACCCGGCCACCATAGATTTCTTCATGATTTACGCTCCTGCCCGTTCTGCGCCATCGCGTATGGCCTGACGCAGCTTCTTTTCCAAGGTCTCGCGTCGGCCGGCCTGATGGAGCTTCAGCCCGAAGGCGTCCTTGACATAGAAACTGTCCACGACCTGAGCGCCATAGGTGGCGATCACCGCGCTGACGATCTGGATATGGTTCGCCGCCAGCGTCCGGGTCAGATCGTAAAGCAGGCCGGGACGATCGCGGGTGTCGACCTCGATGATCGTGTAGATCTCGCTGCCCTCATTGTCGAAGGTGATATGGGTCGGAAACTTGAAGGCGCGGTCGCGCTTCTTCATCTGATCCTTGTTGGCGAAGGCATCGCGCGCCACCACCTCGCCCTTCAGCGTGCGGTCGATCATCTTGGTCAGGCGCGGCAGCCGCTCACTGTCATAGGGATGGCCCTCGCCGTCCTGCACCCAGAAGACCGCCGTCGCATAGCCGTCCTTGGAGGTATAGGTCCGGGCATCGACCACATTGGCGCCGACAAGGGCCAAGGCCCCGGCCAGACGCGAGAAGATCCCCGGATGGTCGGCCAGCACGAAGGCGGCGCGGGTCGCATCGCGGTCGGGATCGGGATGCAGGTCGATGCGGATCTCTGCATCCGAAATCCCGCTGAGCAGCCGGGCGAAAACTGCCTGGGTCTCGGTCGGCAGGCCCTGCCAATAGGTCGAATAGTGACGCGAGACCTCCGCCCGGATCACCTTCGCATCCCAGCCCTGCGCCACAAGATAATGGCGCAGCGAGCGGCGCGCCTCATGGAGGCGCTGATCGCGGTTCAGTGCTTCCATGCCGCTGTCCAGAACCATGGCGGTCTGTTCGTAAAGCTGGCGCAGCAGCACGGCTTTCCAGTTGTTCCAGGTGCCCGGACCGACCCCGCGAATGTCGCAGACGGTCAGCACCAGCAGCAGATCGAGCCGCTTGCGGGTTTTCACCGCCTTGGCGAAATCACGAATGGTGCGCGGGTCGGAAATGTCGCGCTTCTGGGCGACATCGGACATCAGCAGATGGTTGCGCACCAGCCATTCGATGGTCTCGACCTCATCGGGCGGCAGTCCGAGCCGCGTCGTCACCCGCCGGGCGATCTGAGCGCCGATGATCGAATGATCCTCGGGCCGGCCTTTGCCGATATCGTGCAGCAGGACTGCCAGATAAAGCACCCTCCGGTTGATGTCGCCGGCCATGATCCGGCTGGCGATCGGCAGATCCTCGATCTCGTGGCCATGTTCGATCTCGGCCAGGGCCGCGATGCATTGGATGGTATGCTCGTCCACCGTATAATGATGGTAGACGTTGAACTGCATCATCGCGACGATGGCTTCGAATTCGGGGATGAAGGCGCCAAGCACGCCCAGCTCGTTCATCCGGCGCAGCGAGCGTTCCGGGTTGCCGTGTTTCAGCAGCAGGTCGATGAAGATGCGCCGCGCTTCGGGGGTTTCGCGGACATTGTCGTCGATCAGATCGAGGTTGGCCGCTACCTGCCGCATGGCCTCGGGATGGATCAGGATGCCGGTGCGCAGGGCTTCTTCGTAAAGGCGCAGGATGTTCAGCGGATCCTTCAGCGCCTCATCGGGATCGGCAAAGCCCAGACGGCCGGAAATCTCGGCGAAACCGTCCTGCAGCTTCTTGCGGCGGCGGAAGATCCGGCCAAGCAGGCGCTGCTGGAAGACATGGCGGCTTTCCAGCGCGGTCAGGAAGACCCGGGTGACATCGCCGACGCGGGTGGCGTGGCGGAAGTAATCCTGCATGAACAGCTCGACCCCGCGCCGTCCCGGGCGGTCCTGATAGCCCATGCGGCGGGCGACTTCGACCTGCATGTCGAAACTGAGCACATCGACCGAGCGACCGGCGATCAGATGCAGATGGCAGCGCACGGCCCAAAGGAAGTCCTCGGCCTGCCAGAAGGCCAGATGCTCTTCGCGGGTGAAGAATTCCAGATCGACCAGCTGCGAGGCGCGCTCGACCCGGTGGATATATTTGGCGATCCAGTAAAGCGTCTGAAGATCGCGCAAGCCCCCCTTGCCTTCCTTGACATTGGGTTCGAGCACATAGCGCTGCCCGCCCTGGCGGGTATGGCGCTCGTCGCGCTCAGCCAGCTTGGCCTCGATGAATTCGGGAACCGAGCGGTCGAAAAGTTCGGTCCAGAGTCGCTCGCGCAGGGTCTCGGCCAGGGCAAGCTGGCCGGCCACGGCGCGGTGTTCGACCAATGAGGTGCGGATGGTCATGTCCTGCCCGGCCAGGCGAATGCAATCGTCGATGCTGCGCGTGGCATGGCCGACCTTCAGCTTCAGGTCCCAGAGCATGTAGAGCATGGATTCGACCACGCTTTCGGCCCAGGGCGAGGTCTTGTAGGGGGTCAGGAACAGCAGATCGACATCGGAATAGGGGGCCATCTCGGCCCGGCCATAGCCGCCGACGGCCAGCACGGCCAGCTGTTCGGCCTCGGTCGGGCTGTTGAGCGGGTGCAGATGGGTGGTGGCGACGTAATGGATGGTGGTGACGATGGCGTCGGTCAGGCTGGCGATGGCGCGCACGGTCTCGCGCGCGGCCCGGGGGTGGCTTTCGAAACCGGCGATGATATCGGCCATGGCGGCATTGCGCGCCGCCTGCAGCATCGCGACGGTTTCGGCCCGCTTCTCGCGCGGATCGGATATATCCTTCAGCCGGGTGTCGATTTCGGGCAGGAATGTGCCCGGATCGAAGACGGAATGCGCCCCGGGCAGAGCCGGGGCGCTTTGAGGCAGGTTATCGGGAATGATGCTCAATTCAGAACCCGAAGCCGCCGCCGAAGCTGCGCGGGGCGGCGTCGATCACGACCACCTTGCCGCCGTTGATGGTGGCGATGGCCAAACCGCGTTCATTGGTGCCGTCCGGGCGCAGCCGGAAGACGCCGTTGACGCCGGTAAAGCCGGCCGGACGGGTCAGACCGACGGTATTGACCGCGTTCTTGTTGCCGGCGCCGGCCAGGGCGGCAATCGCGGCAACCCCGTCATAGCCGAGCGAGCCAAGCTCATGCGGGGCCTCGCCGTAGGCCGAACGGTAGCGCGAGGTGAACTGGGCCTGCAGCCGGGTGTCGGGCATGGCGAACCAGCCGCCCTGCACGCCGGGCAGCTGCAGCCGCGCGGCCGGGATATCCCAGCGGGTCAGGCCCATCATCTGAGCCTCGCGCGAGGTCACGCCGGATGCGGTCAGCTTGTCGGTCAGATAGGGCAGCACCGCCTGCTGATTGGCGGTCATGAAGATCGCGTCGATCTTGCCGGATTTGACGGCCGCGCTCACGGAGGGAATGATGGCGTCGATGCTGTCCTGCGACAGGGCATGCTGCTGCTTGCCCGACAGGGTTGCCCCATTGCGGGCGATGGCGGTCTGGATGGCACCGGCGCCGATCTGGCCGGCCGGGTCGTTTTCATAGACCATCAGGAAGCGGCGCAGGCCTTGCTTGACGCCGTATTTGACCAGCCGGTCGGCGACGTTCTGGAAGCTCGATCCCAGAACATAGACATTGCCGCCGGCAATCTCGGGATTGTTCGAGAAGGACAGGACGTTGAGGTTATTGTCTTTCATCGCATTGCCGACCGCATTGGCCGAATCGGCGAAAAGCGGGCCGAGAATGATCCTGGCGCCCTCGGCTGCGGCCTTTTCGGCGGCGCTGACCGCGGAAGCCTCGGCCGGGGTCGTGGTATAGACGCGCAGGTCGATCCTGGCACCCCTGGCGTCGGCGGCGGCCATCCTGGCCGAATTGGCCAGCGAGCGGCCCAGCCAGTCGAGATCGGCATTGCCGGTTCCGCCCGGCACCAGCAGAGCGACCTGCACCGGCTGGCGGGGGTCGATCTGCGGGCCGATGGCGGGGCCGGAACGGCCCAGACTGGTCGGTTGGCACGCGGCAACAGCAAGCCCCGCCGCCAGGATGGCCGCCCCGGCGGCCCGGCGCGAGATTCGCTTGGCAATGGTGAACATCAGAATGATTCCCTATTGTCAGGAGTTGTGGCTTGCGCCGCAGCCTATTCACAACACCCGGTCTTGGCAACGCAGGCGCTGTCAGGCAGGTGGGCCGCGTGCCCGATCCGTGCCGAAAGAAGAAGGAACATGTCGTGACCGAAGCCAGTATTGCGCCCGCCGGCCCGCTTCCTGCCCGGATCGAGGCGAGCAGATTATTGCCCGGCCTCTATCTTGTCGCGACCCCGATCGGAGCTGCGCGCGACATTACCCTGCGGGCGCTCGATGTGCTGAATGCTGCGGATATTCTGGCGGCCGAGGACACCCGCACCCTGCGCCATCTCATGGATATCCACGGCATTCCGTTGCGCGGACGGCGGATCATCGCCTGCCATGACCATAATGAGGAACGCCGCGCCCGGGAACTGAGCGCAGCCCTCTCGGAAGGACATTCGGTGGCCTATTGCTCGGATGCCGGCACGCCGCTGGTGGCCGATCCCGGCTTCCGGCTCGCCCGCGACGTGATCGCGGATGGCGGCGAGGTCTTTGCCGTGCCCGGTGCCTCGGCCGCGCTTGCCGCGCTGAGCGTGGCCGGATTGCCAAGCGACCGCTTTCTGTTCGCAGGCTTTGCGCCGCAACCCGCAGCGGCCCGGCGCAGCTGGCTGGCCGATGTCGCCGGGGTCGAAGCAACCGCGATCATTTTCGACAGTCCCAGGCGCGTTAAGCAAACCTTGGGAATTCTATGCGAGATTGATCCGAATCGTGGCATCGTCCTGTGCAGGGAATTGACCAAGAAATTCGAAGAAATCATGCGGGGAACCGTGGCCGATATTGCCGCAAGGATCCCGGATGCCGGTCTGAAAGGTGAAATCGTGCTGGTTCTGGATCGTCCGGCGGCGGCTCAAGTCGAAGACAAGGATATCGAAGCGGTGCTGAAGGATTTGCTGGACACCATGTCCGTAAAGGACGCCGCTGCGGTTGTCGCGGATCAATTCGCAATAGCGCGGCGGCAGGCCTATCAGCTTGCCTTGTCGCTGGGAAAGGACGCCTGATGCAGCTTTGCTTTGATTTCGACCGGGTTGCCTCGACACCTGTCCCGGCGCCATCCACGGCCCGGATGCCCGCCGCCTCACGCGGCCTGCGCCGGGCGCGTGGGCAAATGGCCTATCATGCGGGCCATCTTGCCGAAGCTTCGGTGGCCGATCGCTACCGTGATGCCGGCTATGATCTTGTACAAAGCCGCTGGCACGGGCAGGGCGGTGAAATCGACCTGATCCTGCGCAAGGGCGGGGTTTTCGTCTTTGTCGAGGTGAAAGCGGCAAGGGATTTCTCGCGGGCGGCGGAACGAATTTCGCGCCGGCAGATGGATCGGATTTGCATGGCGGCCTGTGAATTCTGCGATACATTGCCCAATGGTCTGATGACCGAAATGCGCATGGATGCGGCTCTTGTTGATCAGATCGGTCGGATCGAGATCATCGAAAACGCTTTTGGGGAACATTGATCCGGCTGTCTGATCGGTGCTTGCGCCGGGGCGTATTCCATCGGACAAGGCGACAAACCGGAGGATGGCACCATGAGTCTTTATGTCGCCCTGCAGATGGATCCGATCGAGGATGTCTCCATCACTGCTGACAGCACATTCCGCATTGGTCTTGAGGCAGAGGCGCGCGGGCATCGGCTGTTTCAATATACTGTTGACAAACTGTCTTATCGGGCCGGGCGGATCTATGCGACCGGGCGGCCGGTGACCCTGCGCAACGAGCCGGGAAATCATGTCGATTTCGGCGATTGGGCCACTGTCGATCTGAGCGAGCTGGACGTGGTCTGGCTGCGTCAGGATCCGCCTTTCGACATGGGCTATGTGACCTCGACCCATCTGCTCGACCGGATCGGGG
>JBKEBH010000113.1:0-3522 GCA_047973065.1 Paracoccus sp. (in: a-proteobacteria) | reverse complement strand
GGCGATCTTGGCTGCCTTGGCTGCAGTCCTCGGTTGGCTGATCGCGCACCTGACCTTGTCGAAAACCCGAAATCAAGGTGCTCAGCCGGCCTGAAGGCGTTGTTCAAAGCCGACTAATTGGTTGATGAATGGGTATAATATTATATATTCCAGATACGCATATTACGTTTCCCTATCCAAATCCCTGTGTCTAATCAATAGACCAGCCGGTCAATAGACCTTCACTCGACATGTAAATAGTCAGCCATATGGCCCCCACCGATAATCAGTGGGCCAATCATCTTTCTATATAAACAATAATTTCTCTGCATAAAGTGAGCGCGATGATTAATCAGAATTCACAAGACCTGGAGGGCGATGGCGAGTGGAGTGATGTCCAGGACATCACGATCATCCCTATTCACTCCATCGTTCTTCCCGACGGAAAGGTCCTGTCCTTCGGCACGGATGAGCGTGGCATGTCAGCGGCGCAATTCATTTATAGCGTCTGGGACCCCGCAACCGGCGAGAATAAGGTTCTTGAAAATACAACCGCCACGAATATTTTCTGTTCGAATATGTCGATTGATCCCAATACGGGTAATGTAATCATCATGGGCGGCGACGCCTGGCGCGACACCGAGTCCGATGGCGGGCTTTATGCCGGCGTCAATGACGTAACGATATTCGACTACAAGACTCAAACCATCCGCGATGCTGAAACCGGTGAAATGGCCTATGCCCGCTGGTATGGCACAAGCACGACGCTGGCTAATGGCGAAATCCTGATCGTCGGTGGACGCGACGAGAAATACAAGGGTTCGACCATTTCCGAGATCTACAATACCGAAACCGGCTTTCGGGAGCTGGTCGGCACCGAGATCGCGGATCTGGCTGATAACGAAACCCAGATCCGTGGCACCTACTGGTATCCGCATGTCTGGCAAGCCAGCAACGGCGCCGTCTATGTCATCGAGGCCGAGGGCAAGGATGACGAGCATGGCGATATCTTCGTGATGGATGTCGAGGGCGACGGCGCGGTGGCGAAGATCGACACCCTGCCCTTCCAGACCCGCACCACCACGCCAAGCATCATGTACGATGTCGACAAGGTGCTTATCATCGCCGATGACGGCTGGGTGTGGAAAGGCGATCTTTCCACTGCGGTTCCGACCTGGGAAAAGGCCTATTTCATCGAGGATGAGAACAATCCCGGCGAAGGCATCGGCCGCACCAATGGCAGCTTCGTTCTGCTGCCCGACGGCCGCGTCGCCATCTGCGGCGGGGGCGAATCCGAAACCATCCTCGGCAACCAGCTGGCAGACGCCCAATACGGCGTTCTGGTCTGGAATCCCGATACCGGCGAGACCGAGACCTGGGCCGATGCGGGGCTCGCCCGGCTTTACCATTCCTCGGGGCAGCTTCTGCCCGACGGAACGATCTGGTCCGGCGGCGGCGGCGCACCCGGCCCGCTGCAGAACACCAATATCGAGGTCTTCACCCCGCCCTATCTCTATGACGAGGACGGCAATCTGGCCGATCGGCCCGATATCGCCAACGCCCCGACCAATATCGATTCGGGCGACAGCTTCTGGATCACCGTCGATGATGCCTCGGCGATCACTGAAATCAACGCCATCCGCTCGGGGGCCTCGACCCATGCCCGCAATTCGGATGCGCGCCTGGTGCCGCTGGATTTCGAGGTCATCAATTCGACCACCATCCGCATCAACACCCCCGAGGCCAATGTTCTCAGCCCCGGCCTGTGGATGATGTTCGCCATCGATGACGAGGGCGTTCCCTCGGAAGGCAGCCTGCTTGGCGTCGATATGGCCGAAATCATCGTGCCCGATCCGGGCGATCTGCCCGGCAATTACGAAACCGATACCTATACCGGCATCTATGCGGTCATGAACGATTTCTTCGATCGTCTGGACGGCCCGGTCTTTACCCTGCTGTCGGGATTCATGAACGGGCTGGTCGATCTTTCTGACGAGAAGGCCGATTTCGTGTCTGGCGGCTCGGAATCGCTGGCAACCTCGTTTCTGGACCTGTTCGGGGCCGACACCAGCGGCGTGATCGATGAAAACGCCCTGAACCCGCTGCTGCAACCGATCGAGAATGGTGCGGACGAGTTCTTCGACGGTGCCTATCAGCTGGTCTACGATCTGGGCGATACAGTGTTCAGGATCGCCGACAACCTCACCGATTCCTTCGCCGATCTGGGCGATGCGATCACTGCGGCCACCGGCAATCCGACCCCGATCCTCGATCAGATGGAGTTCTACATGCAGCTCCTGACCACGGGGGCAACTTATGGCTTCACCGAAGTGTCGAAAAATATCATCGACTCCATCGAAGCAGTCTTCGATGACGGGCTCGGTGTTCTCAGCGGACTGATGGGTCTGGGCAACAGCCTCAGCAGCGATCCCTTCGGCCTGTTCACGATGGGCGCGGAGCGGCTGGTCAACTTTGACGGCACCGTCGGTGTTGCCGGGCTGCAGAGCAACCGGATGGCCTCCGATCTGGGCGACGAGCTGGTCTATATCAACGCGGTCGAAGACGTCCTGTCGGGTGCAGGCTCCGATCTCATCACGCTCTATGACGATGCCGATACCGTCAATCTGGGTGGCTCCTCGGATACCACAGATAACGGGCTTGCCATCAATCTGGGTGATGTCGGCAGCGTGATCGGCAGCAATGGTCGCGACTTTATCGCCGAAGGCGGCAACAGCGTGATCGAAACCCTGTCGTTGCTCGATGGTGACGACCGCGTGTTTGCGGCCGGCGTGGTGAACCTGCTCAATGCCGGCAACGGCGATGACCTGATCGACCTTGATACCGTCGGCAGAGCCAATCTCGGCTATGGCAACGACACCATCGTGGTCGATACCGCCCTTGACGGGGTCTATGGCGGCAACGGCAATGACAAGATCTCGATTGCGACCGGCTATGCCGATGGCGGCGGCGGCGCCGACACCTTCTACTTCGTTGATGGTGGCGATGGTGCTACGCTGAATGGCGGCGGCGGCTGGGACCGGCTGGTCATTGATCTTGACGAAGCAGATATCACTTATCGCGAGCTGTCCTCGGAAGTCGGCGTCTGGAACATCTTCGGCGGCAACCTCACGCTTTGGGGCCGCGAAGTGCATATCGACGCACTGGACCTGACCCTGACCGGGATCGAGGAAATCGCCTTCACCTGATCGCCGGATCAACCGCAAGAAATGCAGCCGCCGGGAGATTTCCCGGCGGCTGTCCTTTTGCAAGCTGGGGGCCTGGCTCTCTTATTGGCCTGCCGGCTGCTGCTCGCCCTAGATGTTCAGTATCCACGTCTGGGTACAACCCTCCGACTTTCAGTCGGACCTGCTTCAGCACGAAGGATAGGATCATGCAATATGATAACCGGCAAGCACTGCGTTTTCTATCATCGCTACCATATCGTCTGGTCGACAAAGTATCGCTATAAGGTTCTGACCGGGCCGCTGCGGCTGCGGCTGCGCGACATCTGCCGCCAGATCTGCCGCGAGAGCGGGGGCGACA
>JBKEBH010000112.1:0-2939 GCA_047973065.1 Paracoccus sp. (in: a-proteobacteria) | reverse complement strand
ACCTCCGGCGAGGATGATGAAGAGGCAGGTCCCGCCTATCAGTTCGCCGACCTGCCTGCCGGACGCATCCGCCATGTCGAAAGGCCCGGCGAGGGCACGCCCATGCTGCTGATCCACGGCTTTGGCGGCGATCTGGACAACTGGCTGTTCAATATCGACACGCTGGCCGAAGGCGGACCGGTCCATGCGCTGGACCTGCCCGGTCACGGCCAGTCGGTCAAGACCGCCCGTCCCGCCGATCTGGGGCTGATGGTGGCAACCGTCATTGCCCTGCTGGATCACCTGGGGCTGGATAAGGCGCATCTGGTCGGCCATTCCATGGGCGGGCTGGTCGCGGGACAGACCGCCATCGATCATGCCAACCGCGTGGCCTCGGTCACGCTGATCGCCTCGGCCGGGTTGGGCGGCGACATCAACGCCAATTACATCGACGGCTTCACCCGTGCCGAGGGGCGCAAGGACCTGAAACCGGTGCTGGCCCACCTGTTCCACGACCAAAGCCTTGTCAGCCGCTCGCTGGTGCAGGACCTGTTGAAATACAAGCGACTGGACGGCGTGCAGACCTTCCTGACGGAACTGTCCGGAAATCTGTTCGCGGGCGGCAAGCAGGCGGTGCAGATCGCCGATGCCCTTGCCGCATCCGGCGTGCCGGCGCAGGTCATCTGGGGCGAAACCGACGCAATCATTCCCGCCGCCCATGCCGGCATGCTTGAGAATGCCGGCAGCCGTGTCATCAAGGATGCCGGCCATATGGTCCAAATGGAGCAGGCGGCCGAGGTGAACCGCCTGATCCGCGCCTTTACCGGCTGACCCCTGATCCCCGGGGTCGCCCATCCCTCCCGGCGGGCGGCCCGTTTTGCAAGGAGGAGAAGACAAGATGAGCAATTCCGTCCAAGATCGCTCGATCATCGTGACCGGTGCCGGCCGGGGCATCGGCCGCGCCATTGCCGAGGGGCTGGCCAGTGCCGGCGCCCGCGTGGTTATCGCCGATATCGATCCCGCCACTGCCGACGCCACCGCAGCCGATATCCGCGCCTCGGGGGGCGATGCGACCGGCATCGCGGTGGATGTGACCGACCGCGCCAGCGTTCAGGCACTGATCGCCCGGACCGTCGCCGCCCATGGCCGGCTGGATGCGATGTTCAACAATGCCGGCATCGCGCAGGTCAAGCAGTTCAACGACATCACCGAAAGCGACTGGCATCGCGTCATGGACGTCAACGCCATGGGCGTGCTGATCGGCATACAGGAAGCATCGAAACAGTTCATTGCCCAAGGCGGCGGCGGCAAGATCATCAACACCGCCTCGATCGCCGGCAAACAGGGCTATGAGCCGCTGGCCCATTACTCGGCCAGCAAATTCGCCGTGGTGGCGCTGACCCAGGCCGCGGCCCGCGCATTCGGGCGGCACCGCATCAACGTCAACGCGATCTGCCCCGGTGTGGTCGCCACCGACATGTGGAAGCTGATCGACAAGGGCTTTGTCGATCAGGGCCTGACCCAGCGCGACAACGAGGCGTTCGAGGGCTTTTCCGCCGATATCCTGCTGGGCCGCCCTTCGCAGCCCGGCGATCTGGCGGGGGTGTCGATTTTCCTGGCCTCGGCCGGGTCCGATTACATGACCGGGCAAAGCCTGCTGGTGGACGGGGGCATGGTGTTGATCTGATGGCAAACGCAAGGGAAAAGCTGAACGCGATGAACGCCCGCGCCATGGCTCTGTACAAGGCGGACGGCAAGACCATGACCGCCTTTCGCGGGCTGATGCAGGCCGCCAACCGCGACGGCACGGTCAGTCACGGCATGAAGGAACTGATCGCCATGGCCGTCGCCATCGGGCGCGGCTGCGAGGATTGCATCACCTTTCACACGGCGGAGGCGAACTCCCACGGCGCCACGCGCGAGGAGCTGCTGGAGGTGCTGGCCGTCGCCATCGAGATGTCGGGCGGCCCCGGTACGGTTTACGCGGCCAAGGCTCTGGCCGCATTCGACGAACTATAGGAGGACATGATGAAGGCCCTGCGTTTCCACGCCGCCAAGGATCTGCGGCTTGAGGATATCCCCCAGCCGCCCGCGCCCGGCCCCGGTCAGGTGCTGATCCGCAACCGCTATGTCGGCATCTGCGGCACCGACCTGCACGAATATGCCCATGGTCCGATCTTCATCCCGACCGAGCCGCATCCCTATTCCGGCGCCGTGTTCCCGCAGGTGCTGGGCCACGAATTCGGCGGCGAGGTGGTGGCCGTCGGCGATGGCGTGACCAAGGTCGCGCCGGGCGACCGCGTTTCGGTGCAGCCGCTGGTCATGCCTCGCACGGGCGAGCATTTCGCCGACCGGGGTCAGCACAACCTCTCGGGCAGCCTGGCGCTGGTCGGGCTGTCCTGGATCTCGGGCGGGATGTCCGAAATGGCACTGCTGAACGACTATAACGTCGAGAAGATCCCCGATGCGCTGTCGGACGAGGAGGCCGCGCTGGTCGAACCCACCGCCGTCGTCGTCTATGCCTGCGACCGGGGCCGGATCACGGCGGGCGACAGCGTGCTGGTCACCGGCGCCGGCCCCATCGGCATCCTTGCACTGCTGGCAGCGCGGGCCTTTGGGGCGGCGCGGCTGTTCGTCTCGGACGTGAACGACACGCGGCTGAAACTGGCCGCCGATGTGGTTCCGGGCGTGACCACCATCAACGCTGTCCGCGACGATGTGGGGCAGGTGGTGCGGGATGGCACGCAAGGCAATCTGGGCTGCGACGTGGCGCTGGAATGCGTCGGCAACGACCGGGCGCTGCAATCCTGCCTGGACGCGGTGCGCAAGCAGGGCGTCATCGTCCAGACCGGGCTGCATCCGGGCAAGGGCAGCATCGATTTCTTTCAGTTGACCTTCAAGGACGTCGAAATCCGCGGATCGTGGTGCTATCCGACCCATAGCTGGCCGCGCACCATCGA
>JBKEBH010000092.1:0-4143 GCA_047973065.1 Paracoccus sp. (in: a-proteobacteria) | reverse complement strand
GTCTGCCTTCTCGACCAGTTGGGTGACTGTGAACTTGCTGGTGCGGTCGATTGCGACGAAGAGATAAAGCTTGCCTTCTGCTGTCTGCACCTCGGCGATGTCCATGTGAAAGAAGTCGATGGGATAGCGCTTGAAGCGTTGACGCTTGGGTTTGTCCCCTTCGGCATCCGGCAGGCGAGAGATGCCATGACGAACTTGTCCCATAGGGTATCCTTACATTCCAAAGAAAGGATCACACCATCAAACCGTGGGATCAAACACCTAGAGGCTAGGCTGGGGCGCGAAGAAGCAGGGCGCTTGGGTCAATCATTAACATCCGCCCTCCTATATCCGGCTCTGGCCGGCAGGCCAGAGTCTTTCTCTATCGGGCCGGGACAGGACGGGATTGGACGCATAATAATGCCCTGCCCCGCTTCAATCAGGCCGAAATCGCCAGCTCGGTCATCATCCCCGCAGCCAGATGACCCATCTGGTGGCAATGCAGCATCCAGGGCGCCACCTGACCGGCGTCGAAGGCGATGGTCACCATGCCCATGGAGGGGACATGAATGGTGTCGCGCATCGCGCCGGGGAAGCGGGTGCCGTTCACCTCGACCACCTGGAAGACATGGCCGTGCAGATGCATGGGATGGGCCATCATCGACATATTGTGGAAAGACAGCTCGACCCGCTGGCCGGTTCGCACCCCGACCGGGACGTGATCGCCCCAACTGCGGCCATTGATCGTCCACTGATAGGGCTGCATCGAGCCGCCCAGCATGACGATCTGGCTGTTCTCAACCGGACGTTGCGACAGCGGCGCGGCGGCGCGCAGGGCCAGTTCCATGGTCATGTCACCCGAGACCGGCGGGTTATCGCTGTCCGAAAGACCAGAAAGGCGCGGCACCTCAGCGCCTTTGGGCGCCAGGATGATCCCGCTGCGCTCGCGCGCGCCCTCGCGCAGGGCCAGGATCGGCAGGGCGGCGCCGTCGCCGGGCAGGTCGATTTCCAGATCGATCCGCTGCGCCGGGGCCAGAGGGAAGCGCGTGCCGGGCATGGGCTGGACCGGCTCGCCATCGACAGCCACCAGCCGCGCGGCAATGCCGCCGGTGTCGATCCAGAAAGCGGTCATCGAGGCGGCATTGATCGCGCGAAGCAGCACCTTCCCGCCGCGCTCGACCGCGATCACATCGGGATCGTCCAGCGTGCGGTCATTGGCCAGATAGGCATCGAAGTTGAAATCGTTGAGATCCATGGCCATGCCGCTCATGCCGCCGCCCATCATCTGCCGCATATTGCCCATATCATGCCCCATGCCGCCGGCAGGACCGGCCGGCATCGGGGAAGCACCTTGGTCCATGGACCCATGGTTCATCGCGCCATGATCCATCGAAGCGTGATCCATCGTGCCACCGCTCACCTCGGCCAGCACCTCCTGCGGGCTGCGGAAGGCGAAGTCGTGCAGGAACATCACCACCTCCTGCCGGTCGGCCCGGATATCCTCGGCGCTGCGCACGATCAGCGGTGCGGCCAGCAGACCGATTTCCTGATCCGGGATATGGCTGTGCATCCAGAACGTGCCGGGGCGCAGCGCGAAATCATAAGGGCGGGTCTCGCCGGGTTTCAGCATCGGGTTGGTGTTGGGCACGCCGTCCTGATCATTGGGCGGGATCTGACCGTGCCAGTGAATGATGGTCTCGACATCGAGCGCATTGGTCAGATCGGTGCGGAACCTTTGGCCCGGCTCCAGCACCAGGCCCTGACCGCCCTGGGCATTGACCAGCCCCATGACGGTGGCGGCACGTCCGTTCACCTCGATGACACGGGTGGTGGCCTGAAGCTGGAACGCGTCAGAGGCCGCACGCAGGCGGGCCGGCACCAGCGTGGTTGCAGCCATGGCGGCAGAGGCGGCCAGAAAGCCGCGACGGGACAGATGGGTCATGATTGATCTCCATAAAAACATTGGGTTTTCGGGAATAGGGGGAGATCAGGCGCGGGGCGGGCGCTCCTCGGGCGGGGGCGAAAGCGAGGGCGCATCCTGCGCCAGCTCGGCAACAAAGATCCGATTAATCCTGATGCTGCGCGGCAGCAGTGCCGGAAGATCAAGCGGTGCGGCAGTGCTGAGGCAATCATGCTTGCAGGTCTGCCCCGGCGAGATGTCCGCCGATGCTATCATATCGGCATGGCAGGAATGTGATTGCATCATCTGCATCTGCAGGTGCATCGGCCCGGAACTGGCCTGACTGATGGGCAGCCCGATTCCCGCCGCAAGAACGGCAAGAATCGCGATGCGGAAAAGGGCTGCCAAGGCTGACATGCGCAGATATTAGGGCAGTAATCGCCGCGTGTCAGTTGACAACTGCGAGATGGCCCAATTCCGCGCTCAGGCGCCGGTATCTGCATCTGCCGGGCGGTCTTCCGAATTGCCGCGAAGGATGCAGCGGAAACCGAGATGGCTGGTCGAGGTGTCCACCGGCTCGGCATGGCGGGCGGCGGGACGATAGCGCATGCAGTAATTTGGCGCGCATAAATGCGAGCCGCCCTTCAGCACCTTTCGCGGGATGCGGATCTGCGGCATGGTCGGGTCCAGACTTTCCGCCAGCTGGCACCGCGCGGATTATGCGGGATGCAGCAGGCCTTGTTCGGGTCGGCCTTATGCTCGCCCGCATACCAATCGGCGGTCCATTCCCAGACATTGCCGATCATGTCGTAAAGCCCATAGCCATTGGGCGAATAGGCCCCGACCGGCGAGGTCCGTTCATAGCCGTCCTCGGCCAGGTTTTCATTGGGGAAGATCCCCTGCCAGGTATTGGCGAGATGCTGACCGCCGGGGACCAGTTCATCCCCCCAAGCGAATTCGCGGCCCTCAAGCCCGCCGCGCGCGGCAAATTCCCATTCGGCCTCGGTCGGCAGATCCTTGCCTGCCCATCTGGCATAGGCGAGGGCGTCGGAATAGGCGATATGGACCACCGGATGATCGTCAAGCCCGTGGATATTGCTGCCCGGCCCGTAAGGATGGCGCCAGTCGGCGCCTTTCAGGAATTGCCACCAGCGCGTGAAATCGCTGGTATCGACCGGCTCACCGGGCGCAGCGAGAACACCAGCGATCCGGCATAGAGCATATGCGGCAGCACGCCGGGGTAATGTTTCGGATCGGGCTTCTTTTCAGCAAAGGTGACATGGCCGGTGGCGCGGACGAAACGCTTGAACTGGCCATTGGTGACCAGCGTCGGGTCGATCCAGAATCCGTCCACGGTGACCTTATGGGCCGGCCGTTCCTCGGGATAATGATCGTCCGATCCCATGGTAAAGGTGCCGCCCTCGATCCATATCATATTGCGCGGCGCGCGTGTCGAACTGCGCCCGGAGGCACCCGGATCTGAAATCGCTGCTTTTGACATAATCACCCTGCCTTGAATGCGGCGCGGCGCCGAAGCGCCGCGCCTGTCCGGGACTTATTCGACGCCCTTGCTCAGAAAGTCGGTGACCAGCGTGCTCATGTCAAACGACTTGCTGGCCTGCACCGGCGGGAACTCCGCCAGTGAAGCCAGATGTGCGCCGATCAGCTCGTTCATCGGCCCAATCTGCCAGGACACTTTCTGCACCAGATGGCCATAGCTATCGGTGTTGCCATAGCTTTCATAGGGATCCATGCGGATGTTGAAGACCAGCGGCGCCGTGCGCGGCTCCAGCGGTGCATAGTAATCCTCCTTGGTCAGGAAATGCCACTTCCACGCCCCCATCCGTACCGCCGTCATATTGGCTTCGTAATAATGGATGATGAAGTCGCGCACCGATTGATCGGCCTCTCCCTTCCAGTAGGCGGTGTTGTCCACACCGTCGAGATACTGGTTCTTTTCTTCCAGAACCCATTGCTTGGGATCTTCGATCCCGGCGGCGACGGCCAGCGAGGTGAACATGTCCTGATGGCTCTGGATGCCGTTGAGAACCTGACCGCCCGGCACCGCACCCGGCCAACGCAGCAGCGAGGGCACGCGCACGCCGCCTTCATAGGTGGTCATCTTCTCGCCGCGGAAGGGCGTGGTCTGGACTTGTCTCGGAAAAGTGCCGGTTTCTTTGCTCTTTCATGCGGCCTTTTTCTCGAAGGCCACGGGGCTTTTCCCGGCAAGGGCTGAATGCCGCCGTCTGGGATTGTAGAAGCCG
>JBKEBH010000087.1:0-1619 GCA_047973065.1 Paracoccus sp. (in: a-proteobacteria) | reverse complement strand
CGGCATCGATTATCTTTATGATGGCGTCCCGCTGGTCGTGGTCGCAATGGGGCTGTTCGCCATTCCAGAGATCATCGACCTGCTGAAGCGCGGTTCGGCAATTTCCGACAGCACGCCTCTTGGTGGCGGCTGGTGCAAGGGCATCCGCGATTTTCTGAGCCATCCATGTCTGGTCGCGCGTTGCGCCAGCATGGGCTGCGTGATCGGTGCCCTGCCTGGCCTTGGCGGCGCCGTCGTGGATTGGATCGCCTATAGCCATGTCGTTCAGACCAGCAAGGACAAGTCGCAATTCGGCAAGGGTGACGTGCGCGGAGTGATTGCGCCGGAATCGGCGAACAATGCCTGTCAGGGCGGTGCGCTGATCCCGACACTGCTGTTCGGCGTCCCCGGATCGGGCTCGATGGCCGTCTTCCTGGGCGGCATGGTGCTGCTAGGCATCCAGCCCGGCGTAACCATGGTCGAAACGCGGCTGGATGTAACCTACACGATCATCTGGTCGCTAGCCCTGGCCAATGTTGTCGGCGCGGGGCTGTGCGTGCTGATGGCGCGGCAGGTTGCCCGTCTGACACAGGTGCCTTTCGTTTACCTCGCACCCTTCATGGTGATGATCGCCATGTTCGCAGCTTTTCAGGCATCGCGGTCAATGGCCGATTTGGTCGCGCTGATCGTGATGGGCGGGGTCGGCATCTACATGCGCCGCTTCGGCTGGCCGCGTCCAGCGCTGCTGATCGGTTTCGTGCTGGCGCCGGGCGCCGAGAACTATCTCTATCAGGCGGTGCAATTCTATGACTGGGGCTGGATCACACGACCTGGCGTCATCATCATCGCGCTGATCACTGTCGTCTCGGTTTGGCTGGGCCTGCGCTTCGGTGCCGAGATCTCCAGCGAGGGCGAAAGCGATGCTGCCGACCAGCAGACCCGTGGCCGTCAGATCGCCTTTGCCGGGCTGCTGTTCCTTGTCGCCGCCTATTGCGTCGTCGAGGCTGCGCAGCTGACATTCCTCGGTATGGTCTTCCCGCTGGTCATCGGCATTCTGGCGCTTGTGGCCTCGCTGGCGGTGATCCTTCGGATCAGGTCGGGGCGCGTCGCGGAAGTGCATGACGATGATGCCAGCGTGACGCTGGCTGGCAAATCCTCGGGGCGCGAGAAATATCTGGCGGTCTTCGCAGGGCTTGTGGCGCTGATCTGGCTGATCGGCTTCATCCCGGCAATGGTAATTTTCTTCCCGGCTTTCCTGATTATTGCCGGCAAGGCCCGCCCGCTGACCGCCGCCCTCATGACAGCCGGTGCCGTCGGCTTCATCAGCCTGATTACCTGGGCCATGACCCTGCGCCTGCCGGAAGGACTGATCGGACAAGCGTTGTTCTGACGAAACCTGCTGCCGTCCTGTGGTGCGCTCTCACCGTTGCCACAGGACAACACCGACATCCACGAGACCCTCCGCGGCATGGGCGACGCTCTGCGCGAGCATTTCGCCGCGTATGGGCCGACGCCGCTCTATGTCGTGGTGGGACGGGGTGGCCCCAATCTGGTGCGCGGAATGGGCAATCTGGCCGAGACGCTGGACAGCCTTGGCGTGCCTTACCGCTTTTTCGGCTTCGACAGCGCGATCTCGGAAG
>JBKEBH010000061.1:0-9346 GCA_047973065.1 Paracoccus sp. (in: a-proteobacteria) | reverse complement strand
CCTTGAAGCCTGCATCATGGTTCCTGCGCTTCTTCATGTTCTGATCTCCTCGTCCTTGGAGACCAGCAAACGTCAGATCGTAGCTTCCGTCACTGTCCGATTTTCGGGGGGTAGCTCAATTTCGTCATAGATCGCAAGGCCCTTGCCACCGCCCTGCTGTAAAAGCGTATCATCGGCATGCTGCAGCACACCCGTATAAAAGGGAATGGTGATGTCATTGCGCGCATCGGCGATCAGCGTGCGGGCATCTGCCGGCAGATTCTTGCGGACCTCGGCGAGAAAGGATGCTCCGCCCGGCGAATGAACAGTTGCCGCTTTGGTGTTTTTGCGCTTGTTCTTGTGGCGGCTCATCCTCGTCCTCCCATGCGATAATCTCCCAACCGACCCGCCGATCCGCCGGATGCAGATGCGACCTGAAGGCCGCTGCCAGTACCCCCGCCGCCGGTATAGAGCAGTGCGCTCTGCCACAGCATATCGAGACAGTCGGGGCCGTCATCGTGATCGGCATTGGGCCATTGCTGCAGCTGCTCGATCAGCGTGGTGTGTGTCGCATTGAACCGGATCAACCCGGCTGCAACTGGCGGCTGCAGCCGCTCGATGCGCAAGTCCTTGTCCGCGCTCGGCGTGATCGGAACTGCCGAAATCCCCACACCATTTTTGGCGGCCTCGATCATCAGACTGGTGCGCAGGAATTCCTGGAACTGGACCGCCTCAACGAACCAGAGCAGTGCGCGGTATTCGCGCTGCAATGCGATAGTGTCAGAGATGATCAGATCCGGAAGCCTCCGGCGGATCGATGCTTCGACCACATCCATGGTGCCAGCCAGCCGGTCGAAGCCGCCGATCAGGATAGCGGACGGGTCGCGGCCTTTTCCCTTTTTTCCCAGCGAAGGATCGATTGCGCCAAAGAAGATCCAGTCGCGCTGGCGCTGCACCCAGAAGGTCAGATCGCCGAACGGATTCCCCTCACTCAGCGGCATGTTCTGATATTCGGTCTGGAAGGCGGCAGCATCGGCCGCGCGTTCCAGCATGAGGAAGACCAGCGGCTGAACAGATGGCCAGTTGACCACCGCGCCGGCACCCATGACATCTTGGTTTGCGCCGTAGAAGATCCTGGCTTCGTCTTCGCCGTCGTTGTGGTAGATTTCCGTAAACCGGTCCCAGAGGTCCATGCGGTCGGGGAATTTTATGATCGCCTAGAACTTGGTGGTGTGCCACGCAGGGGCCTTGGAGGCCCGCACCAGCACCGCGTCGTAATGCAGAACCGTGCCGACCCAGATCACGTCCATGCTGCCATCGGGCGGGCCGACCTTCAGCACGGCGCGGTAGATCCAGTTCCAGAGTTTCTGACGCTGATCGGGCGAGCGCACAGCCTCGTCGTTCTCAATATCGTCCAGAAACACCAGATCTGGGCGAAAGGGGCCATGCCGGCGACCGCGCACCTTTTTGCCGGCGCCGAGGCCTTCGATGCGGATATTGTTGCGTGTGACGATCTCGCCTTCGCGCCAGATCCGACCTTGGCCGCAGACGTCCGGAAAGTCGTTCTGCAGGCGGATATTGGTGGTTAATTCGGCCTTGATTGCCTCGATCAATAGCGCGGCCTGTTCATAAACGTCGCAGATCTCGAGGATGTAGTGCTTGAGGCCAAGCACCGTGCAGTAGATCGCGAATCCGAGGGACAGATGAGTCGATTTCGAGGCCCCGCGCGGGGCGATGAACAGGTCCCTGACGCCCTGTTTCGACGCGAGGATTTCCGGCGCTCGCTTGAAAATGGCCCGATGAAACAGGCTGTGCTCGCCCTTCACATAGTGGGGCAGATAGGTTTCCAGAAAGTACTGGAATCCGGCGGGGCCGCGTACACGCTGCAGGCGCTCATGTTTCGCCGCCGGATCGGGCGAAAAGGCCTCAACGTTCAGCTCGATATGGCGCGCGAACCCCAAAGCCATCTCCGCAATCTTCTTGCGGAAATCCTTTGCGTTGATCGCAGACTTCAGCGTCGGCCGCGTGCTCATGATGCGTAGATTTCGGCCAGACGTTCACCGAAGGGCTCAATAATCTCAAGGATGGCCGCCGAGTGCCGTGGGAACTCCTCGCGGACGAAGTCCAAAAGCTTTGCCATGACGTCCTGGGCAACACTAAGCTCAGACACTTTGGGCGCGAACCGCTTGGCACTTGCGGCCATCTTGGTCATCGCATCTGAGATCGAGACCAGCATGTCGACCTTTTCTTTGGTCGTGTGGTTGCCGTCCTTGATTTCGTCCAGGATCGCCTGTGCCTGGATCATGAAATCTTCGACCACCGACGAAACTACTGTTTCGACGCCTTCGCCGGCAATCACATGGGCGGTGCGCGCTTTGTCCCAATCGTCGCCGTCTTCCTTGGCGGCCTTCTTCCAGCGCCCGACTGTCGCCGCGCTGACACCGTAAGCGGCGGCGATGGTCGATTGCATCATGCGCCGATAGACATAGTCTGAGCGAGCCTTGCGGCGGATTTCAGTGCGATCAGCTGCCGACATGGAAACCTCCCCGGATCAGGAAGGCCAGAATACCCGCGAGGATCCCGCCGATTACCAGCCGGATCAGCCAGCGCTGACCGTCACGGATTTCGTCAAGAGAGGCCTTGATGTGCCCCGCACGCTCATCAGTAACCGCTTGTTGGGTCTCCAAGGCCCGAATGCGCCCGTCATGGGCGTCCATGCGGGCTTCTTCCGATTTCAGGCGGCTGTCATGTGCGTCCAGGCGCCGATGCACCTGGAGCAGTTGGTCCTGGGCGTGTTCGCTCACACTGCCCCCCCTTTTACTGAGTTGACTAGGCGGTCTTGCCGGTGCGGTGATCCTCAAGGCGGGCCTGCCCGGCGCGCCAGGACTGCCAGGCGACGAACGCGCCTGCCGCGAGGATCACAGCGCCAGTGATCAGGCCATGATCAGCGAAAAGCCGCTGGATGATGTCTGCCTGAACGCTGACCTCATCGATGACGGTCACCAGCCCGCCGCCGCCAAGGATGGCGCCAATGGCCAGATTGCGGCGCGACGACTGGGCGATGCGGCTGCCGGCCGAGGCGAGATCGCCAAGCGAGGCAAGGGCGCGGGCCTCGGAGATGGGGCGATGTAGGGCGCTTAACATGGCCTCGCGACTCAACGACCCGAATTTGCCGTCCGTGGTAAGGTGGTTATCCGCCTGGAAGGCCATAACGGCATCGCGGGTGCGTGGCCCGAAATCACCATCGATCCGGCCCGGGAAGTAGCCGAGACTCTTGAGGGATTCCTGCAGACCGCGCACCGCGGTGCCTTTCGAGCCTTGCTTCAGCATTGCGATGGGAGTGGCCAGAAATTCCAGCCCCTCCAGCGCCGGGGCGGTCGGGATATCCTCATCCTTCGGGCCGACAGGGGAGGTCAGGCGGCCTGCGGCACTCAGGCCGAGGACTCCCTTGTAATCGATCACCGGACAGCTCCTGACCGATACTTCGCAATGTCCGTGGAAGGTGATCGGCGCACCGCTTCCGCGATAGGCCTTGTCGACCTGTTCACAGAGCGTGCGAAGCGTCGCAAACTGGGCCTCGGTGAAGGCGCTTTCCTCGCGGCCATGCAGGCAGATGGCGATGGTCCCGGTGTTGTGGCCGCCTTGGGCGGCAGGAATCTTTTCCAGATCCCGACCCCGCTCCAGCGTGCCATCTTTGCGAATAAAGTAGTGATAGCCGATCCCAGCCCAGCCCTTCTCCTTCCTGAAGCGCCGCCGCATCGCCGATATGGTCAACGAAAGCATCCTTCAGGCCCATCTCTGGGCAGTGGATCGCAATGTGACCCGTCAGTATCTCGAAGAAGTGGTCGAAGGCGTCAACGCCTATGGGCGCCAGTTGATTTCGGTCGGCGCCCTGGTTGGCTTCAAAGCGTGGGCTGACCCGGACCTGAACACCCCCGAAAGTTTGGAGGCCGGTCAAGTGTGGATCAATTACGACTGGGTCGAGACCCCGACCGCCGAGCACATCACGTTCCGCTCCATGATCAACAACGGCTACCTCACCGAGGTTCTGCCGCACGCCGCGTAAGGAGGGCGATCCATGATCCGCGAATTGCTTCTGTTCCAGCAGGTCTTTGTTGATGGCAAGGGCTATGCTGGCGTCGCCTCGGCTGCCGAGGTTCCCAAGGTTGAAATGCTGACCCGCGAATATATCGCAGGCGGCATGTCCGGCAAGGTCAAGATCCCTTCTGGTCAGCATGGTACGCTGACGGCATCCCTGACGTTTCAGGGCCTGGCACCGGAGCTGTATAAGAGCCTCAGCATCACTGTCGGCAGTCAGATCCCGTTGACCGTCAAGGGCTCCACGCAGGATGCTGACGGGAAGACCCACTCGCACACGATCAAGATGCGCGGCTATGTCACCAAGCTTGACGAGGGCGAGTGGAAAGAGGGCGAAGACGTGCCGCTGAAACTTGAGCTGGACCTGTGGTATTACAAGCGCGAGCATGACGGTGTGGAGCTGATCGAGGCCGATCCGGTCAACATGATCTTCCGGGTCAACGGCGTCGATCAGCTTGCCGAGCACCGCGCCAATATCGGGCGCTGACCCATGGCGCGCCCCGATATCACTCTTACGGGCGAGCAGGCCTATACCCTGCTTGCCTTCATGGAAAGCTTCGATCAGCGCACAACCGGCGCCTGGCGTCCGGTTTCTGAAGGAATGACCGAAGATTTCGCCATCCCCGATCCCGAAGCTGCGCTGGAAGACCTGCGCGATGCTCTACAATCCTGAAAGGACTGCCGTCATGGCCGAAATTGTCAAACTGCAATACCCTATCACCGTTGCCGGCGAGGAAATCACCGAACTGCGCATCCGCCGCCCGAAAATGCGCGACATGAAGAGCGCGAATAAGGTCAAGGATGATCTGGAAAAATCCCTCAAGATGATCGTTGATCTGGCCGAGATTACCCCGGAAGCCGCCGATGAACTCGACCCGGTCGATTTTTCCAAAGCAGCAGGTGTTGTGGGAAATTTTATGGCCGAGCTGGCGGAATAACCCCCGCCCGCCTGCGTCCGGTCGCCCTCTTCATGTCTCGGCATTTCAATTGGCAGCCATCCGAGATCGAGAACATGGCAGTTGAAGACCTGCTGGAAGATTATCGGGCTGCCATCGCCATGATCAAGGCCGAAATCGCCGCAATGGAACGTCAATGATCCGTGATATCGACCTGTCAGTATTCGTGCGCCTCGGGGACAAGCTCACCGCGCCGCTGAAGAACACCGAAAAGATCGTCGCTGATGCGGCCGACCGCATGAACAAGCGCCTGAAGCTGTCCCTGAAGCTGGGGGCAGCTGGCGCGGTCAGCGCCGGCGCATCATTCGGCATTCAGCGGATGGTGTCTGGGCTGACCGACGGCATTCGCGAAGTCGAAAAAGCCAGAGGCGAGCTGGCCACCCTGGGCGTCAAGGATCTGGATGCGGTGGTCCGCAAGGGCCAAGAGATGCAGATGCAATTGGCCGGGGTCACGGCTGACGCATTCGTGCGGGCGAGCTATGACATCAAGTCCGGGATTTCGACCCTGACCGATCAGGGCGTTGCCGAGATGACTGCCAGCGCCATGGTCACCGCCAAGGCCACCAAAGCGCAGGCTGAGCAAATGACCAGCCTCTATGCAACGAGTTACGGCATTTTCAAGAAGCAGTTCAATGAACTGAGCGATGCGGAGTTCGGCGACACTTTCGGCGCCATGCTGGCCAAGTCGGTACAGCAATTCAAGACCGACGGCACGCAGATGCAGCAGGCGATTGAGAGCGCCGGCGCCGGGGCTGTGAACCTTGGCATGAGCATGCGCGAGCAGATGGCGCTTTTGGGCATGATGCAGCAGCAGATGGCCGCTGGCGAGGCTGGCACGGCGCTGCGCGCATTCGCCACGAATGCGGCGGCGGCTGATGAAGCGTTCAAGGATCTGGCGAAGGGTGCCAAGAACCCAGTGCGCGTCCGCGTCCTGGACGAAAACGGCGCGCTCCGCTCGATGGTGGATGTGATGGCCGATCTGAAGGCACGCTACGGCGAAACGCTGGACGCCATGGAAGCCACCGAGATCAAGAAGGCGTTCGGCACGGACGAAGCCATGAAGATGATCAACGCCCTATACGGTCAGGAAGCAGCGATCCGCGCAAATGCGGATGCCCTGGCCCAGGCGGGCAAGCAGGGCGCCGCGTTCACGACGGAAATGGCCAAGGCTGCGGATGCAAACTGGGCCAGCGTCACGGATCGACTGTCCCAGATATGGGATGTGTTTCGCCAGAAGCTGGCAATAGCTCTGCTGCCGACGCTCGAAAAACTGGCGCCGATGATCGAAGAGGCCATCACTGGCCTGGTGAACTGGGCGGATGCGCATCCCGATTTGTTGGCCGGAATTGGTGCTGTCGTGATCGGACTGGGGGCAATTACCACGGTGCTGGCGCCGGTGCTGGTAGGTCTTGGATCGTTGGTCGGCTCATGGGCGGTTGCCAGTTATGGTGCAACGCGCCTGGCGCTGGTCTTGCGTTCCCTCGCCCCGGCGTTTCGCCTGGTTGGTCAGGCCGTGCTCTGGATGAGCCGCGCCCTACTGGCCAACCCTATAGGGCTAGCCATCGCAACTATCGCAGGCGGAGCATATCTGATCTATCGCAACTGGGATCGTGTCGGGCCGTGGTTCGGGCGTCTGTTCGGTAATATCAGGGTCTTTGCAGGCGGGCTTGCTCAGTTCTTCAGGGGCGCATTTACTGGTGACATGACGGCCGCAGTCGCGGGGTTGAAGCGCATTTGGGAGGGGCTGACCGGATATTTTCGATCCCTGTGGGCCGGTATCGCCGGGGTGTTCCGGGCGGCGTGGAATGGCACCATCAGGCCGATCACCGACAAACTGGGCGTCACTGACGATATCATACGCGCATGGAACGCCCTTTCCGCCGCGCTTCAGGCGGCGCTCGCCGCTATTGGCAATGCGTTCAGCGCGGCATGGAATGGCTATATCAGGCCAGCAATAGACGGCCTGTTCAGCATTAGCGGCGTCGGTGCGGTCTGGGAGGCTGTCCAGAGCGCGATTGGCGCTGTTTTGGACGCGCTGTCCGCCAAGTTCGCGGCAGTCTGGGCGGTGATCAGCCCTGTAATCGACGCGCTGAAATGGGCGCGCGACAAAGGCAGCGAAGCGATTGCCGCCCTGAATGGCGGGCCATCCGGCCCCGGCGCGGTGACGGTCAAAGGACAGACGCTGCCCAATGGCGGTGCTGGCGAGTTCATCAGCGACGGCGTGGGCGGTTTCAAGCAAGTTCCCGCCCGCGCTCAGGGCGGCGGATTTGGCCCAGGTCCACTGCTGGTAGGTGAGCGCGGCCCGGAAGTACGCTTCGAAAGCGCCGCCGGGTTCATTGCGAATAATGGCGCATTGCGCGGCATGCTGACCATGATGGAGCGGATCAGGGCGCTGATGCAATCGGCAGGGGCGTCTGTTGCGTCAGGCGCAGCAATTGGAGTAGATCCTGCATCTGCAATGACGCCAGCCGGCACGGGTCGTGCGCGTCAGGTCAACTATACGCCACACTATAATATCGTGATTAATGGCAGCGGCCTGAGCCCGGCTGAGCTGCGCGGCGTGGTCCGCCAGGAATTGCGCGCCAGGGACCAGCAGGCGCACGCCGACATGCGGAGGCTGATGCATGATTAAGGTCATGATGATATTGGGGCCTTATCCGTTCATGCTGCGCACCGCCGCGCCGCAAACAGTGTTGCGGCGCTCGGAATATCGTTGGGAGCCGCAGGCTCGGATTGGCCGCAAGCCCGGCCGACAGTTTCTGGGGCCGGGATCGGACGAGATGACCATTGCCGGTGAAATTGTCCCGCACTGGATGGGGGGCTATGCGCAGCTCGACGCCATGCGCCTGTTGGCGGGGATGGGCAAGCCGCTGCTGCTGGTCACGGGCCGGGGGCAGGTACTGGGACAATGGGTCATCGCGCAGATCGAAGAGGAAGGCAGCGAGTTCTGGGCCGATGGCGATCCACGGGTCATCGGCTTCACCATGACCATTGCCGAATATGGCGGTGATCGCGGCGGCGTGTCCGCCCTGATCAGGGCTATTTCTGCAATCCAGACCGTGGCGAGGGTGCTATGATCTATCGGACCAAGGATGGCGATGTGCTGGACCTGATCTGCCACAACTATTATGGCGACGCGCCCTATAGCGTCGAAGCGGTCTATGAGGCCAATCGCGGGCTAGCCGATTTTGGCCCGGTGCTGCCATCAGGCGTGCTGATCAAGCTGCCGGCGGCACAGCCGGTCGAGGCTGCGCCAATCCGGCTCTGGGACTGACCGCATGACCCCTGATTTCAAGGTCATTGCTGCCGGAACCAACATCACTGATCAGATCAAGGATAGGCTGCTGGGACTGGTGGTAACGGACGAGGCTGGGCGAAAGGCCGACACGGTCGAAATTCAGCCGGATGATCGTGACGGTCTGATCGAGCTGCCCGCGCCGGGGGCCGAGTTGCAGGTGTTCATGGGCTATAGTGAGACCGGACTGGTACCGATGGGACTGTTCACGTCCGATGAAGTCACCGTCAGCTCACCGCCCGCGACCCTGTCGATCAGGGCTAAATCCGCCGATCTGGGTGGCCCGATCAAGGATCAGAAGAGCCGCAGCTGGGACAAGAAGACGCTGGGTGAAATCGTGCAGACCATTGCCGGTGAACAGGGTCTGGAACCGAAGATCGCCCAGCGCTTCGCTTCTATATACTATGAGCACATCGACCAGGCCGACGAAAGCGACCTGTCGTTCCTGGACCGCCTCGGCCGTGATCATGACGCCCTGGTCAGCGTCAAGGGTGGCGCGCTGCTGTTTATGGGCCGGGGTGAAGGCCGGACCGTCAGCGGCCAGCCAATCCCGCCGCGCCCATTGCCACAAAGCGACACAAGCAACTGGATGCTGACACTCACCACCCGCGAGAACTACAAGACGGTCTCGGCCGCGTGGCACGATAAGACAGCAGCGAAGCGAAAGGAAGTTGTGGCTGGCGAGGGAAAGCCGGTGCTGAAGCTGCGCCACCCCTATGCGACTGAAGCCGAAGCAAAGGCAGCGGCGGCGGCAAAGCTGGATGAGATCGGGCGAGGGAACGACACCTTCGAAGCCACCGTAACAGGTGACCCACTGATCGCCGCCGAGGGGCGCGTGTTGGCGTCCGGGTTCAGGGCTGGGGTAAATGGACTTTGGTCCCTCACGGCCGTCACGCATGAGCCGTCAGCTTCAGGCTATCGGACCACCGTCAGAGCCGAGCGACCGAAGGTGGATTAGGGCCGCGTTTCATTCCAGCAGATCGCGGTCCCCATTCCAGTTTATCGTCGTGCCGTCCAG
>JBKEBH010000012.1:0-4552 GCA_047973065.1 Paracoccus sp. (in: a-proteobacteria) | reverse complement strand
CCGGTCTTCCAGCAGGCGTGCGCGACCGAAGATTTCGTAGTTCCAGACTTCTTCGGCGTCATAATCGTAGTAGAGACCGTCGCTGAGATTCAGCGAGGTGCCGCCGGGATTATAGCCTTTGCTGATCAGGGCTCCGACGGTCGTTTCGGGCGCTACCTCATAGGCAAGCGACAGTTTCGGCAACCAGGCGTCGAAGGTTTTGCCATAGTCCAGCACTTCGCGCGCCAGAGTGGCCACACCTTCGCGTCTCGTCTGGTCGCGCTGATAGCGCAACCCCGCCGTCAGTATCCAGCGATCCGCAAAACGCCAGTTGGTTTCCGCGAACAGGCCCAGACTTTCCTTCTCGTCCTCATAGGTCGTGGTGCCGCGCAGGTACAGCAACTCGTCGGCTGTCGTCCGCGAGACATACAGGCCGACGACGCCGCTCAGCACGTCATCCTCGGTTCCGAAAGTGGCCCGCGTTTCGTTTGAGATGTTCTTCGTGTCCAGGATGGCGGTGCCCGATTCCGTCGGCATCGTGTCACGGAAGGTATGGCCGTCGGAATATTGCAACTGGTTCGTCAGTTCGACCCCGTTACCCATATCATAGCTAAGGTCCAGCACGGTCGTGTTTGTCCGCTGCGACCAGGATGGATTTGACGTGGTGACGCTGTCCAACTCGTCATAGGGAATGGTGGCGGCTTCCCAGGTCGGGCGGTCGGTATTTGTGTGGCTGAAGGTCAGCTTCGCCTCGAAGCCGGGCAGGTCGGCGGGCTGCCACAGCAGCTTGACCCGCGCATTGCGGCTTTCGAAATCATGGCCGGTCCCGGCCTCCAGATAGGCCGGATTGGTATAGTCGATAAAGGTATCGCGTGCGGAATAATCCAACGCCACTCGTGCTGCCAGGTCGTCGCTGATCGGGGCAGAATACATGGCCGAAACCCGGCGTTTGTTGCGGCTGCCGTATTCAAGCTGCACGGCGCCTTCGGGCGTGAAGGTTGGATCCTTGGTATTCACGATAATGGCGCCGGCAATGGAATTGGCGCCCTGCGCCACGGTTTGCGGGCCGCGAAAGACCTCGATCGTATCGACATCCCAAACGGCGCTGCTGCTGAAGACCAACTCGTTGTAGTTCAGGTTGTGCCCGTCCAGATTGACAGATGTGCGCGGTTGCGTGCCGCCGAAAAAGGCGGTTGCGCCGGAATTCGGCCCCTCGCTGTCCTGCCCGCGAATGGTCGGTGCGCCGGCAAAGCCGCCCTCATTGGCGTAGCTGAGGTTGGGAATATTCGCCGTCGCCTCGGCCACGGTTTCGATCTGCGAACTGTCGTCCAGAATCTCGGCCGTGATCACGGCGACCGAGGATGCTGTCTTGTCGATGCTCCGCGCGATTTTTTCGCCGGTCAGGATAATCGTGTCCAAAACGATGATGTCCTGGCTGGAAGTGTCCTGTGCGAAGGAAGCTGTCGAGCAGCCCAGCGACAGCGCAACAAAAGCGGCGCTGCCCATGAGCTGCGCATATTTGCGCTGTTTCATGTGCGTATCCCTGACCATTGGAGGGGGCGGGCTGGCGCGTGAGCTTGCTACTGGATGAATCTAATTGTTCCGCTATACAGAATGCATTCCGCGTATCAAGAGGGCGTGACCGACTTTTATCCTGCCGTGCGAAACTGTTGTTGAGTTACGACAGTTTCAGCGCTTGTTACCTCGGGTCAGCAACCAGAGGATGTAGATCCCGCCCAGCAGACCCGTCGTCAGGCCGATGGGCAGCACCAGATTGCCTGCGATGCGCTGACTCAGCAGATCGGCTGACAGCAGCAGGACCGACCCCATCAGCGCGGCAGGCAGCAGTTGTATTTCTGGCGCGCCCGTCAGTCGCCGCACAAGCTGGGGTGCGGCAAGGGCGATAAAGGCGATCGGCCCTGCCGCCGCCGTAGCCACCGAAGTCAGCCCGACCGCCGCGAGAACCGCAACCAGCCGGGTTCGCTCCGCCCTGACGCCCAGTTGTCGTGCGATGTCATCGCCCATTTCCAGCAGGGTCAGGCGACGCGCATGCCAAACCGCAACCGGCGCGACCAGCATCAAACCAAGTGCGGCGGGCAGGACGTGCCACCACGTTCGCATGTTCAGCGATCCGGCCAGCCAGACCTGCGCGGACATGGCCCGGTCCAGATTGCCCATCACCACCAGCATTGTGTTCAGGCCAGACAGTATAGCTCCAGTGCCGATCCCGATCAGCACCAGCCGCTGACCTCCTGTTGATCCATCCTTTCGCGACAGCAGAAACACCCCTGCTGCTGTTGCAATTCCGGTAAGCATCGCGGCCAGGGCCGTGCCCAGCGGCCCCGCGCTGAACAGGACGATCTGGACGATGGCCCCGGTTGCCGCCCCGGTGGTAAAGCCAATCACATCAGGCGATCCCAGCGGATTGCGGGCGATGGACTGAAACATCGCTCCGGCCATGCCCAGCGACGCACCCACAAACGCACCTGTGAGCAGTCGGGGCAGGCGGACCCGTCTGACGATCTGCTCGGCGGTGGCATTGCCGCCGCCGCCCAGGGCGGCCAGCACCTGACTTGCGGTCAGGGCCATGGTACCGGTTGCCAGCAACAGGACGGCCAGAACCAGCATTGCCGTCAGCAGTACCCCGCAAACCAGCAGCACGTGCGGCCGCCAGAGGATGGACAACCGCCCAAGACGAAGCACCCGAAGCGATACGTCCCTCATGACCTGACCAGCCGAAAGCGACGGACGAGCAGGATGAAGAATGGCCCGCCAATGATGACCGCGACTATACCCGCCGCGACTTCCTCGGGCCGGGCGACGAGGCGACCGGCGATATCGGCCAGCAGCAGCAGGATCGCTGCGATCAGACCCGAGGCAGGCAGGATCAACCGGTAATCCGGCCCGCAGATCATCCGTGCTGCATGGGGTGCTAGCAGTCCGACAAAGCCGATCGGCCCGGCCGCAGCTGTCGCGGCACCCGCCAGCAGCATCACGGTCACGCAGGACAGTGCCCAGACCCGCCCCGTTCTTACGCCCAGAACCCGCCCCATATCCTGCCCCAGCGCGATGGCGTTCAAGCTGCCTGCGAGGCTTGCCGCCAGCACACCGCCCGCCAGCACCGCCAGAGCCAGCACCGCCGTCACGTTGAGCCCGCGCCCCTCGACCGAGCCGGCGGTCCATTTTCGGAAGGTGTTGAACAGATCGATCGGGGCGTTCAGCACCAGAATACCGGTCAAGGCCCCCAGCATCACCGACAGGCCCGCCCCGGCCAGCACCAGCCGGATCGGATCGGTCCCGGTCTCATGCGCCCGGCCCAGCAGAAAGACGACTGCCCCGGCCAGACCGGCGCCGGCAAAGCCGAACCAGACATAGGCCGACATCTCTGACAGGCCAAAGACCGCGATGCCCAGCACCACGGCCAATGCGGCCCCGGCATTGATGCCGAGCAGGCCCGGCTCGGCCAGAGGGTTGCGGGTCAGCGCCTGCATCATCGCGCCGGCAAGCCCAAGCGCCGCCCCCGCCAGCACGGCCAGCAGGGTGCGCGGGACGCGAAGCTCGCGCACGATCAGGTGCAGGTCATTGGCCGGATTGGCGCGCAGCAGCGCGTCAAGAACGTCTCTCGGCGGGATATGACGCGACCCGATGGCAAGGCTGCCAGCCATGGCCAGCACCAGAGCCGCCATCCCAAGGCTCAGCCAGAAGCGCCAGCCCCGGGTCATTGTGCAGGCAGATGATCCAGCACCACGTCGATCATCTGACGGCCCGAATAGGGATCGACGCGGAAAGAGCTGATGCCAAGTGGATAGACTTGGCCCGACACGACCGCCGGATGGTTCGCCAGAACCGGATCGGCCAGAAAAGCCGCGACATCGCTTTCATCGGCCGAAAGCAGGAAAACGGTGTCGCCAGTGATCGCGGCCGACAAATTCTCGCGCGAGATGAAGTCGAAATCCGATGACCGCGTGACCGTTGGGACAAGGTCCTCCGGCAGTTCCGCAATGCGAAACCCAAGCGCCGACAGGATCGCCGCCTGCGGGCTGTCGGCTTTGCCGATGGAATAGCTGCCGCCAATGTCATAGCCCACGATACTGGCGCTGCCCTCTGGCACCGCGATCCTTTGGGCCGCATCGGCGGAGTAGGCGTCAAAGTCGGCAATCGCGGTCTCGGCCTGACTTTCCCGCCCCGTCGCTCGACCCAGTAGCCGCGCCATATCCTGCCAACTTTGATCGGCATAGTTCAGCGCGATGGCCGGGATGCCCATTGCGTCAAGCTGGGCCATATAGTCCAGTCCGCTATCACCACCTGTGGACGAGGCGACCACCAGATCCGGTGCCGCGGAGATCAGGGCCTCAATATCGAACTGAAGGTTGGGATAGAGGACCGTGACCCCGCGCGCGTCCGCCGCGGCGGCCCATTGGCGGAAGAATCCCTTGTCATCGGTCAAGGGGCCGACAGCCGTTGCCGCCGCAGAGGTCAGCGGCGCGTCGATCGCCAGCAATATCCCCGTCAGGCTGGGTGATGTCGACGTGATCCGTTCGGGCGGCTGCGCAATCGTCAACTCTCCGGCCTC
>JBKEBH010000303.1:0-1524 GCA_047973065.1 Paracoccus sp. (in: a-proteobacteria) | reverse complement strand
GCGATGCCGGCTTTGCCGTGCCGCATATTGCGTGTGTAGCCCGCCGTGGTCTGCGCCCGCAGCTGGCTGAGTATCTGCATCACCTGGCCGCGGGACATGTTGCCGTAGGCGTCCAGCCGGGCGCCCTGACCCGGCACGGTGACCCATCCACTGGGCAGGATGCCGACCTGCTGCAGCACGCGCTCGGCCCGCTTGGCGCTGCGGCGCCCGCCGTATTCCTGAGCTTGCAGGATTTTTTGCGGATCAACGCCGGGGCTGCCGTACTGGGTCGGCTCGATCGTGGCGCGCAGGTCATCCGGGTCCAGGTGCACCCGCACGCTGTTGGTGATGTAGCGCGTGGGCCGGTCGAACACCCGGCGCATCTCGTCCTGCACGGCCTTGCGGGCCTTGAAAGCAGTGTCGCGTACGGCGAGGCGGTAGGCTGCCGTGGCCTGGTCGCCGCTGAGCTTGGCCAGGGCGCGCTGCACCTTGTCGCTGTTTTTGACGGTGAGGTCGATCCGCATCGATCAGCCCTCCACACCAGACGCCGGCGCTGCGGGCGCTAGCGGGGCGCTGGGCGCGTTTTCGGCACCGATGGCGTCCAGACCCTTGGCTACCCACTCTGGCGCGCCGTAGAGGCGAAATTCGATGTTACGCAGGCCGGGGAACAGGCCTTGGGCGCGCAGATCGCCGATCAGGGCGGCCAGCTCGGGCCAGCGGCGTACGGCAGCGCGGACATCGGCCAGGTTGTCGGGCGTGCAGGCCAGCACGGCGGTGGCGGCTTTTTCACTACCTCCCCCCATCTCATTTTTTTCGAGCAAGGGGTGTGAGGTAATGTGAGGCATAAGCGGACGGACGTGCGGATGCCTCACGCCGCGTGGCTGTGGGCTTTGTGGGGTATGTGAGGTATGTGAGGCATGCGCCCGCCTGCGCGGGCGCATGCGCGCCTGCGCACGCACGCCCGCCCGCGCTCGTATGGGAAAGTAGATGGGTTTTGCCTCACATACCTCACTAACCCAGCATTCATGCGGTGTGAGGTATGGTGTGAGGTATACGTTTTCAGGCTGTTTCATAGCTCACATACCTCACAAAACTGACGAGTTCTGACCACTTTCGCGGTACTTTTTTAACGACGCGCGAAAACTGTCCACCCGCTCAGCGATCCACCCGGCCTCGTTGCTGCCCGGTGGACATTCGGGGCCACCAGCCAGCCAGGTGATGCCGCTCGGCCCCCTGATGGCGCCTGGGTGCCCCCAGCGCTGCTGCCTCGTCACCTTGCCGTGCTTGCGCATGAGTTGGTTGCCAAAGCGCGGGTTAGGCAGGCTGCGCAGGCCCTCGCGGGCGCACCAGCTTTTGTAGAGCTCGTACAGGTCGAGCGGCAGCACCGGGCTGAGCAGGCCGCAGCTGCTGCTGCGGGCCGGAAAGCCGTCGATCTGGCCGCGATCGTAGGCCTCGTAGAAGCGGCTGGGCGAGTCCTTGCTGAGGTCGATCAGCTCGCGCTTGGCCTCGGTCATGGGCGGCAGCGTGCCCTCGTGGAAGTCGCCC
>JBKEBH010000269.1:0-2233 GCA_047973065.1 Paracoccus sp. (in: a-proteobacteria) | reverse complement strand
TTCCGCGCGGCGATCTGATCGACGGCAACGGACGGTCTCTTGTCCTGCCCGAGACACGCGACTTGAAGGCACTGGAATTCAAGGATGTGGCCGATGGCCTCAATCTTATGGCGCTTGGTCTGATCGGTTACCTGCCGCTGACCAGCGCCATTACCCTGAACATCGTCCCCAAGTTTCCGATCCAGAATCTTTGGACGATGCTTGAGATTGGCGGCGAAACATACGACCGCATTCTTCCGACCATTCGGCGTTACCAGACGACCGACAAGCCAGCGCCCATCCAGCTTCTTGCCCGAAGCTTCTGCCATTATTTGCGCGAGGCGTTATCCGCAGGGTTGGAGCGCAGCTACTACCCTAGAACCGTCAATGGCTTCTATAAGCCCCGCGTTGAATTCGGCCAGACGATCAGTCGGTATCTTTCACGCGGCAACCCTGTCGATACGGTTTCGAGTGTCTTCGAGTTCGGCCTCGACAGCCCCGTTAATCGCATCGTCAAAGCAGCCTGCCTGCGGTTTGCGCGGATCATACCGCACACCAAGGAATGGGAAGATGAACGTCTTCTGATCCAGATTGCTCTGGATACCTTGCAGCGCGTGAAAGAGCGCGAACCTACAGGACATGATTTCTCTCTGGATGAGGGCGTGTCGCTACGGCTGCGCGGCAATTACGAAGGCCTGCTGCGCGTCTATCAGCTTTTGCTGACAGGTGGCGGCATCGCCTTCACCTTCGAGCCAAGCGGAAAAGAGCTGCCTTCGTTCCTGTTTGATCTTGAAGACATCTTCGAGCGCTTCATCCGTCAGACATTCGTTGATGCCTTGCGGGAAGATAAAATCGCCGTTCTGGACGGCAACAAGCATCAGGGCAGACTTTTCGAAGACAGTAGGGTATTCCCCACGAAATCGGATCTGATCTTCAGGCGCGGAAAGAAGAATGTCATCTGCTTGGGCGAGGTCAAATACAAGCCGAAGATTAAAGAGAATGACCGCTATCAGATTATCAGCCATGTAACGGCCGCCAAAGCGCCTGTCGGTATCCTGTTTTCTCCCGCTAATGACGGCGAAAGCCAGCGTCTGGATCGGCTCGGACGCTTGGCAACGGGCGCTCTGTTCTATCATTATCGCGTGGACATCAGGGGCGACATCAAGAAAGCCCAGGCACAGATGGTCAAGGATGTTGCACCGCTTCTGCCCAAACCCGCCGAGGCTGCGGCGACACCTTAGAGCGCCGCCTTCGCCTAGTTCCTGTTCATCCCTTGATCGCCGCGTGTCAGCAGGACGCGCTTCCAGAAGGTTTCGCGGGCTATCACCACGTCGTCGGGCGTGCGTGCGGTGCGTTGTTCGAGCAGGGCAAAGCGGAAATGCTCGCGGCAGTATGGCAAGCCTTGCTCGCGTACGAGCCTTGTTAGCTCGACGTTCCCTCCGTGTCCCGTTTCTACGTATTGCCGCCACCGTGACCAGATACCAAGGTCGCCATAGGCCGAGCCGATATAGCGCCTGCCCGTGTGTGTATCGGTGATCAGGTACACGCCCTTGATGTTTTCCAGCGCGGCACGCCAATCCAGCCGATCATTGCGGATCAGCGTATCCAACTCTTCGAAGGACAGGTCGATATCGTCAAAGCCAGGGAAGGTGCGCCCCGAATACGGCTCGCGCAGGATTTCCCGAACTTCGAACGCCTCGTGGTGTCGCTCCATGACGGGGCGGGTTGTGCGGTCGCGATACACATAGAAGAGCTTGAGGCGACCGATCATGTTCTCGCCGATGTCCGTCAACTCTACCTCGTAGCGGTCTGGGTGACGGGCAAGGACGCGATACACGCCGCCGAACAGCCACGTGTCCTGTTCATGGTAGAACTGGATCAGCGAGAAAATCAGCGGGCGGTTGAAATCGTCGCGGCCTGGCCTGTATTCCTGCCAGCCCTGCCAGTCGCGGCGATCCCGCGCGAACACCTCCAGCGGCTGGCTGTGCTGGTTCCAGCGGGCAAAGTGAATCTTGTATTCAGCAAGATTCTCAATCGGCCAAATATCACGAAGCAAAATAGGCATACATAGATGATGCCGTAGTCCTGTGCCGATGGCTACCAAGAGCTTGATTGATAGCTGCTTTCTCTGTGGGAAAGGGCGGGCGCACCGCTTCGCGGGCGGGCTGTCGTGAACCGAGCCAGCCTGCGGCGGTCTCGGGCAGGCGGCTTCCCTCCCTTACGCTGAGCTGATGCCAGCCCGCGCGGGCTGACT
>JBKEBH010000267.1:0-2516 GCA_047973065.1 Paracoccus sp. (in: a-proteobacteria) | reverse complement strand
TTGGCCATGGAGATGTCGAAAGCGGTGCCCTCGAGGTGTTTCGAGCGCTTCGCCCCACGCACCCGGGCATTGTGCTCTCGGCTGCGATAGGCGGAATTCACGATCAGCGGCTTGCCGAGACGGGTCCGTAAAGCCTGCAGCCGGTCGAGGGCTTCTTCATGGATAAGGATCGATCCGGTGCCGCGGCAGGCGATTTCGGCGGGCGAGAAGTTGGGCCAGCGCCAGATATCTTTCGGCACATCGCGCCAATGGCGATAGAAGCGGGTGGTCATGGGGATCCTCCGGATAAAGAAAACGCCCGCCGGATTGGCGGGCCGTGGGGTGATGGGTTTGGTGCGGTTGGCGGTGATTTCCGCGCGGCGGATCAGCCGCCTTCGCCGAAAAGCCTCAGTTTTAAGGCGATCCCGGCCAGTAGCGTCAGGATCAGCCCTGCGGTCAGCATGCGGATGATTGTCTGGGCGGCAGTGCGGCGCATGAGGCGGATGCCTTCCAGCAGCGCCCGCAGATCGCGGATATCGAGCGCGGCTTCCCTGCCGTCGAGCCCGGCATCGACCAGCGCACGCCTCGCGCCCTCCTGCGCAGCCCTTGCCATAGGGCTCCGCCCGTTCGCCAGCGAAATCGTCCACTGGACGATTTCCAGGGAGCTGGCTCACCCTCAAATTCGCTCTCGCTCATCTGCAGCATGTCGTCGAGACGTTTGGGTGTCATCCGATCTTCGCCCCCCAGAATGTGGTGTGGTCGGCGGCGAAATATCCATCCGCCGCCCGGAATGTGCCCTGCAGCGTCACGGTATCGCCCGCTTTCAGCGGGACCAAGGTCTGCAGCCAGAGTGCCGTGGCCTCGGACACATGCGCCCCGGATATCTCGCCCAGCGATCCCCGGATCTCGGTCGATCCATTCAGCACCAGGCGCCCGCGCATCCGGGCGCTCGTATTGGCGTTGACCTTGTAGAGCAGCGATGCCCCGAAAAGGTATGTCCCCGCTACCGGCGCCACGAAACGGTTGATCGCGGCATCGAAACAGCCCTGATCGTTATATTCGGCCACATTGATGCCGAGCGTGGTCCAGCTGTCGGTCGCCACGTAATTGTCGTAATTCGTATATGCCTTGAAGCGCGGCAGGTTCGGTTGGCTGGCGATCCCTGTGGCCGGATCGACGCTCAGCGCGTCGCGAAAACCCGATCCGTCTGGCGAGACGGTGATGCGCAGCCGGTCCGAGCCGAACAAGCCGATCAGCGCCCGGGTCGAGAATGCGGTCTGCAGGATCAGCCCGGCATCGTCACTGCCGGTTTCCCGGTTCAGGGTCTGTGTGAGATCGCCGCTGCCGCCATCGGCGGCGTAGAGTGCTGTCCAGAGGGCACTGTTCAGCTTGGCCGAAAAGGGCGCGCCGGCGCTGGCCGCCATGCCGATGCCGAGGCGGGTGAGATCGTCAAGCGCGGTCGGGATCACCGGCTGCCAGCTCACGCCGGTCCGGACCAGCAGCACCGCCTCATCCTCGACCCATGCCCGCCAGCCCTCGCGCGGCGGCAATCGCAGCCAGGCACCGTCGGTCCAGAGCGCAACATTCAGATCCCAGCCCGCCCAGCCGCCGGTCGCGCCCGAGGCGACGATGTAGCGATCACCGTCAGATGGGTCTGCCGGTGGCGCAGTGAAACCCCGGCTTTTGACCGAAAGCTGGACCAGCCCGTCGAGCAGGCGCAGGGCCTCGTTATGGGTGACATGTTTCTGTGCCTGCGCCGCCATCAGATATGGCAGCAGCAGGTTGGTGGTGCTGTCGGACATTTTGGGGATTCCCAGTCTTCAGAGATAAAGGGTGGTGGTGCGTGCGGTGCCGCGCCCGATACGGGCTGAAAGCTGATAGATACGGATCGTCAGACTGTCGCCCGGACCCAGCAGAGCCCCGAAATCTGCCACCTGATCCGCGCTGCGATAGGTGACAGACGTGGTGCTGGCCTCAAGACTGCGCCGGACCGCGACCCCATCGATGATCTCAACCAGCCAGTCCTCGCGTTCCTCTGCCAGCGGCACCTCCATCCCTTGCCAACTGTCGGCGGCGAGGTCGCGGGACCGGCGCGTCCAGCGGAGCGTCAGATCGCCCAGCACATGTGGGTGCCGCCAGGGCTGGTCGATATGAACCGGCGAGAAGGGCCGCAGCCCAGCGCCTTCGGGTGTGAAACTGATGGCGGCGAATGTGTCGCTGCTGACCGGATGCCGGGCGGGGCCGATGCGCCAGTTGAAGGGAATGCCGATGTCGGATTCCGGGATCGGCAGCGGCGTCAGGGCCTCGTTCAGCAGCACCACCCGCGCTCCGGTTGGGGTCGGATTGCCCATCGCGTGCTCGGTGCCGCGCTGGCCGCGCAGCAGCCGGGTCAGGCGGTATCGCCCCGGCGCGATCAGTTTGGACTTGTCTCGGAAAAGTGCCGGTTTCTTGAGAGCATGAGAGCGATCAAGGAGACGGACAATGACGAACAAACCGACAGCAGAATTCAAGCGTGAGGCGGTGCGGATCGCCCTGAC
>JBKEBH010000195.1:0-1746 GCA_047973065.1 Paracoccus sp. (in: a-proteobacteria) | reverse complement strand
GGCGAGTATCAGTTTTTTCATGGTGCTCGATCCCGAAAACAAACGGGAGAATTGATAAAATTCGAACCGAAACGGATGCCTAATGGCGCGCATGGCACTTTAGGAAGTTGTTAACCCAAAGAGGCGCGGGCCGCTCATACCAGCGGCCCCAGGGGTTGACCCTTTGCCAAAGGTGGTACGGCGGAGCGAGCCGCGGGGGTGCCTGCCCGTGGGATGGCGCCGCCCCGCTTGGAACGAAGCGCTTTATACCAGCGGTCATAGTGTTTGACCGATTTTAGCCCATTTTCTTGTTCCGATGGAGGTGATGAGCTCTGGCTGTGCAACGAGGTTGTTCCACGCCTTGCATCCTGCATCGAGGATGTTGTCATAGGTCTCGAAGATGCGGTTGGCCAGCCAGGTCTGGCGAAGATATTGCCAGATATTTTCCACCGGGTTCAGTTCTGGTGATTTCGGCGGCAGGAACAGGAGCGACAGGTTGTCCGGGAGCGTCAACCCACCGGTCGTATGCCAGCCGGCCTGGTCCATGAGAACGACGGCATGGGCTCCTTTGGTCGCCATCTTGCTGATTTCCTCCAGGTGGAGTTGCATGGCCTGGGTGTCGGCGGTGGGCATCATGATCGCAGCGCCAACACCGCGCGCCGGGCAGATGGCACCGAAGATATATGCGTTGGCATAGCGCTGATCGGCGGGTTGGCGCGGCCTCGTTCCCTTGCGCGCCCACTGGCGAACACGGCTGTTCTTTTGGCCCAGCCTCATCTCGTCCTGAAACCAGATTTCAACCGGCGTATCCTCGGGCAGGTCCTTGAGGATCGTCTTCAGCCTGTCGGCGAAATTTTTTTAAACCCCTCGATGACCTCCGCATCCTGCGCGGGGTGCTGCGGACGGGCGCTGATATGCGAAAAGCCCAGCTGGTGCAGGATGTGACCGACATGGCGCTCGTGATAGCTGACCCCGAAGCGGTCCCGGATCACGCGCTGGAGATCGACCCGCCGCCAGCGCACCACGCCGTCGGCCTCGGGATCGGGGCCGGTTTCGACAAGCCGCGCCAGTTCGTCGCGCTGATCCGCTGTCAGTCGGTGCCTGGGTCCGGGCGCCTTGCGGTCGATCAGCCCATCCGGGCCTTCCTCGTTGAAGCGATGAACCCAATCCCGCAGCGTCTGCCGGTCCATACCGCCGATCCCCGCCGCATCGCCACGGCTCATTCCGTCCATGACCGCCGCAAGCGACAACAGCCGGCGGCTCTGCCCGGCATCACGGACCTGTGCGGCGAAGGCGCGCAGCTCTGCAGCGGTATAATCGGGACGAAGCGGGACTTTGGCTGGCATGACATTCCTCCTGTGCCTGCCATGGAATCAGACCAACGCGCCCTTGGGAACCATGAAAAGCCATCTATGAGTCAGCGACCACAACCTTTGGTATAATTCCATGCATTTCGCTCGCACCTTGGCCCGGGCGTCCAGCCCGGGAGGGCGCTCGGTCAGCGTTTGCGCGACGTTCGAGAGGTACGCGGATGTGGCCGGGATAAAGCGCTTCGTTCCAAGCGGGGCGGCGCCATCCCACGGGCAGGCGCTCGCGCGGCTCGCTCTGTTCCCGAACGGCCACTTCGCCCGCAATGCCGCCCTTCCGCTACCCGATGGCGATCGCCGGCTCCCCCTCGGCCACCGTTCCGATCCGGGCGGCGGGGTAACCGGCGTCCTGCAATGCCGAGAGGATGCCCGGCGCCTCCCCCGGTGCGACGGCCGCGAG
>JBKEBH010000180.1:0-5465 GCA_047973065.1 Paracoccus sp. (in: a-proteobacteria) | reverse complement strand
TGCGATTGATGAAAACAATGCCACTCATAACGCGACGGTCGTCGACACGTGGCTGGCCATGGCTTTGGGGAAAGAATGGCTTCAGACGCTCCACCTGCGTCTCGCTCAGCCAGAAAAGGTTGCTCATCACTCAGGTCTCCTTGCGGAGCCTGAAACACAACAAACGCACGAAATCAATGGGCCTGGAGCCTACGGCAAGGACGCCCACATTCGCCATTGGGGCATACAAAGGGCTGACCTTTGTGCGAAACCGTCCTATAGCTGCCCGAAACGGAGGGCGCTTATGGCCATTCATCTTTATCAGAACGACCTGCCCGACGGGCTGGATCCTGGCCCGGTCGTGGCCATCGATACCGAAACCATGGGGCTCGATCCGCGCCGCGACCGGCTTTGTCTGGTGCAGCTCTCGTCGGGCGATGGCGATGCCCATCTGGTGCAGATCACCAAGGGGCAGACCGCCGCGCCGAACCTGACGCGGATGCTGGCCGATCCGGGTGTGCTGAAGCTGTTCCATTTCGGGCGCTTCGATATTGCCGCGCTGGAAAACGCCTTTGGCGTTCGCACCGCCCCGGTCTGGTGCACCAAGATCGCCTCGAAGATGGTGCGCACCTATACCGACCGGCACGGGCTGAAATATCTGCTCGCCGCTCTGGTCGATGTCGATGTCTCCAAGCAGCAGCAGACCTCGGATTGGGGCGCGGCCGAATTGACCGAGGCGCAGCGCGAATATGCGGCGTCGGACGTTCTCTATCTGCACCGGCTGAAGGACGCGCTGGAGGCTCTGCTGATCCGCGAGGATCGGCTGGCGCTGGCTCAGGCCTGTTTCGATTTCCTGCCCACCCGCGCCTATCTGGATCTGCTGGGCTGGGGGGATGAAAACGACATCTTTCATCACTAGATCAGAGCCATGAGCAATTATCTCGATACCGCCCGCCGCGTCATTGCGGTTGAGGCTGAAGGGCTTGCCGCGCTTGCGGCCAGTCTTGGCGACAGTTTCGACCGGGCCGTCGAAACCATTCTGGCGGCGCGCGGTCGGGTGGTCGTGTCCGGCATGGGCAAATCCGGCCATATCGCCCGCAAGATCGCGGCGACGCTGGCCAGTACCGGCACGCCGGCGCAATTCGTGCATCCGGCCGAGGCCAGCCATGGCGATCTTGGCATGGTCGCCGAGGGCGATGCGGTCATCGTCATCTCAAATTCCGGCGAAACGCCCGAGATTGCCGATATCGTCGCCCATACCCGGCGCTTCTCGATCCCGCTGATCGGGATTGCCAGCCGCGAGGGCTCGACCCTGATCCGGCAATGCGATGTTGCGCTCTTGCTGCCCAAGGTGCCCGAAGCCTGCGGCAACGGCATCGTGCCAACGACCTCGACCACGATGACGCTGGCTCTGGGCGATGCACTAGCAATCGCGCTGATGGATCATCGCAGCTTCACCGCCGAACATTTCCGCACCTTCCATCCCGGCGGCAAGCTGGGCGCGCTGCTGTCGCGGGTCGGTGATCTGATGCATGATGACATGCCCCTGGTCGGCGAGGACACCCCGATGACCGAGGCCCTGCTGGTCATCAGCCAGAAAGGCTACGGCGTCACCGGCGTCACCGGCCCCGATGGCAAGCTGATCGGGATCATCACCGATGGCGACTTGCGTCGTCACATGGACGGGCTGCTGGATCGCAGCGCGGCCGATGTGATGACCCCGGCGCCGCGCACCATCCAGCCCGGCCAGCTGGCCGAGGCCGCGCTGGCGGAAATGCAGTCGCGCAAGATCACCTGTCTCTTCGCGGTCGAGGAAGGGGTGCCGCAGGGCATCCTCCATATCCATGACTGCCTGCGCGCCGGGATGGTCTGATGCGCTCGCGCGTGGTGGCATGGCTGCGCGTGCTGCTGCCTCTGGCGGCGCTGGCCATCCTGTCCACGCTGTTTCTGGTCGGGAAATCGCCTGACCCGGACGGGGCGATCCCTTACGCGGATGTTGATGCCGAAGCCCTGGCCAATGACCCGCATATGAGCCGGCCGGCCTTTTCCGGGGTGGCCGATGATGGCTCTGCGGTGACGCTGATGGCCGAGCGGGCGGCCACCGGGCCGGGCGAAAACGGTGCTGCCCGGCAGATGCGCCTGACCTGGCGCGCGCCGGATGGGCTGGCCGCCGATCTGACCGCGCCCAATGGGACGGTCGAAGGCCAGAAGGTCCAGCTGTCTGGCGGAGTGCGCGTCACCACTTCGGATGGCTGGGCGCTGACCCTGTCCGAGATCCATACCGATCTGAACGAGGGCCGCATCGTCGGCAATGGCGGGCTGCATGGGTTCGCGCCGGCGGGCCAGCTGGAGGCCGGCGCGATGGAGATGAGCCGTGATGATGCAGGTCAACATCTTCTGAATTTAACCGACGGCGTGCGTCTGATATATCAGCCCTGACCCGAACCGAGAGGACCGTCCCATGCGCCGCGCCACCTGTCTTGCCCTGACCCTGTCCCTGATGACGGCCTGGCCTCTGGCGGCGCAGAACGTGGCTTTCGGCGGTGCAGCCAATACCGATGCCCCGGTTGAGATGGTCGCCGACAATCTGACGGTCAACCAATCGACCGGCGAGGCCGAGTTCACCGGCAATGTCATCATCGCTCAGGGCGAGATGCGCCTGTCCGCCGACCGGGCCCAAGTGCAATATGCCGAAGGCGATAACAGCAAGATCGAGCGGGTGGAGGCCACCGGCCATGTCACACTGGTCAGCGGCAAGGATGCGGCAGAGGCGGCTTCTGCGGTCTATGAAATCGGCTCGGGCAATATCACTCTGTCGGGCGATGTGTTGCTGACTCAGGGGGCCAATGTCATGTCGGGTGAGACCATCGTCGTCAATCTCGGCAAGGGCAGCGCACGCGCCTCAGGTCGGGTGCGCACCGTCCTGCAACCGAGCGCGACGCCATGAGCGGCGCTGTTTCCGATAGAGGGCTGGCGGTGCGCCAGCTGCGCAAATCCTATCGCAAGCGTCCGGTGATCCGCGATGTTTCGATGGATCTGGCGCAGGGCGAGGTGGTGGCGCTGCTTGGCCCTAACGGGTCGGGCAAGACCACCTGTTTTTATTGCATCGCCGGGCTGGTTTCGCCCGATTCGGGGCAGGTCAGCATAGACGGGCAGGACGCGACCGGGCTGCCGATGTATCGCCGCGCTCGGATGGGCATCGGGTATCTGCCGCAGGAAATGTCGATCTTCCGCGGCCTCACGGTTGAGCAGAACATCATGGCGGTGCTGGAGGTGGTCGAGCCCAATTCGCATCGCCGCCGCGACCGGCTGGAAGAGCTCCTCGGGGAATTTTCCATCGGCCATATCCGCAACGCCTCGGCCATGGCGCTGTCGGGCGGCGAGCGCCGCCGGGCCGAGATCGCGCGCTGCCTGGCCTCGGACCCGAAATATCTGCTGCTGGACGAGCCCTTCGCCGGGGTCGATCCGATCGCGGTGAATGAGATCCGCACCCTGGTCCATGCCTTGAAATCGCGCGGCATCGGGGTGCTGATCACCGATCACAATGTCCGCGAAACCCTTGGTATCGTGGATCGCGCCTATATTCTGCATGACGGGCATGTGCTGATGTCCGGCTCAACCGAACAGATCGTCTCGGATGCTCGCGTACGCGAGGTCTATCTGGGCGAGAGCTTCTCACTGTCCTGAATTCGTGCGGCGCTGGTTTTCAGCACCCGGCGTTGCGCCTTGGCGGGTGGCTGGCGCTTGCCGATATTCTGGATCCACACATCTTCTTTACGGTGACTGCCTGCGGGTCGTTGACAGCGCAGCGGCCCGGTCGCAGACTGATCCTTACCGGTGAGGTCCTGCCGATCGCCGGCAGGTGCCGAGCAACGAAAGGAAATATGAATGCGGTATCAGATCAGTGGAAAGCAGATCGACATTGGCGAAGCGCTGACCGAGCATGTCCAAAGCGAGTTGGGCGAAACGATCGGGAAGTATTCGCAGCGTCCGACCGATGCCATTGTCACCTTCTCGAAGAAGGCGCATGTGCTTGTCTGTGATGCGCTTGTCCATCTGTCGACCGGTCTGACCGTGCAGGCGAAGGGTGAAGATCCCGAGATCTACGCTGCCTTTGAGGCCGCTCGCGAGCGCATGGACAAGCAGCTGCGCCGCTACAAGCGCAGGTTGAAGGATCACCATAAGGATCGTTCGGAGCCGGTTGAATACGGTGCGGCAGGCATGTATGTGCTGCAGGCTAATGAGGATGAATGGGAAGATCAGGCCGATGACGGTCTGCAACCTGTCATCGTCGCGGAAATGGAAACCCGGGTGCCGACGCTTTCGGTTGGTGACGCGGTGATGCAGATGGAACTGTCGGGAACCACGCTTCTGGTCTTCCGCAATGAAAAGCATGGGGGTGTGAACGTCGTTCATCGCCGTGAGGACGGCAATATCGGCTGGATCGACCCGCGCAATATCAAATAGCCACATGATGCGGCAGGCCGTCCCGGCCCTTTGCGAACCGGGGCGGTGTAAGGACGGATAAGGATGCAACTCAGCACGATCGTGAAGCCGGACGCTGTCCGCGCCTTTCCTCAGGTCAGCTCCAAGAAACGGCTGTTTCAGGATATCGCCGATCTGGCCGAACAGGCCTATGGACTCGATGCCAGCCGCACGCTGGATGCGCTTCAGGAACGTGAAAGCCTCGGCCCGACCGGGGTCGGTAACGGGGTGGCCCTGCCTCATGCCCGCCTGCACGAGCTCGACAAGGTGGTGGGTGTCTTCGTCAAGCTGGAAAAGCCGCTCGATTTTGACGCGGTGGACCGCCAGCCGGTCGATCTGATCTTTGCGCTCTTCGCCCCCAAGGGGAACGGCGTCGATCACCTGAAGGCGCTGGCGCTGGTGTCGCGTACGCTGCGCGACCCCGATCTGCGCACCAAGCTGCGCGCCAATTCGGAACCGGCGACGCTTCATGCGATTCTCAGCAACGGACCGGGGGCGCAGGCTGCCTGATTTGGCGATTTGGCGATTCTGCGCTAATATGGCCTCCGCAGCAGGAGGACTGTTCCATGACCAAGACTCTGACTGACCATGAGCACCTGACCGGTAATGGTCGGCTTCGCGCCTATACCGAACAGGAACGCCAATCCGGCACCCATCCCGCCGTCGCGGCTCTGCATCGCCGCCCGCATGAGCGCGATAGCGGCGAAAGCCGCAAGGCTGCCGAATATGCACGGATCGAGCGCGGCGAGACCGTCTGAAATCGCGGCCCGCCGGCGGGCTTTGTCCTGGAAAAGCGGCAGGAGACACCTACGGAGTACCGCTTTCAAGTTGGTGATGCCCTGAGGGGCGGCATATCAAGGCGGTGTCTACGCGCCGTCAATTCTCAGCCGAGAAAGGGATATGCCACATGTCCGCAGCCACCATCACCCATCTTCCCGATCCATCGGGATTTTCCGCCGGCCCGCTGACCGATCTGGTGCGCGATGGCGCACGGCAGTTGA
>JBKEBH010000191.1:0-15538 GCA_047973065.1 Paracoccus sp. (in: a-proteobacteria) | reverse complement strand
TGGCCGATCCGAAATTGCAGGGTTTTCAACGGAACCCTATGAAACCCTGCAGTTCAAAGCTACCAAAACCGATCCTTTGTCTCAGAAAATCAGCATGTTGTCGGTTGTTCAGAGCCAACTCGATAGCGAAACGAGGTGTGGCCGGCGCCGAAATCATCCAGCGCGAAGCTGGCGCCGCGCCCCTGAAGATCGCGCATGAACGGCACCACCAGCTGCGGCATGTCCATGGCCGAGCTTTCGGTGACCTCAAGGATCAGCCGTTCGGCGATTTGTTCGTCATAGGCGAGCCCGCGGCGCAGGGTTTCCAGCCAGATCCGGTTACCGATCGAGCGCGCTGACATGTTCACCGAAAGACGCAGCCCCGAATCCTGCTGAAGCGAATAAAGCCCCAACGACAATGACAGACAATCTATGCGCCGGCCAAGTTCGGTTTCTTCGGCCAATGGCATGAAATCGCGCAGCGGTATGAAACGGCCGGTTTCATCGACTACCCGGATCAGACCTTCGTGAAATGCGGTGATGCTGGGACGGTCGGACTGGACGACGGGCTGATATGCCAGCATGGCATCGCCGCGCGCAATCGCCGCCTCGACCGTTTGCATCGTATGGCGGGTCTTGCTTTCAATAACATAGCCAAGCGGAGACCCCGCCGGCCTATCGCCACCGTAAACGTCGTTCATCTTCTACGCACCCTTGCTGATCTCCGCCCATCATGGTGATGATGTCCTAACTTCGGGTGAAGCCCGAGCGGATTCTGGATTAAAGGTTAACAATATGTGTGAACGATGCGGCTGGTGCGGCAGCGATCCGCTTTATGTCGATTACCACGACAGCGAATGGGGCGTGCCGGAATACGATCCGCGCGCGCTTTGGGAAAAGCTGGTGCTCGACGGGTTTCAGGCCGGGTTGAGCTGGATCACCATCCTGCGCAAGCGCGACAGCTTCCGCGAGGTCTTCGAAGGCTTCGACCCCGAACGGGTCGCCTGCTGGGGCGCGGCACAGGTCGAAGCCGCCCTTGGCAATCCCGGCATCATCCGCCATCGGGGCAAGATCGAAAGCACCATCCGCAGCGCGCAGCTGTTTCTGGACATCGAATCGGGCCAGGGCTTCACGCCGTATCTGTGGGACTTCGTCGGCGGGGCGCCGGTCCAGAACGGCCGGACAGACATGTCGCAGGTTCCGGCCGCAACCGATCAGTCCACCACTATGTCAAAGGCGCTGAAAAAACGCGGCTTCAATTTCTGCGGCCCGGTGATCTGCTATGCCTTCATGCAGGCCACCGGCATGGTGAACGATCACATCACCAGCTGCTTCCGCCATGACGAGGTCAAGGCGCTGTCAGCTCGCTGATCGCCTGTTTGGCCGCGTCTGACGACCAGTCGGCCGGCCCCATCAGCCGGGCGGCCTCGCGCCCGTCACGGTCGATCAGGATGGTGGCGGGCATGGCCAATACGCCGAATTCGCGGGTCAGTTTCTGACGCGGATCCAGAAGCACGGGCAGCGAATCGATCTCGGCCCTGCTGAGGAATCTTTCGATTCCGGTCAGAGTATTGCGGCCGGCGGCGATGGTCACCACCTGGAAATCCTCGCCGCCCAGCTCTTTTTGCAGGCTGTTGAGCGCCGGCATCTCCTCGCGGCAGGGCGCGCACCAGGTTGCCCAGAAATTCAGCAAGATCGCCTGGCCGCGATAATCGCTCAGCCGATGCTCGCCGCCCTCGGGATCGGTGAAGATCTCGTCCGAAACCTCATCGCCATTGCCGGCGATCAGCTCCAGCCCGGCCTCCTTTGCGGCGGTCAGATCGACCTCGCCTGCGAGCGCCATGTTTGCACCGGCAGCAAGCGCCGTATAAAGGATCAGCATATGCAGCATATTCAACCTTTCGGACCTGACCTGATGACCGACGCCAAGACCCCCAAAGACAGCGCAAATGCCATGTGGGGCGGGCGCTTTGCCTCTGGTCCCGATGCGATCATGACGGCGATCAACGCCTCGATCGGGTTCGACCAGCGGCTCTACGCCCAGGATATCCGGGGCAGCCGGGCCCATGCCGCCATGCTGGCAGCTCAGGGCATCATCAGTTCTAGCGATGCCGAGGCGATCCGGGAAGGCCTGCTCACCGTATTGTCAGAGATCGAGGGCGGCGATTTCCCGTTCAGCGAGGCGCTGGAAGACATTCACATGAATGTCGAGGCCCGGCTGAAGGAAATCATCGGCGAGCCCGCCGGGCGGCTGCATACCGGGCGCTCGCGCAACGATCAGGTGGCGACGGATTTCCGGCTGTGGGTGCGCGATCAGTGCGACGCGGCCATCGCTGGCCTGCGGGCGCTGATCGGCGCGGCGCTGCGCCAGGCCGAGGCGGGCGCGGATTGGGTGATGCCGGGCTTTACCCATCTGCAAACCGCGCAGCCGGTGACCTGGGGCCATCACATGATGGCCTATGTCGAGATGTTCGGCCGCGATTTGAGCCGCCTTCAGGACGCCCGCAGGCGCATGAACGAATCGCCTCTTGGCGCGGCGGCTCTGGCCGGGACCGGCTATCCGATCGACCGTTTTGCCACCGCCAAGGCGCTGGATTTCGACCGGCCGATGGCCAACAGCCTCGATGCGGTCAGCGATCGCGATTTCGCGCTGGAATTCCTGTCGGCGGCAAGCATCTGCGCCGTCCATCTGTCGCGGCTGAGCGAAGAGCTGGTGATCTGGTCCTCGGCCCAGTTCCGATTCGTGTCGATGTCGGACAAGTGGTCCACTGGCAGCTCGATCATGCCGCAAAAGCGCAATCCCGACGCAGCCGAGCTGATCCGGGCCAAGATCGGCCGGATCCTTGGCGCCACCGTCGCGCTGTTCACGGTGATGAAGGGGCTGCCGCTGGCCTATTCGAAGGATATGCAGGAAGACAAGGAACAGGTCTTTGATGCCGCCGACAGCCTGATGCTGGCGCTGGCGGCGATGGCGGGGATGCTGTCAGACCTGACAGCCAATCGCGACAAGCTGGAAGCGGCGGCCTCGGCCGGGTTCTCGACCGCGACCGATCTTGCCGACTGGCTGGTGCGTGAAGCCGGGCTGCCCGTCCGCGACGCCCATCATGTCACCGGATCGTTGGTCGCTATGGCAGAAGCGCGCGGCGTCGATCTGCCCGATCTGAGCCTGGCCGACATGCAGTCGGTCCATGCCGCGATCACCGAGGATGTCTTCAATGTGCTGGGCGTGCACAATTCGGTGGCCTCGCGCCAGAGCTATGGTGGGACTGCGCCCGATCAGGTCCGCGCCCAGATTGCCCGTTGGAAGGAAATCCTGTGAAATATGCCGCCTTGATGATGACCCTGCTGGCCCTTGCCGCCTGCGGCGTGGACGGAGCGCCCCAGCGGCCCGATGCGCCGCGGGCCGGGCTTTCGGTTTCGGGCGCTGCCAGCCTCGGTGCGCGGGTGAATGATATCTGATCTGACCCCGCTCAGGACGTGTTGGCTGGCCCTGGCGCTGCTGGGTGCCATCTTCGGTGCCCGCATTGAGGTGCCCGGTGCCGAGGTGATCATCGCTTCGATCACGCTCGGTCTCTGGTGCCTGGTTGAGACCATGGTACGTCGCAACTGGCTGGCTTTGATTACGCTGCCCGCCATGCTACTGGGCATCGGCTGCGCCTTGCCGCTTTATCTTGTCCTCCGTTCCCGCAGGGTCATCTGATGGATCACTTCAATTATCGCGACGGCGTTCTTTGCGCCGAAGATGTCGCCCTGACCCGGATCGCGGCCGAGGTCGGGACGCCGGCCTATGTCTATTCGACGGCCACGCTGACCCGGCATTTCAGCGTGTTCCAGCAGGCGCTGGAATGGGCGCCAGATCACCTGATCTGCTATGCGGTGAAGGCCAATTCGAACATTGCGGTGCTGAAATTGCTGGGCGATCTCGGGGCCGGGATGGATGTGGTCTCGATCGGCGAATATGCCCGTGCCCGCGCGGCCGGGGTTCCGGGCGAGCGCATTGTCTTTTCCGGCGTCGGCAAAACGCGCGAGGAAATGCGGCTGGCGCTGGAAGGCGGCATTCGTCAGTTCAATGTCGAATCCGAACCCGAATTGCTGGCCCTGTCCGAGGTCGCAACCGCCATGAATATGCGCGCCCCGATTGCGCTCAGGGTGAACCCGGATGTCGATTCCAGGACCCATGAAAAGATCGCGACCGGCAAGTCGGAAAACAAGTTCGGCATCCCGATTGCCCGCGCCCGTGAGGCTTATGGCGAAGCCGCGAAGCTGCCCGGCATCGAGGTTGTCGGCGTCGATATGCATATCGGCAGCCAGCTGACCGATCTGGACCCTTACCGTCAGGCCTATGCCAAGATGGCCGATCTGACCCGGGCGCTGCGCGCCGATGGGCACGATATCCGCCGGCTCGACATGGGCGGGGGGCTGGGCATTCCCTACAAGCGCGACAATAACGCGCCGCCGCTGCCCATCGAATACGGGCAGGTGATCCGCGAGGCCGTTGGCGATCTTGGCTGCGAGATCGAGATCGAGCCGGGTCGCAATATCGCCGGCAATGCTGGGATCCTGCTGGCCTCGGTCATCTATGTGAAAGAAGGCGAGGGCCGGAACTTCCTGATCCTCGATGCGGCGATGAACGATCTGATCCGCCCGGCCATGTATGGGGCCCATCACGATATCGTTCCGGTGATCGAGGCCGCGCCGGGGGCCGAGGTTTCGGTCTATGACGTGGTTGGCCCGATCTGCGAATCGGGGGATACCTTCCAGAAGGGCACCCAGCTGCCGCCGCCCGCGCCAGAGGATCTGATCGCCTTCCGCTCGGCCGGGGCTTACGGCGCGGTGATGTCGTCGGAATATAATTCCCGTCCGCTGATCCCCGAAGTGCTGGTCGATGGCGACCGTTTTGCCGTGATCCGGCCGCGCCCGACCCTGGAAGAGATGATTTCGCGCGAATCCTTGCCTGACTGGTTCTGATCCGGTGCGGCCGGGCTTGCCTGCGCCGGCCCGAGGCCGCAGGATGCGGGTCAAAAGAGCAGTCTCGCCATGAATGATCCGAAACCTAGCCCGCGCCTTTCCCGCGCCCTGGCGCTGACCGGCGCCGGGCTGTGGTGGGAATCGCTGGCGCGGGCCTTCTGGCCCTTCGCGACGCTGCTCCTGCTGATGCTTGCCGCGCTTGGATTTGGCGCGGTCGAGCTGGTGCCCGATACCGCGCGGCTCTGGCTGGGCGGAGGGTTTGCCCTGTCGCTTGCCGGGCTGCTGATCCGGGGCTTTCTGCGCTTTCGCCGCCCCGCATCCGATGCGGCGCTGCGCCGGGTGGATGCGGCGCTTCCGGGCCGACCGCTCAGCGCGCTTGCCGATCATCCGGCCATGGGCGGTGAGGGTGCTCTGTGGCAGGCGCATCTGGCGCAGATGTCGGCCCGGGCGCAGGCCGCGCGGGCGATTGCCCCCGATGCCGGGCTGCCCCGGCGCGATCCTTTCGGGTTGCGGCTGGTTGCGCTGACGGCCTTTGCCACGGCCGCGCTGTTTGGCAGTGCCGGACAGATCGGGCAGGGGCTGGCCGCATTGGCGCCGCAACGCCAGGCCGGCGGATCGGGTGACAGTACGGCGCAGGGGCTTGGCTGGGAAGGCTGGGCGGAGCCGCCGGCCTATACCCGCAAGCCGACCATCTATCTCAATGATCTGGCCGAAGGGGCCGGGCTCGATTTGCCCGAGGGCTCGACCATCAGCCTGCGCCTTTACGGCGCGGCGCAGGCGCCGGAGCAGGATTTTGGCACCGCGCTGCCCGGAGATGACCCGCGGGCCCCGCAGTTCCGGGTCGAACATGACGGCCGGCTGAAGATCGGCGCGCGCGAGATCGCGGTGAGCGTGCGCCCCGACGATCCTCCCCGGATCGCGCTCGGCCTGGCGGCAGAACGGCGGGCCGATGGCCGGCTGATCCAGCCCTTCAGCGCCGGTGACGATTTCGGCGTGGTCTCGGGGCAGGCGATGGTCACGCTGGATATGGCCGGGATTGAGCGTCGCTTCGGGCTGGCCGTCGATCCCGAAGCGCAGCCGCCCCTGACGTTGAAGCTGCCCTTGCGCGGGGTCGGGCCCGAGATCGAGGGCCAGCTGACCGCCGATCTGAAGAAGCATGTCTGGGCCAATCTGCCGGTCGAGATCCGGCTGAATGTCGAAGACGGTATCGGGCAAAGCGCCCGGTCGGACGCGCTGAAGATGGAGCTGCCCGGCCGGCGCTTTTTCGATCCATATGCCGCCGCGCTGATCGAATTGCGCCGCGATATCCTGTGGAATCGCAGCAATGCGCCCCAGGCCGCTCGCCTGCTGCGCGCCCTGATCTGGCGCCCCGAAGGCTTCGTCGATGAGCCGGCGCTCGACAATCTGCGGGCGGTGATTGCCGGGCTGGAAAGCGGGCAGCTGAGCGATGCGCAGCGCGATGCCCTGGCTGAGGCGCTCTGGCGGGTTGCCATCGACCTGGAAGATGGCGGGCTGAATGATGCGCTGGAGCGGATGCAGCGCGCGCAGGAAAAGCTGTCCTCCGCCATGCGGCGCGGGGCCTCGCCCGATGAGATCCGCGATCTGATGGAGGAATTGCGCCGGGCGACCGACGACTATCTCGACCGCCTGGCCGAGCAGGGCGAAGATCCGGCCAGCCGGTTTGATCGCTCGCCCAGGCAGAGTATGGACGGCGATCAGATTCAGGAGATGATGGATGAAATCCAGCGCCTGATGAACGAGGGCCGTATGGCCGAGGCGCAGGCCCTGCTGGAGCAGTTCAACCGCATGATGGAAAACATGCAGGCCACCGAGGGCGGCAGCGGCGACGGGCGCGGCTCGAATGGGCGGATGTCCGAGACCCTGCGCGATCAGCAGGATCTGGCGGATCGTTCCTTCCGCAAGCTTCAGGATGAGTGGCTGGGACAGGGTGAAGGCCTGGGCCAGGATCCGGGCGCGGAGCCGTCCGATGGCGAAAGCGGTCAGGATCTTGCCGATCAGCAGGCGCAGCTGCGCGAGGATCTCGGCATGCAGCGCAGCCTGCTGCCCGAACGCGGCACCCCTGAGGGGCAGGCCGCGGGCGAGGCGATGGACCGGGCCGGACGGGCGATGCGCGAGGCCGAAGAGGCGCTGCGCAGCGGCGATCCTTCCGAGGCGCTCGACCGGCAGGCCGAGGCGATCGAGGCGCTGCGCGACGGGATCCGGGCGCTCGACAGGGGGCAGCGGGACAGCCGTCAGGCCAATGCCGGCGAAAGCGGCGATCAGGGCCAGCAGGATGGCGGCACTGAGGGCGAGGCGACGGTGCCCGGCGATCCGGGCAGTGGGCAGCGCGGCCTGGCCGGCCCGCAGCGCGATCCTCTGGGCCGGGCCCTGCCGGGCGGGGGCGGCGGCGGGCTTTCGACCGATGGTACCCTGGCCGAGGGCGAGGATGGCGGCAACCGGGCGCGCGAATTGCAAGACGAGATCCGCCGCCGTCTGGGCGAGCGAGGCCGCCCGCAATCCGAACGCGACTATCTCGACCGGCTGATTGCGCCGTTCTGAGGCTTACCCGCCGGATGCCTGCGCCCCGAACCGCTTCAGTGCCTGCCGCACCGACCAGTTGCTTGGGGTCCAGATCGCGAAGCGGCGAGAGGAGCGGCGCAGCGTATCGGCGATCCACTGGTTGCAGGGCTAAAAGATATTGAACCGGCCCTTGGCGGCGAAATAGCGATCTCCCGGTGCGAGCAGGTCGCGGCCGACCGGCTGGCCCCAGTCGGTATCGCTCAGGATGACCTGCCGCAGCCGCCGGTACTGCGCTTGGTCCAGCCGGATCGACAGCGGGGGATCGAAGGCCGCAACCGGCTGGAAGCGCATCACCGCGCTATCGCCGGTGGCGGCCTTCAGAACCAGCGGAATATTCAGGTCTCCATAGCCGCCAACCGCCGTATAAAAGCCGCGTGCGCCCCAGCCGACCATCAGCCATTCAGCTTCCCCGGGCAGGTCGAGCCGGGCAAAATCGGCTCGGGTTTCGGGATCGAGCGGCAGCAGAAAGTCGGTATGGATCGGCCCCTGCGCCAGCCCGACCCGGACCGGGTCGCCGGAAGGTTCCGCGCCGCCCGGTGCGGGGATCCAGGCACCGCTGAGCAGGGCAAGAAAGATCATGGTGCCGCCTGCCATCAGGCCGATCAGAGCGCGCCGGATCCATGTCATGCCGGTTGCCTGCCGGGCAGGGCGGCCTTCCATCCCTGTTTCGGCATAGGCCGGTCGAGGCCGATCATTCTATCAGGTTTCCCTTGCTTTGCGGGGTAAATGCATTAGGGGAAGGCCGCAACGGAATGCGCGAACGTTGAAAGGTGATAAGCATGCTGAAAGAGTTTAAGGAATTCATTGCCAAGGGCAATGTCATGGATATGGCTGTCGGCGTCATCATTGGTGCCGCCTTCACCGCGATTGTGACCTCGCTGGTCGATGACATCATCAACCCGTTCATCAGCCTGTTTACCGGCGGTGTCGATTTCTCCAGCCTGAAGATCGCACTTGGCGAAGGGCCGGATGCGGCAACGGTCAATTACGGCAACTTCATCATGGCGGTGATCAACTTCCTGATCGTGGCCTGGGTGGTCTTCCTGATGGTCAAGGGCGTGAACCGGATCCGCAGCGCGACCGAGGCGAAGAAGGAAGAAGAGGCCGCGGCGCCCGCTGGCCCGAGTGCCGAAGAGCTTCTGGCCGAAATCCGCGACGAGCTGCGCGCCCGTCCGAACGTCTGATCCAGAGCAACATTCCCCTGAGGATGGGCCGGAAGGAAAACCTTCCGGCCCATTGTCGTTTACAGCAGCGCCTCAGGCGCGATGCTGTCCAGCCCGAGTGCCGCGCCGACCGGGGCCGAGGTCAGCTTGCCCTCATGGGTCGAAAGCCCGGCGCGCAGATGCGCATCGTCACGAATGGCCTGACGCCAGCCCTTGTTGGCCAGAGCCAGCACGAAGGGCAGGGTGGCATTGCCGAGCGCCTGGGTCGAGCTGCGCGGCACCGCGCCGGGCATATTGGCGACGCAGTAATGCACGATCCCGTCCACCTCATAGATCGGATCCTGATGGGTGGTCGGACGCGAGGTTTCAAAACAGCCGCCCTGATCGATGGCGACATCGACCAGCACCGCGCCGGGCTTCATGATCGACAGCTGGGCGCGGCCGATCAGCTTGGGCGCCGCCGCGCCCGGCACCAGTACGGCACCGATCACCATATCGGCCATCGGCAGCAGCTCGGCCGTGGCGGCGGCGGTGCCGTATTGGGTGGTCAGCCGGCCCATGAAGATATCATCGAGGTAGGAAAGGCGCGGGATCGAGCGGTCGAGCACGGTGACATTCGCCCCCATTCCGACCGCGACCCGGGCCGCAGCCGTGCCGACCACGCCGCCGCCGATGATGATGACATTGGCCGGGCGCACGCCGGGCACGCCGCCAAGCAGAACGCCTTCGCCGCCATTGGCCTTTTGCAGCGCCCAGGCCCCGGCCTGTGGGGCCAGACGGCCGGCGACCTCGGACATGGGCGCCAGCAATGGCAGCCCGCCGCGCGCATCGGTCACGGTCTCATAGGCGATGGCGGTGACGCCGGAATTGAGCAGATCGCGGGTCTGATCGGGATCGGGTGCCAGATGCAGATAGGTGAACAGGATCTGACCGCGGCGCAGCATGGCGCGCTCAACCGCCTGGGGTTCCTTGACCTTCACCACCATGTCGGCGCGGTCGAAAACGGTTTTCGCATCGGGGGCGATTTCAGCGCCGGCCGCCAGATAATCCTCGTCCGAATAGCCCGAACCGAGCCCGGCACCGGACTGGATCAGAACCTGATGACCCTGGGCGATCGCCTCGCTTGCTGCATCGGGGCGCAGGCCGACGCGGAATTCCTGGGGTTTGATTTCGGTGGGGCAGCCGATCAGCATGATATCTCCTCTTCTATCATTGGGTTATGGCGCTTTGAGCTTGCGCATAGGCTGACACGGATCGCCCGGAAAATCCTGCGGAAGTTAAGCTTGCGTAAGGGCAATCATTCGAAGATTATTCTATGATGTAGGTAAATAAAGGCGGAATATTCGGATATGTCTCAACTTGACGCGAAAGACCGCCGGATTCTGGCGATTATGCAGAAGGATGGCAGAATCACCAATGCGGAACTGGCGGCGCGGGTGAACCTGTCGGCTTCGGCCTGTCATCGGCGGGTGCAGCGGCTTGAGGAGGAAGGGGTGATCCGCAGCTATCTGGCGCTGCTGGACCGGCGCAAGCTGAGCCGCCCGACCACGGTCTTTGTTGAAATCACCCTGTCGGGGCAGGCCAATGAGCTGCTTGAGGCATTTGAGCAGGCCGTGCGCCGCATTCCCGATTTGCTGGAATGTCATCTGATGGCGGGGACGGCGGATTATCTGCTGAAACTGGCGGTCGAGGATACCGATGATTTCGCCCGGATCCATCGCGCCTATCTGGCACGCCTGCCCAGCGTGGCCCAGATGCATTCGTCATTCGCGCTCAGGACCGTGATGGAGACCACGGCCCTGACGCTGTAGCTTGAGCTTACTGCCCCGCCGCGACCGCGGTGTTGTTCGGGTTCAGGTTGCGCCCGATCGGGCTCGGCGGAGAGGCCAGGCGGCCATATTCGAAGGTCAGCGTGTCGGGCCCGCCCGAGATCCGCAGCACGCCATCTTCATAGGTGATGCGGTTTGCGGCGCGTAGCGCGTTGAAGAAGGTGGTTTCCTGGCTGCTCCAGCGGCAGGTCAGGCCCGAGGTCTGGAGCTGGCCGATGGTGAATTCCGGCGGGGTGCCGCTGACCGGAACCGCGAAATTGTTGCAGCCGGTGCGGCCGGTCATCTGGGTCGGGTTCAGCGTCATCGTGATGTGGCGTACGGCCAGCACGTCTCCGCCGATGTTGAACAGCACATAATCGCCGGTCGGGATCGTGGTATAGGGCTCGTTCGAGGCGGAGCTGTTCGAGCCTTCACAGGCGGCAAGGGTCAGGGTCGCAAGCGCGGCAATGGTCAATTGGCGGAACATGGCAGTGTCTCCGGTTTTGGGATCGATACTCGTTATCGGCGGAATTGCACCGCCCGGGCTGTTGGTCAACTCACTGATATGTCAGCCAACAGCATGGCTGACAATGGGCTTTCGGTCGATAGCGCGGCATGCGCAGGATAATCAAGGCGATGGCATGGACTGACCGATGCCGCGCCGGATCGAAATCCGCCCAATCTGTCGCAAGTTCGGCGCAGCCTGTTGCCATTGCGCAACGTTTTGGCGAGGAGATCGGTGAAATACGGATTGTGGCCGTTCGGGGCGGCGCTACTCTGCGGCGTCATGTTCGGGCTCGATCCATCCCTTCTGGCACTGGTTGTCGCGATCACCGCCTTTGCCGGTTTCGTCAAGGGCGCGGTCGGCTTTGCCATGCCGATGATCATGATGTCGGCCTTCGCCTCGCTGATGGCGCCCGAACTGGCGCTGGCGGCACTGGTGCTGCCGACGCTGATCACCAATATCTTGCAGGCCGGACGGCAGGGCCTGCAGGCGGCGCTTGCCTCGGCCTGGCGCTTTCGCTGGCATATCGGCATGGCGGCGATCTTCATTCTGGTCTCGGCGGGGTTCGTCACCCGGGTGCCGCAGAGCCTGATGTACCTGATGCTCGGCATCCCGATCACCGGCTTCGCGATCTGGCAGCTTTCGGGCCGGCCGCTGGTCCTGCCCATCCACCATGCCCGCCGGGCCGAGATCATCTCGGGGATCATCGGCGGGCTTTATGGCGGGATTTCCGGGATCTGGGGGCCGCCGCTGATCGTCTATCTTCTGTCGCTCAAGGTGCCCAAGGACGAACAGATGCGGGTGCAGGGCGTCGCCTTTCTGATCGGTTCTGCTGTGCTGCTGATTGCGCATCTCGGGTCCGGTGTGCTGAACGCGCAGACTTTGCCGCTTTCGGCCATGCTGATCGTTCCCGCTCTGGCGGGGATGCTGGCCGGGCTTTGGGTACATGATCGGCTGAACGTTGCGCAGTTCCGCCGCTGGACGCTGGCGCTTCTGGTTCTGTCCGGGCTGAACCTGATCCGGCGCGGGCTGGAAATCCTGATGGGCTGAGGCTAGGCCTTGTCGAAAGAGGAGCCCCGCATGACCGATGCCGCCAAACTGACCGCCGATCTGATCCGCTGCCCCTCGATAACCCCGCAGGAAGGCGGCGCGCTGAACTTGCTGGCCAGTCTGCTGGTCGGGGCCGGGTTCGAATGCCACCGCGTCGATCGCAACGGCACGCCGAACCTTTTTGCCCGTTGGGGCGCGAAAGGTGCCGCGAAGACCTTCGGCTTCAACGGTCATACCGATGTGGTGCCGCCCGGCGATCCGACCAGCTGGACCCATCCGCCGTTTTCGGGCCATGTCGATGCGGAAGGCACGATCTGGGGCCGGGGCGCCACCGACATGAAATCGGGCGTCGCCGCCTTTGCCGCGGCCGCCGTCGATTTCGTGACCCACACGCCCCCGCAGGACGGCGCCATCATCCTGACCGTCACCGGCGATGAGGAAGGCCCGGCCCATGACGGCACCATCGCCATTCTCGACTGGATGGCCGGCGCGGGCGAGGCGATGTCGGTCTGCCTGGTCGGCGAGCCCTCGAACCCCGAAACCTTTGGCGAGATGATGAAGATCGGCCGGCGCGGCTCGGTGACGTACCGGGTCCATGCCAAGGGCATTCAGGGCCATGTCGCCTATCCGCACCGGGTGCGCAATCCGCTGCATGCGCTGTGCTGGTTCCTCGATGGGCTGGCCTCCGAGCCGCTGGACGAGGGCAGCGATCATTTCGGGCCATCCAGCCTTCAGGTGACCACGATCGATTGCGGCAACACGGCCACCAATGTCGTGCCCGAAAGCGCGACCGCGACCTTCAATATCCGCTTCAACGACCTGCATACGCCCGAAAGCATCGACGCCGACATGCAGGCCCGGGCAGCGGCGATCAGCGCCGAAACCGGCGTTGCGATCCTGCTGACGCCGGATGTCGGCGCGGAAAGCTTTGTCACCGCGCCCGGCCCGTTTGTCGATCTGGTGCGGCGGGTGGTCACCGAGGAAACCGGGCTCACGCCGGAGCTTTCGACCTCGGGCGGGACTTCGGATGCGCGTTTCGTCAAGGATCACTGTCCGGTGGTCGAATTCGGTCTGGTCGGCAAGTTCATGCATGAGGTGGATGAACGGGTGCCATCGGGTCAGGTTCGGGCGCTGCAATCGGTCTATCGCCGCATCCTTGAGGAATATTTCGCATGAGAATCGAGGAAACCGAGGATATCGCCACCTGCCACGCCCTGCGCCGCACTGTCTTCATCGAGGAACAGGGTGTTTCCGAGGCCGAGGAAATCGACGATCTCGACGCGCAGGCCGTCCATCTGCTCGGCTGGATCGCGGATCGGCCGGTGGCGACGGCCCGGGTCTTCCTGGACGGCGCAAACGGCAAGATCGGCCGGGTTTGCGTTCTGATGGAAGCGCGCGGCACCGGGGCCGGTGCCGCCATCATGCGCGGCGCCATCACGGCACTGCAAAGGCGCGGCGCAACCCGGATCAAGCTGTCGGCCCAGACCTATGCGCTGCCTTTCTATGAAAAGCTGGGCTTTGTTGCCTTTGGGCCGGAATATCCTGATGCCGGAATTGCGCATCGCGACATGGTTCTGGAACTCTGATAGGGCTGAGGCGCGAACAGAAAGAAGCCGGCTGAGCGGTCGGGGAAAGGGCCGTCATGGCATTGCCGAGCAAGCAGCAGATCCTCGATTGGGTGGCTGATCATCCCGATGCCGCCTCCAAGCGTGACATCGCCAAGGCGTTTAACGTCAAGGGGCAGGAAAAGATCGAGCTCAAGCGCCTGCTGAAAGAGCTGGCCGGGGAAGGCCGGCTGGAACGGCGCCGCAAATCCTACCGCGATGCCGAACATCTGCCGCCGGTGACGGTGGTCCAACTGCTGGCGCCCGATGCGCAGGGCGATCTGTTCGCCCGCCCGCTGGAATATCACGGCGACGGCCCGCAGCCGCGCATCCTTTACCGCCCGCGCGAGACCGACCCGGCACTGGGGCCGGGTGATCGCTTCCTGGCCCGGCTGATCGAGGAGCGCGGCGAGGATCACGATTACATCGCCCGCCTCATCCGGCGGATCGGCGAGGCCAGGCACAAGATCGTCGGCATTTTCCGCAAGAATGCCGAGGGCGGGCGGATCCTGCCCGTCGACAAGGGCGCCGATAACGAATGGCGTGTGCGCGAGGGCGACACGCTCGGTGCGCAGGATGGTGAGCTGGTCGAGGCCGAGCAATCCGGCCCCAAGGGCCGCATGGGCCTGCCGCAGGCGCGCATCACCGACCGGCTCGGCGATCCTTCCGCGCCCAAGGCGGTCAGCCTGATCGCGATTCACCAGCATGGCATTCCCGACGATTTCCCTGATGCGGTGATCGCCGAGGCCGACGCCAAACCGCCCGCGACCATGAAGGGCCGCGAGGATCTGCGCGATCTGCCGCTTTTGACCATCGACCCGGCGGATGCCCGCGATCGCGACGATGCGGTTGCGGCCATGGCCGATTCCGATCCGAAGAACCCGGGCGGGATGATCCTCTGGGTCGCGATTGCCGATGTCGCTCATTACGTGACGCCGGGCAGCGCGCTTGACCGCGAGGCGCGCATGCGCGGCAATTCCACCTATTTCCCCGACCGCGTCGTGCCGATGCTGCCCGATATCCTGTCGGGCGATCTGTGCAGCCTGCATGAGGGCGTTGACCGTGCGGTGATCGCCGCGCGAATGCGGATTGATGTGCAGGGCAACAAGATCGGCCATGATTTCCATCGCGGCATGATGCGCTCGCGCGCCAGCCTGGCCTATGAACAGGCGCAGGCGGCGATTGACGGCGCGCCGGATGCGGCGAGCGCGCCGCTGCTGGATGAGGCGCTGCGCCCGCTCTGGCAGGCCTATGATCTGCTGAAAGCGGCGCGGACCCGGCGCCAGCCGCTCGATCTCGATCTGCCCGAACGCCAGATCGTGCTGGGCGATGACGGGCGGGTCAAATCGGTCAATTTCAAGCAGCGCTTCGACGCCCATAAGCTGATCGAGGAATTCATGGTGCTGGCCAATGTCGCCGCTGCCGAAGAACTGATCCGGCTGAAGCGCCCGCTGCTGTTTCGCGTTCATGAAGAACCTTCGGCCGAAAAGATGGATGCGCTGCGCGAAGTGGCGCAGGCTTCGGGCTTTGCGCTCGCCAAGGGGCAGGTTCTGCATACCAGCCATCTGAACCGGCTGCTGGCGCAGGCCGAGGGCACCGACTTCGATGAGCTGATCAATATCTCGACCCTGCGTTCGATGACGCAGGCCTATTACCATCCGCAGAATCTCGGCCATTTCGGGCTGGCGCTGAAAAGCTATGCGCATTTCACCTCGCCGATCCGGCGCTATTCCGATCTGATCGTGCATCGCGCGCTGATTTCCGGCCATGGCTGGGGCAAGGACGGGCTGTCCGATTGGGATATCGAGCATCTGGAGGAGACCGCGACCCAGATTTCCAATACCGAGCGCCGCTCGATGGAGGCCGAGCGCGACACCACCG
>JBKEBH010000116.1:0-16242 GCA_047973065.1 Paracoccus sp. (in: a-proteobacteria) | reverse complement strand
TGAAAGGCCCCATCGAGCGCCGTCGGATCTAGGATGAACTTGCGATCGAGCACCGGCTCGGACAGCTCCACCCAGATCGTATCGCGCTTGAGCGGCGAGACCGCCGCCATGCGCCGGAAGGCCGGTCCATAGCTGAGCCCGCGCGCCGACAGAAAATCGTAAAGATCGTCGGCCGGCTGGAACGGCGCACGCGGCAGACGCGCCGGGGCCGGCACCCGATCCTCGCCCTTGCGCAGAACGCCGCGGGCAATGGTCAGCCAGCTGGTCTCGCTCAGACGCGGCCGCTGGAACAGGGTGACCTTGCCGGTGGCCAGATCGACCTCGGTACGGATGCGCACCCCGTCGCCCTCGATGACCGTCGCGGCCAGAATGTCGAAATGCAAAAGCTCGACCGGCGCATCCGGCCACAGCTCCGCCCCGGCACCAAGCGCGATTTCAACCATGGCCGCACCGGCCAGAACAATATCCTGCCCGACCTTGTGATCGGCCACCCAGACCGGCCCGGTCGGGGTCAGATCGCGCACCCAGGCCGGCACATCGCGGTCAGCCCGCTTGCCGGTGAAGTTGCGCGCGCCAAGCTCGCTCCAGGCATCGAGCCCGTCCGGGGTCAGTTGACCGCGATATTCGGTCTCGTCCCAGGGATAGAAAGGCATGGCCGGGGCCGCGCCTTCGCGCGTCCCGCAGATCCGTTCCAGATCGACCGTCAGACCCTGCGACCAGGCATTGGCGGTGATATGGCCCTGCACCTCGCCAAGACCGCCCTCCGCCTCGCCGGATGCGGCAATCTCGGAGGGCAGGAAGTAATCCTGCGCCACCCCACCATAGCGGGCCATATCGCGCACATTGCCCTGCAGGACCGCAACCGGAGAGATTTCCACGATATGGCAGGGCCCGTCCTCGGACAGCGCCTTGAGCGCATCGGCAAAGCGCACGCAGTCCCGGGCATTCTGCCACAGATATTTCGTGCCGCATTCGCCCGGGCGCAGCATCCGGCCCAGGGCCGAGCCGGCCACCGGGATGGTCTGGCTCATATAACTCAGCCCGTCGAGATCATCCATGAACTGCTGCTGCAGCGGCTCGACCAACGGCGAGTGATAGGGCACCTCGACCTTCAGCTTGACCATGGCCAGCCGCTTGCCGCCGACCGTCACCCGGCCAAGCTTTGCAATTGCCGCATCCGGCCCGGCCACGGTGACCGAGCGCGGGCTGTTGACCGCGGCAATCGCCAGATCGGGCTCGTCCAGACCGGAAATCGCCTTGGCAACGTCAGCCTCGCTGGCACCGATAACCGCCATGCGGCCCTGGCCGCGCAGCTGCTCGAAGGCACGCGAGCGGGTGATGATGATCCGCGCCGCCGCCGCCAGATCGAAACAGCCCGCCACATGGAGGGCGGCAATCTCGCCGACCGAATGGCCGATCGTTGCTTCCGGCTTGATCCCGTCCGCAGCCAAGCCCTCCACCAGAGCGACCTGGAAGGCAAAGAGCAGCGGTTGCGCAACCTCGGGACTGCCCAGTTTCTCGCCCAGATCGGGATCGTGCATCAGCCCGACCAGATCAGGCACGCCCTCGGTCGCGAATGCGGCGGCAACCCGGTCGAAAGCGGCCTTGAAGGCCGGGTATTTGCGATACTGGCTGACCCCCATGCCCGGGATCTGTGCGCCATTTCCGGGGAAGGCAAAGACCGTACGGCTGCGATGGAAGCTGGCCTTGCCGAGGATCGCCCCGGGCACTGCCGTTTCCTCATCTTCGCTGGCGGCCTGCTGACGCAGGATCTCGGGGGTGTTCTCGCTCAGCGGCACGGCCAGCCGATGGGCCAGCCCGGTGCGGGCACTTGCCGCCGCACAAAGCGCGATCTGTTCCTCAGGGCTGGCCACCTCGATCCGCTCTGCCCAGCTGGATGCCAGCGAGGCCAGCGAGGCCGGAGAGGCCGCCGAGAGCAGCAGCCAGGGGGCGATCCGGGCCGGGGCCGCACTGGCATGGAGTTTCGGGGTCGGGGTCTCGGCCGCCTCGACGACTGCGGCAACATTGGTGCCGCCAAAGCCGAAGGAGTTGATCCCGGCCAGAAGCCGGCCGCTGTCATCCAGCATGCGCAGCTCGGTATTGACCCGCAGGTTCAGCCCTTCGAAATCGATATTCGGGTTGGGCGTGTTGAAATGCAGCGAGGCAGGCAGGGCCCGGTTTTCCATGGCCAGCAGGATCTTGGCCATCCCGACCAGACCGGCTGCCGGCTCGGCATGGCCGAAATTGGTCTTGGCTGAACCGATCAGCAGCGGCTCCTGGCGCAGCATGCCCAGTGATCGGCCAATCGATTGCGCCTCGACCGGATCGCCGACCTGGGTGCCGGTGCCATGGGCCTCATAGAAATCCAGATCGTCGGGATCGCGGCCGCTGCGCAGCATGACCCCGTCCAGCAGTGCCTCCTGCCGGATCGCCGAAGGAACCGTCAGCTGCGAGACCGCACCATCGGTATTCACCCCGCTGGCCAGCAGCCGCACCCGCCGGCGCGACATCATCCGCTCAGCAACCTCGGGCCGCTGCAGCACCAGGGCCACGCAGGCTTCCGAACGGACATAACCATCGGCATCGGCATCGAACGCCTTGCAGAACCCGGTCGGCGACATCATCCGCGCCTGGGAAAAGCCGACAAAGCCGCCCGGTGAGAGCAGCGCATGAACACCGCCGACAATCGCCGTATCCAGCTCGCCCCGGCGCAGGGCCTCGGCAGCCTGATGGAGCGCATAGAGCGATGAGGCACAGGCCGCATCCAGCACATAGCTCGGCCCGCCGAAATCGAAGAAGGAAGACACCCGGTTGGCAATGATGCACAGGGTATTGCCAAGCGAGAAGCCCGAATTCGTCCGCGCCGTATCGGCATAGTACAGCGACATGTTCTCGACGATCGAGGAGCCGACGAACACCCCGGTGCGGTCCCCGGCCAGATCGCGGGCATCGAGCCCGGCATCCTCGATGGCTTCCCAGACCGCATGCAGCATCAGGCGCTGCTGCGGATCCATATGCTCGGCCTCGCGCGGGCTGACCCCGAAGAAGCCGGCATCGAAATTGTAGATCTCGTCCAGCTGACCCGAGGCCAGGCTATAGGCCTTGCCGCGCCGGGTCTGGAACCGGTCCAGATACATCTCTGGATCGTAGTTCTGTTCCCGCAAGGTGGTGATCGTGCAGCGCCCCTCGGAAAGGGCCTGCCACATGGCAGCCTGACCACGAGCGCCGGCAACCCGGCAGCTCAAACCAGAAATGATGGGCGCGTCGCCATCGCGCGCCGCAACGGCGCTTGTGGACTGAGGCATGTTCCCCTGTCTTTCAAGTGTTTACTGGGTAAGGAAACGTCGCCGGGCGGCGACGCTTTTACAAGCGTCCGTTTTCACAGGCACCAGATTCTAGAGGCGCATGAAGTAATTGCCGCCCAGATAGGTCGCACCATTGCCGCGCAGAACCAGGTCGGTTTCCTCAATGGAGATCCCGGAAATGACGTTGAACATCACCCCCTTGGAGCCGCGAGGCGTTGACCAGCCCCGAACCGCCATCATGATCCGGTGCCAGATATATCCGCCCAGATCCGTCGAACGGATATCGCTGCGGATATACATGGTATGCATGATCGTGATCCAGGTCTTCTTGCTGCCCATCATGGGGCTGAAGTTGAAATAGGCGAAAGCCACCGGCTCGCCTTCATATTCAACATAGACAGCGCTGTGAAAGCCGGTCTCGTCCTTCAGGTTCTCGACCATCTGTTCAATATAGGGCTGATCAAAAGGCACATCAGAGAAAATGCTTTCCCTGTGCATCTGTTTGGCCAGCGGCAAAACCTTATCAAGATCGGCAGTGTCCTTGCCGAAGGTGATGTCGAGTTTGCGGATTTCGGATTCGGGGAGTTCGGGGAGCTTGTTCATATCCATGACTTCGCCCACCTTACCAAAAAGGGCAAGGTGGGCTCATTTAAAGGTGGATGGCGCAAGGCTTAGGAATAAAGCGGACGCCCATTCTTCACATGACGCGCCGCCAGCGACCGGGTCTCACGCCCTTTCAGGAAGGGAATGCTGTCAACCGACGGGTAATCGTTACGTGCCATCTCATCGAAGTTCGGGAAGATTTCACGCAGCTCGTTCAGCTGGTCTTCGCCCAAGAAGCTCAGAGCCTGCTGACCCGGATAAAGGCTTTCCGCCTCGATCCCTTCGACTTCCACCAGCTGGTGTTCTTCGAACATGACGTGGATGTACTGGACTTCGCGCACATCACCGGCAACTTCGATGCCGTTCACGCCGATCAGCTGCTTGACCGGAACCAGAACTTCCTGCGAACCGAACATGCGCTCGGCGATCGAGGAGCGGATCAGGACCCGGTGCTGCGGCGAGAAGGTCACGTCGCGCTTGGGCAGGCCATTGCCGAAGGCGCCGGCCGGAACCCGGATCGGCAGCATTTTCGGGTTACCGCCCAGATCGACGCTGTCGAGACGGCGCTTGCCGATCCAACGCACCGGCTGCGGGCCGTTGCGGGTCAGAACCAGATCGCCCTGACGCAGGGTCTCGATGGCCACCAGACCTTCCGTGGTCTCGATCATCGTGCCGGCGGTAAAGCAGACAGCCTTGATCGTTTCATAGTTCCGGAAGGTGACGTCGTTGGCGATCGTCAGCGTTTCATGGGTGGCGTTCGGGTTGTTAATGGTCACGGTACCCCAGCTGACCGTACCGTTCAGAACGGCCGGGAAGCCGATGACCTTATTGGCCTGGCTGGATGCATAGACGTTGGTCACCAGATCGCCAATACCATCACCATCAGTATCGATGGTCACGTTGCCGCTGCTGAGGGTCAGCGTCCAGTCGCCTTGCAGGTTCAGCGTATCAGCACCGAAGCTACCATCGAGAGCCAGGGGGTTCTGGCCGTACTTCTGATAGACCTCACTATCTGAAACGGTCTCATCCGGCGCACCCCCGATCCGGGTTACGTCATTGCCGGCACCCATATTGACGTTGCCACCACCGGTCAGCTCCATGATGACCGTGTCGTTATCGTTGCCGGAGCTAACGTTGATCGCGGCGCTGCGATAGAGGGAGATATAGTCTTCGCCCGCGCCGGAATTGATGGTATTGAACGCAATGGTCGGGCTGCCATCCTGCAGCCAGATCATGTTCTCGCCGACGATGGTATCGTTACCATTGCCAGAGTTGACGTTCACAAGACCCGCAAAGGCAGGGCCTTCGTTAACCGTCGAAACGCCCGGGCTGGACACTGTTGAAACATTCAGGGTCCGGTCAGGAATTCCAAGGGGGCCACTCGCACCCTGAGAGACCGTAATGCCATCACCAAGAGTGGTACCGTTAATCTGAACCATAAGGTATCCTCGTTCGCATAAGATTCCAGCCAGCCTCTCCGGCCAACTTGTTTCGCTCACAGACCATCCTGTCGATTCGCGTCAAAGCAGCTATGAGACCCCGGAACACAACCCAGACCGGTCACGATGACACGGGCTGAATAAGTCTCAATTTTTGAATGAGTTCCCGGGTTCGATACCTTTAAACTTCACATGACGAAACAACTTGCTGATAGCGAGCCACAAAGGCGAGCTAGCACACCAAGCCTAAACGGTCAAGCAAGCGGTTCATATATGGAAGTGAATTGGATCATGAATTGTCGCGAATATACTTTCAGGAATGATCCGGGATTAAGATACTCTCTCATTCAGAATACATCTGGCTCGGGGAAACGGGACATTCTCAGTTAAGATTCATGAATAAAAAGTAAACGACAATATAAAGCCTGTTCTCCGTTTATCCGCAGATCATGCCAGATCTGCGGACTTCCAAACTGGCCGGCTTCTTGCCCATCAGACCCGATAAGAAACAATTATCACCAGTCACAAGGGATGTGGCCGAGTGTTGCAATTCTGCCAAGCAGAGTACCTGCCAGGCAGGCAGAACCGCTCCAGGCCGTCAGCTTCGCCATTGCCGCAGCTCATCGGCTGCGATGACGGCAGCCGCCGCACGCGTGGTGACACCCAGCGTGCGCATCACTGCCGAGACGTGGATCCGAACCGTTGCAGGTGAGATCCCAAGGGTGCGCGCGATTTCCTTGTTGGTCTTCCCTTCCATCAGGTTTTCCAGAACCTGATACTGACGAGCCGTCAGCTGCGGGATAGGCGGGGCACCATATCTGTCGACAGCATGCTGAGGCCGAACTCGCTCAGGCGACTTGTTCAGTAGTTCCTTTCTGCTCATCGCCGCAGACAGATGCCCACCGTAATCGGGCGGCTCAATGGAGGGGTCGGATATATGAACCACCTCAATATCCGGATTGAGGAACTGTGCGCAAAAGCGGATGCCGGCCACAATATGCGGCTCGGCATGAGAGATAATTATCTTGGGATGGGGGGAACGCTTTCCCTCCCTATCTTTCAAATGCGTCATCGTTCAATTAATCCCCTGATACCTACAACCTGAGCGCGATACGACAGAAAATGAGGTTGGGTAACCTTCTTCAGCTAGTTCGCAATTGTTAGTCCATTGCAGATGGTGGGTCCACCATAAGGCCGATGTCTACCTGCCGGAAGACGTCGGCAGCACGCAGAAAAACCGCACTCCACAAGCCACCGGGCATGAAAAAATCTTTTCCTGCCGGGATAACGACTCAATAAACGCATGAAAAATAGGCCTTTTGGAAAAAGCCGGTTTGTGAGGTCCCAGATTTCAAAAAAGTTTTTTTAGCCCGGGTGGGATCGCCGGGGCGACTCGAAAAACAAGCTATGCCTGCATTCGGTCTGCGTCGAAGCAATCTGGGGGAGATTTCATCTCTGTATCAGGTCAGGATCCGCTCCTTGACCTTTTGGTAGAAAACAACCGGATCCGTCGATGACACGACGGATCCGGAAGTTGGCAGCAGAAATACTGCCCTATCTCTGCAGAGATCAGCAGGAGGGCCGCGGCTTGCAGAGGTTGGTGGTTACCGGCTTACACAGGCCGCCAAGGATCGAGGCGATACCACCCAGAGCACCCAGACCACCCAGGAAAAAGAGACCGCCGCAGAGGCCTCCGGAAACGGCATCAACCTCTTCGGTGTTCAGCGCAACGATTGCCTTTTCATCCATTTGATCGAATTGATTTTGCATAACTTACCCTTTCAATTTTCAGATTTGCTTCCAGCCCCAAGAGCCAAAAGCTAAACACATGGGAAAACGGCTATGCCCGTAGCATTGACGCAAATCCGTATCTTTCCATATTGGAGAGGTCCGGTCTTGACCAAGCGGCTTGACTAAGCGGATCCGGCAAGAGCAGTAAATTACAGTTAACATAAACACTGCCCACCGAACCTGAATATTTTGCGCCTTTCTCAGCAATTATTACGCCTCATTAGAAGAAAGCAGAATTTTGCCGACTGAGCCATACATCAGGAAGATGATATCTATGTGATATGTTCTAGCGGAACGAGATATGGAAACTTTCTTACAGATTAATATTGGAATGGCCGCCCCTTTCCTGCCCCACCTCGGGGGATGGGCTGTGGTTTTGCTCTGCAAGCTTGGGAGCTTGTCTGTGTTAAAAGGTGTTATAAGAGTGTTACGCTTAGAAAGCGCCGCATAACACGTTGGAAAAGCTTGATTTTTCCGAGTGGGGTGTGTGCAGAGTCACGAAAGAACGTGTGCAGAGTCACGAAAGCCGTGGGTGAAATCACGAAAGCCCTTGCTTTGTGGGTGAAATCACGAAACATTGCCCGGTGTGGGTGAAATCACGAAAGAGCGCGCGTGGACGATTTCTCGAAGGATACGGATCGCTCCCCCCTCCTCCCTGATCGTCAGGAACAGGGGGATTTCTTCGTCTGTGACATCTTCGACGCAGCTCCCAAGGGCGACATGGCCTCGATGGCGCATCCCATCTTCTCGCTCTCGACCAAGCCCGATCACCGGATCCGGCGCTATGAAGATGAGGGCGGCAAGAACTACCTCGAGGTTCGCCCCTCGGCCGACGGGTTGGCGACCATCCATGACCGGGATGTGCTGATCTACTGCATCAGCCAGATCATGGCGGCGCTCAATGATGGACAGAAGGTCTCCAGAACGGTCCGCCTCAAGGCCTATGACCTGCTCCGGGCCACCAACCGCACCACCGACGGGCGCGGCTATGAGGGGCTGCGCAGCGCCTTCAAGCGGCTTCAGGGTACGCAGATCGAAACCAATATCGTAACCGGAAATATGGAGCAGCTCGACATCTTCTCGATCATCGACCGGGCCCGGATCATGCGCGAGACCCGGGACGGACGGATGCAGGAGGTCGAGATCCAGCTGTCCGACTGGGTCTTCAATGCGATCAAGGCCCATGAGGTGCTGACCCTGCATCGCAACTACTTCCGCCTGCGTAAGCCGCTGGAGCGCCGCATCTACGAGATCGCCCGCAAGCATTGCGGCCAGAAGCCGGAATGGCGCATCTCGCTCGATGCACTACAGCGCAAATGCGGCTCTTCCTCGACCCCACGCGAGTTCAAGCGTCTGGTCAGCACCATCATCACCCAGGATGAAGAACATGCCCATATCCCCGATTACGCCGTCCGCCTGAGCGAGCAGACCGTCATCTTCCAAAACCGCAGCAGCCGGCAAGGGGCGCTCTCCTCGCTCGACCCGGCCGCGATCCGGCTCCGGCCCGAAACCTATCAGGTCGCCCGGGACGGCGCGCCGGGCTGGGATGTCTATGCGCTTGAACAGGAATGGCGCGACTGGATAACCGAGCCGCCCCGCAATCCCGATGCCGCCTTCATCGGCTTTTGCCAGAAGGTCCATGAAAAGCGTGGCCGGCCATGATTGGGTTTGTATTTTAACCGGGTTAATATAATTACCGGATAAATAGTAACGAGGGTCAAAATGCCAACCATTGTAGTCGCCTCCCCGAAGGGCGGTGCCGGCAAGAGCACCACAGCCATCCTGCTGGGCACAGAACTGGCCCATGCCGGCGCATCGGTCGCCATGCTTGATTGCGACCCCAACCGCTCCCTGACCATCTGGAGCGAGCGCGGCCCGCTGCCGCCGCGCATCGAGGTCATTTCCGGGATTGCCGAATCCGAGATCGTCCGGACCATCCGTCAGCATGAGGGCGACGGGCGTATTGTCGTCGTCGATCTCGAAGGGGTGGCATCGCGCCTGGTCTCGCGCGCCATCTCGCAGGCCGATCTGGTCATCACCCCGATGCGGGCGACCACGCTCGATGCCACGGTCGGCGTGCGCGCCCTTGAACTGATCGCGGAAGAGGAAGAAGCGCTCAATCGCAAGATCCCCCATGCCGTCGTCTTCACCATGACCAAGGCGATCCGTTCCAAGCAGCATACCGGCATCGAGGAATCGCTGACCGCACAGGGCGTCGATCTGATCCAGCCGGCCCTGATGGAGCGCTCGGCCTTCTCGGCCCTGTTCGAATTCGGCGGCGATCTGCGCTCCATGCCGCCTCAGGGCAATATGGAAGCCGCGCGCGAGAACGCTCAGGGCTTCGCCCAGGCCGTCTATCGGCGCCTGATCGAGGGAGCCGCAGCATGAGCGAAGACAAACCCTTCAGCATCAATCTCAGCCGCCTGCGGACACGGGACAAGGACAGCTCCTCCGCAGCCCTCCAGCGCAGCGAGCAGGCGGCCGAGGATCTCGGTTTCGTAACCCGCGAGCCCCAGAAAAAGCGCGGCCGCAAGCCAAGCCCCCGAACCGGCCAGGTCCATGCCAAGGTCATGCCCGATATCGCCATGGAAATCGCCAATGAGGCGCGCCGCCGCGGCGTCGTTCAAGGCATCCTCATCGAGGAAGCCTGGGAACTGTATAAAAATAAAAACCAGGTTTCTTAAATTATCGGATTAAATAAATTACCGGATTTTCTATCTACCTGAATAGAAAAGAAAAATGTCCGCCGAAAAGTTGCGGCGGCCGGCATGTATCGGAAGGATCAGGCCCGGATTACTTGCCGATCATCTTGCGCAGAATGGCTTCCTTGGCCGGAAAGATTCTTGCGGCATCATGATTGTCGAGAATGAACTGGCGCGCCCGCTCCCGGATCCGGGCGGCTTCCTCCGGGTGGTCAAAGGCCCAGGAGATCATCTCGGCAATCTCCTCGGGATCGTCCATATCGACGATAATGCCGTTTTCCATATCCTCGACCAGCTCGGTCACCGGGGCGGTATTCGAGCCGATGATCAGACAGCCCATCGCCAGCGATTCCGACAGAGACCATGAGGTCACGAAGGGCTCGGTGAAATAGACATGGGCCGATGAGGCCTGCAGGATCCGGGTATATTCCTCGCGGGGCAGCATGGCGTTCACATGAATCCGGCGGTGATCGAGGTCGAGATCGTCGATCATCCGCAGCCACCAGCTATCGCCCTGGGGCAGGGGGTCGCCATAGGATACCGAGTTATTGGCAACGATGACCGCATCAAAATCCTGGCGCTGCTTTTGCAGCTCTTCCAGCCCGCGCAGGAATTGCGGGAACCCCCGCAAGGGCTCCATGCCGCGGGTGGCATAGGTGACGATATGGCGATCCTTGGGAATACTGGCCCAGTCGAAATCGATCCTGGCTTCGGGATCGGGGGCATGCTGCGTGCAATCCACCCCATCCGAGATCACTGTCACATACTGACGCAGAAGCGGTGGAAATCGGCTGGCCTGAAAGGCGGTCGGGGACCAGTTGGCATCTGCCAGATCGAACTCGCCGGCAATCGGAAGATTGCGCATCCGGTCGGACACCATGGCCTGATGGGTCCGCGGTGCCTCATCCTTGTCCTTTTCCCAGTTACGCTTGGTGTAATACCATTCGTGATAGGCAATATATTTGCTCTCGGGCCAGACATCCTTGACGCAGAGCCCGATCCCCCAGCCGACATGGGCCATGACCACATCGGGAATATAGCCTTCCTCATAGCGCATCCGATACATCAGCTCGGTTGCGCCGCGACAGTTCATGGCGGCATAATCCAGAATATGGCGGAAATCGCCCTTGTTCGGGATGGCCAGCTCCCAAGGCTTGAACCAGCGGGTGCGGATCCCATTCTCCGTCTTGTCGAACACATCGCCGCTATGGATGTAGGTGACATCCCAACCCTGCCCGACCAGCCACTTTCCCAAAAACTCGAACTGTGCCTGGTTGGACAGATGCAGAAACAGGATCTTAGGCCGCCCACCATCGGCCGGTACGGGCTCACTGGCGGTCATAGCGGCTGCCTTTCTCCCGATTTGGTCAACAGATGCCAGCCCTGAGCGATGGCCGCGACCATTCCGCCCATGGAGGTGGCATTTTCAAGCGCCAGCAGCCGACCATAGACCCCCTCAAGCTTGAGCCGCTCCTTGAGGCAGACATAGACCACTCCCCCATCACGGCCATCCATCTGATAGACGAAGGGGAAAGCCGCCAGAAGCGTGTCTTCGACGCGCTGTGCACGCTCCCGACCGGAAATGATCAGCGGTGCGCTCAGCCCTGATAGGGACTTGGCAAGCCCGCTCAGCGCATTCGGCTTTGACAGATCGGCAAGATAGGGATCGTCCGCATCCATGACGATCCCGTCAAATTTCTGCTGTTGCTTGTGGGCATCGACCTTCGCCATATCCTTCCCGAAAGGCTGCATCACCGTCCCGAATCCCAAGGCATTACCGGCCTGAACCGGCCAGCCGTCCGGCCGGTAATGCACCTTCAGGTTGGTCACCACGGACAGGGCAGAAACCGCCATCCCAAACCGACGTCGGGACAGAAACAAGACCTGTCCCAGCATGCTGGTGCCCAACAGGATGGACAGGACTTCCATGTCCTGCGGCGAGACCGGATCGATCGGGTTGTTCACATTGATCCGTGCCACAGCCTCCCGTCCGTCAAGGTCGTTCCTGACCTCGACCTCGTCTTGCGACACGAAAGCCATTGCCGCATGATCGAACCCTTCCGAGCCGGGCAGGGCCGCTTCAAACAGCCCTTTGGAAAGCGCCGCAAACCGATCAGCCGCCATCGGGCTGGAGGCACGCGTCCAGCTGCGGTGAAAGCCGGTAATCCAGTCGAACGGATCGGTGCGGTCGAAAATCTCGAAGGCCTGCTGTGCGGCAATGGCCTGCTGGCCCTGAAGTGTCAGCTGGCGGGGCTGGCCGGCCATGTCGGTGGCGATCAGGTCGATCTCATCGGCGCGATAGACATTGCGCCGCATCATCCCGGTATGCGGCGAGGTCTCCCCCCAATTGATCCGCACATTCCGGGCAGCCGAATAGCGCGGATTGAACAGGTGATGGCGCCATTCTCCCGTCTTGACCGAGATCAGCCGGAGCGGCACCCCAAGCGAGGCCGCCGCCACGACCTGATCGCCAGATGCGGAGGACAGCACATCGTCGAGCAGCCTGACCGCCACACGGGTCAGCGGATCTTCCGACTTTGCCTCGCCGGCATGCAGATAAAGGCGTGGATCGGTATAGCTGAGCAGCCGGGAGGACATGGGATCGGTCCTTTCAGATATCGGAAGACGAAGGCGCCTGCTCGCCTTCGCCGGGTTGTTCAGATTTCACCCGCTCGACCATGAGCGCCGCCAGCCGGGTGGCTGTCATGTCCTCGGTGACCGAGAAGGTCGTCAGGGCGGACCCGAAACGGCGCTCGACCTCAAGGCGCAATTCCAGCGCCATCAGGGAATCGATCCCGTAACGGTTCAGCGGGCGGTTCGGGTCGAACTGCTCGGGCGGCATGCGCATGATACCCGACAAGATGGTGCGCAGCTCGTTTTCGGTCAGCGCCAGTGCCGCCGGCCAGTCCAGCGAACGGATCGCCTCGGTCAGCGCCCCGGCCGAGCGGGCATTAAGCGCCGAAACCGGCACCAGCCGCGAGAACAGGCTCTGACGCAGTGCCGGCAGGACCGGCGCCAGCCGCGACCAGACCACCGGAGCAAAGCAGTAATCCTGCGGCGCCCGGTTGCGGATCGCGTCATTCAGCTCGTCGATCAGCTCGTTCGAGCGCAGGAAACCGATCCCGTCCATCTTGGACAGCTGCGCCGCCACCACCGCATTGCGGGTCAGATAGCCGATATCGTTGACCGGGCCCCAGCCAAGAGCCGAAACCGGGAAGCCTTCGCTGCGCAGCTGCGCAGCCAGGGTCTCGGTCGCGGAATTGGCCGCGCTATAGGCGATCTGCCCCGGATTGCCGAGACGGGCAGCGATCGAGGAGAAGAAGACGACATGATCGGGCGCGATCTGCCCGGCCCGCAGCTGCTCTGCCAGCCGTTCGGCCACGGTCAGCTTGGCCCCCAGCACCTGCTCAACCTCGAAACTGTCGAGATCCTTCAGCAGCCGGTCGCGCAGGATCATCGCGGCATGAATGACCCCGCCGATCCGGCGCTTCTGCTTGCCGAGCCCGGTAAAAAACCCGCTCAGCGCCTTGGCATCCGTCGCATCGACGCCATGAAGCGTCAGCCTCGGCTCGGTCTCGGCCCAACGGCCGAGCTTGCCCGAACCCAGCCGCACCTCGCCTGAGCGCGACAGCAGATGGACATGGGCCGCCCCCGATTTCAGCAGCCATTCGGCCACGGTCAGGCCGATCCCGCCGGTGCCGCCGACGATCACCCAATCGTCGCGCACCGGACCGCCCTTGCCGCGCCGGCCCGGACGTTCCGGCGCAATCACGATCTTGCCGGTATGACGCGCTGCCAGCATGTGGCGGAAGGCCTCTTCCGCCATGCCGGCCGAGAACGTCGTCACCGGGATCGGCTTCAGCCGGCCTTCGGCAAAGCCGGTGCGGATCCCGTCCATGATCGCGGCAATCCGCTCCGGGCTGGCCGCCAGTCGCTGATCGAGATCGAGCCCGTAATAAGTCAGGTTCTGCGAGAAGGGCCGCAGATCCAGCGAGGTGCCTTCCAGATAGTCGCGCTTGCCCAGCTCGACAAAGCGACCGAACGGGGCCAGACAGCCAACCGAACGCTGCATCGCCTCGCCGTAAAGACTGTTCAGGACAACATCGACGCCGCGGCCATCGGTGGCGGCCATGACCTCATCGGCAAAGGACAGATCGCGGCTGCTGAAGGCCGCTTCAGCCCCATAGGCCCGGGCCAGAGCCCGTTTTTCCTCGGTCCCGGCCGTGACAAGCACCCGGGCCCCAGCCATGCGGGCGATCTGGATCGCGGCAAGACCGACCCCGCCGGCACCGCCATGGATCAGCACCGTCTCGCCCGGCATGAGGCGGGCCAGATTGATCAGGCCCTCCCAGGCAGTCACGAAGGCGACCGGAATGCCGGCAGCGGTCTGCGGCGAAAGCCCCTCCGGGATCTCGGACACAGCCGCTTCGGGCAGAACGATGCTGGAGGCGAAGGCCGAACGGGCAAAGCCCATCACCGGCGTGCCGGGCGCAAGCCGGGTCTTCGCCCCACCGCGCCGGATGATCCCGGCATATTCCATGCCCATCCCGGCCCCCGAAGCCCCCGCTTCCAGGATGCGTTCGGACAAAAGCCCGCGCGCGCTCATCACGTCGCGGAAATTGAGCCCGGTGGCCAGAACCTCGATCTCGACATCTTCCGGGCCGAGCCGCGGTTTGCGCGCGCCGCCCCATTCCAGCGTGTCGAGCCGGCCCATGATGCGCTGACGCAGGCCGACGACCGGCGCGACAGCCGCCCGGTGCGCCAAGAGGTCCAGCCGATCCGCGCTCAGGCGGCGATTCTGCAGATGCAGGGCGCCTTCCCGGTCCGAACGCCCGATCAGCCAGCTCAGATCAGGAACGCCGCTCTCCTGCACATCGTCATGCAGGACAATCAGCCGGATCGAGTGATCGCCATATTCATTCGCCGCACTGACAATGGCCGAGCGCAGCGCCGAGGCGAACAGATCGAACCCGTCGCTGCCGCCATTCATGGCAATCAGGACCAGAGGTTGCGGCGCCTCCGCGACGGCGGTGCGCAGCTGCATCAGGGCTGCGGTGATCTGATCTGCCAGCGCCTCATCGGGCTGATAGGGCAGCAGCAAGACCCGGTGGGTCGGCTTGCCGGCCGGATCGACCCAGCCCGCCACGGCTTGCGCCAGCGAAGGCGGAACCGCCTCGGTCAGCGGCGCGGCCAGAGCCGGGCGCGGCGCGGCCGCATCTGCGTCCGGTACCACGACCTCCGCAGCCGGCTTGCGCCAGACATGCAGCTCCAGGGTGATGCCGGTTTCATCGGTGATATAGCCCCTGACCGCCTGCGGATGTATATCCCCGACCGTCCCGAAATCGGGTGCATCGAGGCCGATCAGCAACCCGCCCGGCACCAGCGTTTCGCCCGGCATATCAGTGCGGGCATTTTCCCCGACCGCCAGCACGACATCGAAAGCCCCCGCTTCGGGCGCTTCGACATAGAAGGCCGCCAGCGAAGGCGGCAGGACCTGCATCAGCAGGCTGCGTTCCTCGGAACTCGAAGCCGTCACCCCGATCCGGTCGATCTGATCGCTGGCCACCAGATCATGCAGCAGATCGAGATCGGGCACCCCCGATAGCAGCAGGTTGAAGCGTTCCGCCTTGGGCCATTTGCGCTGCAGCTCATCGGCGATCTGGCCGAACTGCGCCCAGATCCGGCGCTGCACCACCCCATAAAGCGCCACGTCCTGCACCGGCTCGCCGGCCTCACGCAGCATCAGAGCGCGCAGATCGTCGGCCAGATCGGGCGACAGATCGAGCACCGCCCGCAAAGCCGCATCCCGGCCCGGATCGCCGGCCCGGACATGGGCGCGCAATGTCCCGATGGCCTGGCTGAGCGCGCCCTGCGGCGCCTCCGGCAAGGGGGCGAGGCGCCGGACGATCCGGCTCGGCGTCTGCCAGCCGGAGGGCAGCTCGACAGCCTGCCCGTCCTCGCACAGCCGGACACGGCGATTGACGATCCTGGCCGGGGTGATCTGGGTGACCGCATCAGGCCGGACCACGGTGAATTCGGCCTCATTGATCTGCACCGCGCAGGCACCGTCCCGGTCATAAAGGTCGAGCCGCACCACCAGCGAACGCCGCCGCGCCCGCAGGACCTGCAGCCGGGCATGCGTGATCTCGGCATTGCGGTCGCGCAGCAGCAGATGCTCCACCCGGGTCGGCAGCAGCATGGCGCCGTCGCGGATCATCCGGGTCAGCATCTCGTCATGGCCGCTTTGCCCGGCAAGCGCCTCGGCAATTGCCGCCAGACCATGAAAGGCCCCATCGAGCGCCGTCGGATCTAGGATGAACTTGCGATCGAGCACCGGCTCGGACAGCTCCACCCAGATCGTATCGCGCTTGAGCGGCGAGACCGCCGCCATGCGCCGGAAGG
>JBKEBH010000040.1:0-39687 GCA_047973065.1 Paracoccus sp. (in: a-proteobacteria) | reverse complement strand
GTGCCGTCGCGGGCATCCTTGCCGGCCAGCGCCTCGATCACGCGATCCTCGGCGGCCTTGTGGGCGCGGGCCTTGACGTCCTCGCGCATGCGCTCGCGCGTTTCGATCAGGGCGGCATCGGTCAGGTCGCGGATGATCTGTTCGACATCGCGCCCGACATAGCCGACCTCGGTGAACTTGGTCGCCTCGACCTTGATGAAGGGCGCCTGCGCCAGCCTGGCCAGCCGGCGGCTGATCTCGGTCTTGCCGACCCCGGTCGGCCCGATCATCAGGATATTCTTCGGATAAACCTCATCGCGCAGATCGTCGCCCAATTGCCGGCGCCGCCAGCGATTGCGCAGGGCCACAGCCACGGCGCGCTTGGCGTCTTTCTGCCCGATGATGAAGCGGTCCAGCTCCGAGACGATCTCGCGGGGGGTAAGTGCCGTCATGGTCTTTCTTTCACTTTGGTCCAAATATCCCGGGGGTCTGGGGGCAGCGCCCCCAGCGTCACGCGCCCAGAACCTCGACCGTCAGATTTCCATTGGTGTAAACGCAGATATCGGCGGCAATCGCTATCGCCTTGCGGGCAACGCTCTCGGCGTCCAGATCGCCCTCCATCAGCCCGCGCGCCGCAGCCAAGGCGAAATTCCCACCCGATCCGATAGCGGCCACATCATGTTCGGGCTCCAGCACATCGCCGGCACCGGTCACGACATAGACCTGGGCGCCGTCCGTCACGATCAGCATCGCTTCGAGGTTGCGCAGATACTTGTCGGTCCGCCAGTCCTTGGCCAGCTCGACACAGGCGCGCTGAAGCTGTCCGGGCGCGGATTCCAGCTTCTTTTCCAGCCGCTCCAGCAACGTGAAGGCATCGGCGGTTGATCCCGCAAAGCCCACCACCACATCGCGCCCACCCGGCGAAAGGCGACGCACCTTGCGCGCCGTGCCCTTCATCACCGTCTGCCCGACGCTGACCTGACCGTCGCCGGCCACCACCACCTTGCCGCCGCGCCGCACCGCCAGGATCGTGGTGCCATGCCAGCCGGGAAACCTGTCATCCGCCATGAAACTCTCCTTCATTCAAGCGTCAGATAGGCACGGCCCTCCCGCATCGCAAGCCATTGCAGCACGCCCGCGCCGGCCTTAACCTGCCGTCCATGACTGAGACACGCATTCTGAACATCCATCTCGATCCCGGCATGCTTCACCAGGCCCGGAGCGGCCATTTCAACTTCATGACCCGGATTATCGCCGCCGTCGAGAGCCGGCGCTGGAAGGTCGAGCTGCTGCCGGAAACCGAGGAGGCGCCACCTGCCGGCACCTATGCGCTTCACCATATGACCGGGCCGCGCCACAAGCGGGTGAAAATCTTCCGGCGTACCTATTACTATCCCTACTGGCATATCGAGCCCGAGGGGACGCGCTGGAACTGGAAGGTCGCCAAGACCGAATTCCGGCCCAATCACGTCAATCAGCAGGAGGCGCAGAAATTCATCCATCAGCTGCGCCAGCGAATCATGCCCGGCGTTTCACCGACCCCGCCGGAACATGTGCTGATCCCGCTTCAGCGCCATCTGACCAGGGCGCGCTCCTTCCAGACCATGAGCCCGGTGGCGATGATCGACGCCATCGCCCGCACTGGCAAGCGCTGCATCGCCACCCTGCATCCGAACGGTCATTATACCGATGAGGAGCTGGAGGCGCTCGACGGGCTGATGCGCGATCACCCCAATTTCAGCATCGGCGATCAGCCCAGCGTCGCCTATCTGCCCGGGGCCGAATTCGTCGCCACCCAGAACAGCGCGGTAGCGATGGACGCCTATATGCTGGCCCGGCCGGTCATCCTGTTCGCGCAGATCGACTTTCACCATATCGCGCTGAAAGTCGCGGATATGGGGGTCGAGCAGGCCATAGATTACGCGTCGGCGCATAAGGCGCATTACGCCAAATATCTTTACTGGTTCCTGCGCGAACAGGCGATCAACGCCATGGCTCCGATTGCCGAGCTGCGCATTCTCGACGCATTGAAAAAGGGCGGCTGGCCAATCTGACCGCCGCCCTTTCTAGCTTACGCGTACTGGATGAGAATCCAGTATACTGCCTTCCCATTATGAGGCGGGAAGGTGTTGCCCTTTGCAATAGGTGCAGTGGTAGACGGGTAATCGTCCGACCTCCAGACACCGCTCTCAGGACAGGTTTCACCAGTACGCTTTCGGGTTCCAATTGGCGCTTTAGCCATGGATTTCTCCTCATATTTTCAATGAAGGAGCGGCGCAAAAGCTGCTTACACTTGAGTCGCGCCACCCCACCTGTCAACGACAGGATGCAATAGAACAACCACAGAACAACTCATATGACAAGCCTATTATGTGTGGATAATATAGAGCACCACACCATATAGTGCTCACCCATACAGAATAACTAATGATTCCAATGAAAAAGGATCCGAAATTTCTTTCGGATCCTCGATCTCGAATCACTGGCGCGACTCAAGTGTAAGCTTCTCCTGTATGAGTCAAGCGCGAATCAGGGTCAAGCAGAAAGATCAGACGTTCTCGTCGATCCAGGCCTTCAGCGCGGCCTTCGGCGCCGCGCCGATCTTGTTCGACACGACCTTGCCATCCTTGAACATGAACAGCGCGGGAATGCCGCGCACACCAAGGGCGGCCGGGCTTTCCGGGTTCTCGTCCACATTCACCTTCACGATCTTGACCTTGTCGCCATATTCGGCCGACAGCTCTTCCAGCGACGGGCCGATCTGCTTGCAGGGACCGCACCATTCCGCCCAGAAATCGACGATCACGGGGGTGGCGGAATTGACGACCTCGGCCTCGAACTGGGCATCGGTGACGGCTTGGGTGGCCATGACGGGATCTCCTGAATGGCTTGCCGGGCAGACCGGCGGGAAGGGATGCAGTTACAGCTAGGTAGCTTGGGCAGCCGGGTCAAGACCGGCCATGACCCGATCCAGCAGCGGATCGCCCAGCCACATCAGCTGCCGGGCCGAGGTCCACAGCACCGTTACATCGACCTGCCGGCCGGGATAGATTCCACGCAGCGCGGCGCGATAGGCCGCCATCTGGCGCAAGATGCCCTCGGGCGTGGCTTCAGGCCGGTCGGGCAGGGTGGCGTTGGTCTTGTAGTCAATCACGCTGATCCGGTCCGGCGTCACGATCAGCCGGTCCAGGATCCCGCGCATCGGCCCAATCCCGGGCAGATCGGCACTCAGCTCGACCTCGCGCAGCACCTGAGCACCGGCGGGCGGGGCAAAGACATCCTCCAGCGCCGGCGCGTCCAGCACGGCTGCGGCATCTTCCAGAAGCCGCGCCAGCATTTCGGGATCGGGCAGACCGCCCTCGGCCCCGGCCAGCAGATCGCGGCCCCGCAGGGGCCAATCCTCGCGCGGCAGAGCGGGCAGCTGTTCCAGCAGCAGATGCAGGCGGGTGCCGTAAAGCATCGCGGCTTCGGGATCCTCGCCATCGGGGCCGGGCAGGGCCTTGGCACCGCCAAGGGCTGAGGCGGTCAGCGGCAATTTCCGGCGCTCGGCCGGCGGCGGGTTCTGCCAAAGCCAGGGCGCATCAATCTTCTGTGCGCCCGGGGCCGCCGCCGCCGGCTCGCTTTGCGGCCAATCGCCCGCGCCATAGCGCAGCACCGGACCAAGCCCGCCCTCCAGAGGCTCGGCCTCAAGCCCGCTGCGTGCAAGGCCGTCCCGGGTCATGGCGTACCAGCTGTCCTCGCCCGTACCAGGATCACCCGCTGTCGCCACGATCAGCCAGCTTTCCGCCCGGGTCATCGCCACATAAAGCAGGCGCTTGCGTTCTTCGGCATTCAGCCGCGCGGCATCTTCCACCGCGTCTTGCGCAAATTCCGGCCGGCTGCCCGCGCTGCCGGACAGAAGCGGCGGACCTTCCTTGCGACGCAGCATTTCCGGGGGACGGAAAGCCTGCCGCTTCTGGGTGTCGGGCAGGATCACCACCGGGCTTTCCAGCCCTTTCGATCCGTGCACGGTCATCACCCGGATCAGCCCAGCCCCGGATCCGGGCTGACGTCGCACCTCGACATCATCGGCAGAAAGCCAGACCAGGAACCCGGTCAGCGAGGGGACTTCGCTGCGCTCGTAAGCCAGCGCCTGGGTCAACAGCTCGTCAATCCCGTCCTCGGCCTCGGGGCCGAGCCGGGCCAGCAGGCGTTCCCGCCCGCCATGGCGGTTGAGCAGCCGCGAGATCAGATCGAAAGGCCGCAGGTTGGAATTGTCGATCATATCGCCCAGAAGCGCCCGCGCATCTGCATGATCCGAGGCGCGCAGCCGCGTCCACAGATATTCACCGCGCCGCCGGCCATGGGCCAGCCGGAACAGCGCGTCCTCATCCAGCCCGATCAGCGGCGAGCGCAGCAGCGCGGCCAGCGACAGATCGTCCTCGGGCGTGGCAAGAAAGTTCAGCATGGCGCGGATATCCTTGACCGCCAGCTCGGCCGCCAGTTTCAGCCGGTCGGCCCCGGCAACCGGCAGATCCGCCGCCTTCAGCGCCCGGATGATTTCCCCGAACAGCGCCGATTGCCGGCCCTGCACCAGGATCAGGATATCGCCCGCGCTCAGCCGGCGCGCCCCGTCCCGGGTCGGGATCGAAGCGCCGGTTTCGAGGTCGAGCATGGCGGCAAGCTGGCGGGCGATTTCATCCGCAAGCCGGGTCGGCGCGGCATCGGGCGCAAGCTGATCGACCGGCTCTTCCCAGGCGGCATCTTCGGGGGCCTCGGGGGCCTCGATCTCGGGCCAGAGGTCGATCCGGCCCGGCAGCTCTGCCAGAAAAGCCCGGTGATGGCTGCCCTGCCCCAGACCCTGCCCGGCCTCGCCGGCAAAGGTCGCATCGACAGCGGCAAGGATCGCCGGCGAGGAGCGGAAGGAATATTCCAGATCGAGCCGCTGCATCGGGCGTTCGACCGCCGCGAAAGCCGCGCCGAATTCGTCGCGCCGGTTCTCGAAGACCGCGATATCGGCACCCTGAAAGGAATAGATCGACTGCTTAGGATCACCGACCACGAACAGCGTGCACGGCCGGTCGGATTCCCCGGCCGTAAATTCCGCCGTCAGCCGCTCGATCACCCGCCATTGCTCGGGCGAGGTGTCCTGCGCCTCATCGACCAGAATATGGTCAATCCCACCATCGAGCCGGAACAGCACCCATTGCGCCATCGCCGCATCCGACAAAAGCGCGCCGGCCCGGGTGATCAGATCGTCGAAATCGAGCCAGCCCGCCTGCGCCTTGCGGGCCTGATAGCGGCGGGCGAATTCATGGCCAAAGCGCAGCAGCGCTGCCGAACGCGCGGTGAATTCCAGCGCGATCCGCAGCGGCCGGGCCTCGGCGACCCGCGCCATCAGATCGTCGAGCTGATCCATGAAAGGTGCACAGGTCCCCTCGCGCAGCGCCTTGGTCGGCTGCTTGCCGATCTTGGGACCAAAAGGATCGGCGGCCTTGGCCGCGAACAGCAGCGCGTCTTCCAGAATGGCGAGCCCGGCCTGCCCCGGCGCCGCCCAATCGACCCGCGCCAGCTTCGCGGCCAGCTTCTGATCGGTTGCCCCGCCCTTGAGCAGCAGCGGGATCAGATCGCGCATCCAACCGGCCTCATTGCCGGTAAAGACTGCGCCCGGAAGATGCGCGGATTCGAGCCCATCGGGCAGGGCCGCTTCCTCGCGCAGCCATGCCGCCTGCACCGCCGCATCCCCGTCAAAACCCCGGCTCAACCCGGCCAGCAGATTATCCAGCCGCTCGCCAGAATGGATCGCGGTCAGATCGGCGATCTCGGGGGCGTGCTCCGCCGCCATTTCCTCCAGCACCTCGGCGCGCAGCAGGGTGGCGGAACGATCATCCAGCTCGGTGAAGCCATGGGGCACACCGGCTTCCAGCGGGAAGCGGCGCAGCAGCGCGGCGCAGAAGCTGTGGATGGTCTGGACCTTCAGCCCGCCCGGGGTCTCGATCGCCAGGGCAAACAGCCGCCGCGCCGCCGCCAGATCGGGCGTGCCGCCCGCCCCCAGATCCGTCAGCGCGGCCCGCAGGGCGCCATCGGGCAGCATCGCCCATTCGCCGAGGCGCTTCAAAAGACGGTTCTGCATCTCGGTTGCGGCGGCCTTGGTATAGGTCAGGCACAGCACGCGTTCGGGCCGGGTGCCTTCCAGCAGCAGCCGCGCAACCCGGTCGGTCAGCACCCTTGTCTTGCCCGAGCCGGCATTGGCGGTCAGCCAGGTCGAGCGACCGGGATCGGCAGCCGCGATCTGGCGCAGGGTGGCATCGTTGCGCGTCTCAGCCATGATCGCCCACCTTGATCTTCACCGCCGGATCGCCAGCCCCCCATTCGCCAAAGCGCGAGAGATGATCATAATCGCTGCGATCCGAGGTCTTCTGCAGCGCTCGCCGCGCCGTGAAACCCTGCCCGCCGGTCAGGTAATGGCGGGCGAGGATGATGAACTTCGCCCAGGTTTCCTGTCCCAGTTCCGACGAATATTCGCGCGGCAAAGTCTCGCCCTCGCCGCCAAGCTGGATATAGCTGATGCCTTCGACCGGGGCCGGACCCAGTGCCTCGAAAGCGCCCAGTTCCACCATGACCGCTTCCAGCAGCAGCTGCTTGTCGAAATGGGCGATTTCCTTGTCACTCGGCGGACGGCCCGACTTGTAGTCATAGACATGGGCCCGCCCGTCTTCCAACTGGTCGATGCGGTCGGGCTTGGCTGTCAGGTGCAGCGGCAGGCCGGGGACCGGCAGTCGGTGATTGGCCTCGACCACCAGCGGGCGGCCGTTCTGCAGCCGGGCCAGTTCATCGCGGGTGATCTGATCGGCGATCTTTTCCATCCGCGCCTGCCAGAAGGCGCGGGCTGTCGGCCAGGGCACGTCTTCTTCCAGAACCGCGCGGGTCGTGTCCAGAAACCGCGCCTTCAGCGCGGCAGGGCTGATGCCGGGATCCGGCGGCGGGGTCAGCAGACGCTCGGCCACCTTGTGCAGCACCTGCCCGCGCAGCGCAGCGCCGGGTTCAGGCCGCAGGGGATCGAGAGGTTTCAGCCCCAGCACCTTATCGGCATAGATCGCATAAGGATCGCGGATCAGCTTGCCGACCTGCGTGACGGAAATCGCGTCAAAGCCCGGCATCGGCGGCACCGGGGACGGGCGCGGGGCCGGATTAAGGGGAAAATGCGGCTGCCCCAGCTGACGGGCCAGCCCCAGCCAGCGGGCACCGCGTTCGCGCATGGCCGCCAGCGCCCCAGGCCCGCCGCGTTCGGGCAGGCCGGTCATCAGGTTCATCAGCCGGTTCAGCCAGCGCGAGGGGATAGTTTCGGCATCGGCATCGCGCCGCGCCCGGCTCAGCACGACTTCGGGCGCGCAGATCGCCTGCTGGAAGTCATGAGCCGAGAGCCCGATCTGGCGTTCGGGCAGGGTCAGCCCGGCTTCGACCCGCATGGCACGCGACAGCCAGGGATCGGAGGGCAGCGCCTGCGGCCAGCCGCCCTCGTTCAGCCCGGCCAGCACGACCATGGCCCCGTCCGAGACATTGGCCTCGGTCCTCGCCTCGCGCGGCCCGCAGGCCCGGATCAGCGGGTGGCCCCGGTCATGGGCGCGCACCGCCTGCGCCGAAAGCCGGCTGTTCAGCAGATCGCCATAATCGCGCGGCCCCATCGGCTGGGCGCGATCCGCATGATCGCCCAGATAGGTCATCGCCGCATCCGCCGCCCGGCCCGCCGCATCCGCCCAAAGCCGCGAGGCCAGAACCGTGCCGCCCGGCCCCGCCGCCAGCCTGCCGGCAAGGCCGAGATGGTCGGACAGCCGGTCACTCAGCGGACGCGGTGCCCGGTCCTCGGCCACGGAGCTGGCGGTGTCGAGGATCCCTGCCAGCCACTCCGCCCAGGTCTTGCGGGCCTCATCGCCGCGCTCGGCCCAGGCCCGCAGGCTGGGGCCATCGGGGAAGGCCGGGCCATGCCGGCGCAGATGCAGTTCCAGATCGCGGGTCTGGCGCAGGGATTCGCCATGGCTGGCCCCGGTCGCGGTGATCGGCTGCTTGAGCAGGGTCAGCAGCACGTCGATGCCAGGCTTCTGGCCAAAGAGATCAGCGACATGGCGCAGGAACAGGCCCTGCGCCGAAAGCTGCAAGGGCTCGCCGGCGCTGTCATCGATCGACAGCCCCCAGCGATCCAGCGCTGCCGCGACCCGGCGCACCAGACCGCGATCCGCCGCGAAGAGCCGGACTGGCTGGCCGCGCCCGACCGCTTCGCGGATCAGGACGGCAATCGCGTCGGCTTCCTCCTGCGGCTGGTCGGCCTCGATCAGGCTCAGCCCGGCAGTCGGGGCGGCCAGATCGGGCAGGGACGGGCCTTCACTGATCCACTGATCGGTGACCGGCGCCGGGCGCAGTGCCAGCGAGATCAGCCGGCCCCGATCATCCGCAGGGGTCGGCGGCAGCCAGGGCCGGACCCCGCCTTCGCGCAGCGCCGCCAGCCGGGCCTGCGGGTGATCGTCATCGCCCTCGGTCAGCACCTCCCAGATCCGCTCGGGCTGGTCGAAATCATAGCCGGGCAGGATTACGGTTCCCAAGGGCAGCGCCGCCAGCGCCCGCAGAAGCAGCCGCGTGCCGCCATGGCTGCCGGTCGAGCCAATCGTCAGAACCGGGGCCTGCGGCAGATCGCGCCCCTCGGCCCAGGCCGCGGCCAGCAGCTCGGCCATGCGGCGCTGGCGGGCCGGGGGATCGACCGGCGGGTCGGTCAGGTAAAAGCCGGCGGCGATCTTCAGGAAAGCCAGGGATCGCTGCCAATGCGCGGCATGCTCGCGCGCATCGATGCGGTCGAGACTGGCGGCATCGCAGCCCTCGGACTGCATTTCCCCCATCAGCATCGCCAACGATTCCGCCAGCTGCGGCACCGATTGACCCGCGCCGAGCCCCGGATCGCGTTCCAGAAGCCGCGCCACCAGATTGCCGAGATCGAGCATCCGCCCCAAAGGCGCGGCCCGCAGGCCCGGCAGATCGCTGCCAAGATCGCTGATCAGCCGCAGGCGCGGCAGAAGCAGCGGGCCATGGCGGCTGGCGTGATCGTCGAAAGCCGCGCGCAGCGTGGACAGGGTGCGGCCGGCATTGACATAGATGGTGACGGCCGCCAGCGCCTCGGGCGGTTTGCCCTTCACGCGGGCGATCAGCCCTTCGACCACGCCTCGGCAGAAATCCGCCCCGGGGGGCAGGGCAAATGTGCCGCTGTCCCAGTCAGCCCACATCTTCGGCCAGATCTTCCGCCAGCATGGCCTCGGCCAGCGGAATGGTCTCGGGCCGGCCGAGATCGCACCAGCCGCCGGGATGGGTGATGCCGTAAGCGCGGCCCTCGGCGATCATCAGATCCCAGAGCTTGTTGAGCGAAAACGCCTGATCGGCGATGGAGGCCAGCCGCTCGGTGCGGATGATCTGACAGCCGGCATAGACCACATCGCCCTGCCGCGAGATCCGGCCAGTGTGATCGAGACTGAAATCCCCCGGCCCGACCCGGCCCCGGGCGCGATCATGCGGCACCAGCATCAGCAGCGCGTCCATGCGGTCGTCGTCCCAGGCCCTTTGCAGCGCCAGAAGCGGGTTCGGCCCGGTCCAGATCACATCGGGGTTCAGCGTTATCACCGGGCCATCGCCCAAAAGCGGCAGCGCCTTGCGCAGCCCGCCGCCGGTTTCCAACAGCTGATCGGCCTCGTCCGAGATCAAAACCTCGCTGCCAGCCAGATGATCGTGGATCTGCTGGCCGAGGTAATGGGCATTGACCACGATCCGCTCGGCGCCGGCATCTCGGCCTATATCCAGAGCGCGGTCGAGAAGATTGCGTCCCGCGACCTCGATCAGCGGTTTGGGGCGGGTATCGGTCAGCGGCGCCATGCGGGTGCCCTTGCCGGCGGCGAAGATCATCAGCGGGGACATCGGGCACGGATCCTTTCGATAATGTCGGGTGTCGGCGCAGGCAGGCGCGCGATCAGTGCCGCCAGATCAGCAAGCGCCGGGTGGCTGGTTTCGCGCAAGATCAGCAACCAGACATGGGGCATGAAGGCCAGATAGCGCGGTTTGGCGTCACGAAGACAGAGTCGGGTGAAAATCCCCATGATCCGGAGATTGCGCTGCGCGCCAAGCAGGGCGAAGGCGGCATGGAAGCGGGCCGGGTCCATGCCGGTATCGTCCAGGAAACGGGCAATGGCCGAGGCCTCAACCTCGGCGGGCAAGGCGCGGCGGGCATCGTGCAGCGCCGAGACCAGATCATAGGCGGGATGGGTGGCGACCGCGTCCTGAAAATCCAGAAGGCCAAGACGCCCGTCCCCGGTCAGGATCAGGTTCTCGGCGTGGAAATCGCGCAGGCAGGTCACCGGCGCCGCATCCACGCAAAGCACCTCATGCAGCCGGGCGATGGTCGGGGCGATCTGATCGGCCGCGGCCTGGGCATCAGGCACCGCGCCCGCCGCCGCCGGATACCATTGGGCAAAGAGCCCGACCTGCTCGGCCATGGCCGGGCCGTCCAGCACCGCGATACCCGGGGCCGACGGAAAGCTGGCCAGCCGGGCCAGCATGGCGGCAATCCGGTCGTAAAGCGGACCGGCCTTATCCGGGTCAGCCTCGATCACCCGGGCGATCTGGGCATCGCCGAAATCCTCGATCAGGGCGAGCCCGGCTTCGCGGTCCACCGCCAGCACGGCCGGCGCGTCAAAGCCGCGCTCGCGCAGCCAGTCGGTCATGGCAAGATAGGGGGCCAGCGTCGCCGCATCGGCATCCATCAGAACGGCGGTCTGATCCCCGCGCGAAAGCCGGAAATAGCGCCGGGCCGAGGCATCGCCGGCCAGAAAGCCCGCATCGGCATCGCCCCAGCCGGCGCGCCAGACAAACGCCGCACGCTCGGCCGCGCGGCGGATATGGGACCAGCGGGCGGCATCGCCGATCAGCGTGATCTGGCGCAGATCCGGGTCGGCTTGCGGGCGCAGCCGCAAGCTCAGCGCGCCCAGCACCGGGTCCATGCGGTCCGGCCATTCGATCAGGGCGATGGCATCGGGCAAGGCATCGGTCAGGCCCAGCTCATCGACCTCGGCCGGGTCGGTCAGCCGGTAGAGATCGGCGTGCCAGACCGGCGGGTCCGATTCATAGGTCTGAACTAGGGTGAAGGTCGGGCTGGGCACGTCCTCGGCCGGGTTTTCCAGCCGGGCCCGGATCAGCGCCCGCGAGAAATGCGACTTGCCGGCCCCGACCGGACCATCAAGCAGCAGCGTGTCACCCGCCGCCAGCTCGCCCGCAATCGCACGGGCAAGGGCTTCAGTCAGGACCGTATCGCCGGTCAGGCTTAGAAGGGCATCGGCCATGTCTGGTTCAGATCGTCGATGGCGCGCTTCAGATCGGCCGGGATCGGCGCATCCAGCCCGGCAAGCTGATGATCCAGCTGCGCCACATTGGTCGCGCCGAGGATCGGGACGACATGGAAAGGCCGGCTCTTCTGCCAGGCCAGCGACAGATGCACCAGATCGAGCCCGGACATGCGCGCCAGCTGCTGATAGCTGTCCACCGCATTCAGCGCCCGCTGCGTCTTGCGCCCGCTGAGATCGCCCTTGCCGCCTGTGGCGATATCCACGGCGATCCGGCTGGCCTCGGGCACGGCGCCGTTCTGATACTTGCCGGTCAGCAGGCCGGCGGCCAGCGGCGAGTAAGACAGAAGCGTCACGCCTTCGTTCACGGCAACTTCGGCCAGATCGGTGTCGAACAGGCGATACAGCAGCGAATATTCGTTCTGGATCGCCGCCGGACGCGGGCTGCCCATGGCTTCTGCCGTGTCGATCCAACGGGTCGTTCCCCAGGCGGATTCATTGGACAGACCAAAGGCCCGGATCTTGCCGGCGGCGATCGCCTCATCCAACGCACGCAGCACGTCGCCCATATGGTCGATGGTCTTCTGACGGTTCTGCCGCGACGGGTTGTAATGCCAGTTCTGGCGGAAAGCATAGCCGCCGCGCATCGGCCAATGCAGCTGATAGAGATCGATCATGTCGGTCTTCAGCCGTTTCAGCGAGGCGTCGATGGTGCCGCGGATGATATCGCCGCCAAAGCCCTCGCCGCCGCGCACCACGCTGCCATTGCCGGTGACCTTGCTGGCTATTTCGATGTCCTGCCGCCGTCCGCTGCGGGCGATCCAGTTGCCGACGATTTCCTCGGTCCGGCCGGTGCTTTCAGCGCGCACCGGGTTCACCGGATACATTTCCGCCGTATCGAGCAAGGTAATCCCCGCAGCCAGCGCATGGTCGATCTGCGCATGGGCATCGGCCTCATCCGTCTGATTGCCGAAGGTCATCGTACCAAGGCTGAATGCGCTGACCTCGATATCGCTCCGGCCGAGCTTTTCGCGTTTCATGCCAACTCCTGCTGTCCTGCCGCGGCAAGCTACAGCGCAAGGGCTGGGATGAAAAGCCCGCCGGGGCCGATCAGCGCCGGTCCCCCCCGCGCGAGGCAGAGGTCAGCACCACCTTGCGATCCTCAATGGGCGGCGGGCGGATCGGGGCAATGCGGAATTCGAGGGACAGAATGAATTCGTGATCACCGACCGTAGTTTCGGCCCGGCTCTCAAGCTGCATGGCGAATGCTTCGATCAGCTGGCTGCCGAGCCCGGTGCCCTCCAGCGTCTCATCGCGCTGCCCGATTGAGTTGGCAACTTCGAGCTGGGCGTGGTTCTGGTCGATCCGGGTCAGGCACACCCGCACCCGGGGCTGATCGACACCAGGGGGCGTTCCGGCATATTTCAGGGCATTGGTGAAGGCTTCATTGGTCAGAAGCGTCAGCGGCACCGCCTGATCGGGTTGCAGGACCAGCGGTTCCAGATCGGTTTCGACCCGAAGATGCTGATCGGGATTGCTGGAAGCGCGGGTCATCTGGCTGATGATTTCCGAAATCAGCCGATCCACCTCGACCGATCCGAGATGTTCGGCCTGATAGAGATTCTTGTAGATCGCCGCCAGCGAGGCCACCCGGTCCTGAACCGAGCGCAATGTGCGCTTGGCATCGTCATCTTCGATCACCCGGCCCTGCATCGAGATGATCGAGGCGATCAGCTGGAGGTTATTCTTGACGCGATGGTGGACCTCCTTCAGCAGGACGGTCTTTTCATTCACAGCGGCTTCCAGCGCGGCCTCATCACGGTTCAGAATGCGAACCATGCTATAGAAAGTCCGGCTGACATCGGCGATTTCGGTCGGGGCTTCTTCCATGACCCGGGGCGGCTGGGCCCGGTCACCGACGGCAAAGCGGCGCATCTGACCGCGCAACTCGCGAACATGGCGCAGCACCAGCCGGTAGACGGCGTAATAGGCCACGCCCAGCGATACCGCCCAAAGCGCGACCGCGAACAATATCGCGGTCATTTTGGTGATCTGATAGCCTTGGACGCCGGCCTCCAGCGGGCTGAAGCTGCCCAGCGCATAGACCAGCCCCGGCACCACCGAGGCCACGGCGAAGACCCGTTCCTCACCCAGCGCGGTAACATCGGTGAAGGTGGTCTCAGCCCGGGAAATCAGGCTGCGCAGGGTCTCGTTGCGCGGCAGGGCGCCGCTGATTTCCTCGATCACCCCGTCATCGGCCGACAGGATGTCGCCATCGGCATTGAAGGTAATGGTGCGGGCCGCCTTGGTGCCATAGATCGTGCTATGGGTCGATTGCAGCAACTCCTGCGAGAGCGAGACCGCGACATATCCCAAAAGCTCACGGTCGCGGTAAAGCGGCTGGGCGACCACCACCACCGCTCGCCCGCTGATCGCGCCCTGACGCATCGGCACGACCATGGTCGTCGGATTGGCGATAAAATGTTCATATGAGGCAAAGCCGTTCATGTCCCGCGCGCTCATGCCCGAATTGCAGTCGGTTGCACCATTCAGGCGCACGAAGCTGGCATAGACATAGGTTGCACCGCGTTCGACAAAGGCCTTGAGCATCTGCGAGCAGGCTTCGGGATTGTCGATATCGCGCAAAACCGCCGGCCCCAGCGCATCGGCGGTGCCGAGCGCGCTTTGCAGCAGGGCACGTTCGCCGGCGGCCGCGGTGCCGGTCTTGCCGACAATCGCGGTTTCAGCCGAACGCTCGGCCTCGCCCGACAGATACATGGTCTGAATGAGCGACATCAGGCCGATGGGCAGGATCGCCACCGACAGAAGCGCCGCCAGCCGGAAGCCGAGCCCCCGGCTGAACTGGAACGTCTCTGTCAGTCCTTTCAGCATGCGCTCAGCGCATGACCGGCGCGTTCGGGGTCATCGCAGCCAGGGTGGTGCGGTCGGTGATTTCCAGTTCCTCGCCATCTTCCAGCTGCAAGAGCTCGGCCAGCCGGCGCCGGCCGCGATTGGCCCGCGATTTCACCGTACCGACCGCCACCCCGGTCATCGAGGCCGCTTCCTCATAGGAAAAGCCCGAAGCCCCGACCAGGATCAGCGCCTCGCGCTGCTCATCGGGCAGCTGGGCGAAGGCGACGCGGAAATCGGCCAGCGCCAAGCGGCCGTCATGTTCGGGCCGGGTGGTCAGGCGCGCGGCATGGATGCCGTCGCTGTCCGAAACCTCGCGCCGGGTCTTGCGGCGGGCGGAATAGAAAGTGTTGCGCAGGATGGTGAACAGCCAAGCGCGCAGATTGGTGCCTGCCTGGAACTTTTCAATATTGGTCCATGCCTTGACGATGGTGTCCTGCACCAGATCGTCGGCCGAGGCGCCTTCGCGGGTCAGCGACAGCGCAAAGGCGCGCAGCGCAGGCAGATGGTTGACCAGCTCATCGCGCGGCGAGCTGGCGGCGGTTTTACCGTTTACGCTTTTTTCGAGATCAGACATCAGGACTGCCCCTGCTCGCGCAGCTGTTCCAGCAGGGCCAGAAAGCGATCGGGAATCTCTTTGTCGCTGTCCTGTTCGTAGACGCGCTTCAGATTTTCGTCGATCTGCTTGTCCAGCGCTGCCTTTTTCCGCTCGTCCCGCTTATTTGTCATCTGCCCCTGTTTCCTGACAATCTTGTGCGCACGCCGCTCAACCGATAGATGGTTCTCAGGCTCAGTCCGAAGCCGCAATGATCGAGGTTTACATGTCATCGGCCGATCTTGCCAAGTCCATCACGCGTGAGTTGCCGTTTTTGCGCCGTTATGCGCGGGCACTGACGGGCAGCCAGATTGCTGGCGATAACCTGGCACTGGCAGCGCTGGAAGCGATCATGGCTGACCGGGGATTGATGGATGGGGTTGATCCAAGGGTCGGCCTGTTCCGGGCATTCCATGGGATCTGGCAGTCGAGCGGCCAGCCGGTAAGCGATGCCGATGGCGGTCCGCGTGAGACGAAAGCCCAGGCCCATCTGGCCCGGTTGACCCCCAATTCGCGCGAAGCACTGTTGCTGAGCACCCTGGAAGGGCTGCGCTTCGACGAGATCGGCGCGATCATGCAGACCAGCCCGGTCGCGGCCGCCGATCTGGTTCGCATCGCCATGGACGAGATGAGCCAGGCGATCTGCGGGCGGGTGATGATCATCGAGGATGAGACCATTATCGCCATGGATCTGAAAGGCATCGTGCAGGCCATGGGCCATGATGTCACCGGGGTTGCGCGCACCCATTCCGCAGCAATTCAGCTGGCCAGTAAGGCCAAGCCTGACCTGATTCTGGCCGATATTCATCTGGCCGACGGCTCCTCCGGGGTCGATGCGGTCAATGAGCTGCTGGCCTCGCTGGGCGAGTTGCCGGTAATCTTCATTACCGCTTTCCCGGAGCGGCTTCTGACCGGCGAGCGGCCCGAGCCGGCTTTCCTGATTTCCAAGCCCTATACCGAGGATCAGGTCAGCTCGGCCTTGAGCCAGGCGATGTTCTTCGCCTCGACCGAGGGGCTCGAAGCAAGCTGAGCGATCTGGGCATCTTTCTGGTGGCAGTGCCGGGGCTGGAAGCGCCTCTGGCCAATGAGGCGCGCGGCGCCGGCTTCGCCGATCCGGTGATCGTGCCGGGCGGGGTGGAAACGCGCGGGCCCTGGTCCGAGGTCTGGCGGGCCAATCTGGTGTTGCGCTGCGCTTCCCGGGTTCTGGTGCGGGTTGCGGAATTTCGCGCCATGCATCTGGCCCAGCTCGACAAGCGGGCGCGCAAGCTGCCCTGGTCGGACTGGCTACGCCCCGATCTGCCGGTCCGGGTCGAGGCGAGTTGTCGCAAGTCGCGGATCTATCATGCCGGAGCCGCCACCCAGCGGATCGAGCGAGCCTTGCAAGAGGAGCTGGGCGTGACGCTTGCCGCCGATGCGGCCATCGTCGTCAAGCTGCGGATCGAGGACGATCTGGCGGTGATCAGCCTCGATGCCTCGGGCGAGGGTTTGCACAAGCGCGGCCACAAGGAAGCCGTGGCCAAGGCGCCGATGCGCGAGACCATGGCTGCTGCATTTCTGCGCGAATGCGGCTATGACGGGTCGGAGCCGGTGCTTGATCCGATGTGCGGGTCCGGCACTTTCGTGATCGAGGCCGCAGAGATTGCAGCAGGCCTGTGGCCAGGTCGGAGCAGAGGGTTTGCCTTTGAGCAATTTGCCAGCTTCGATATGGATATTTGGGCCAAGATGAAAGCCGCAGCTCGGGTCGAGGTCCCGGCGCAGCGCTTTGCCGGCGGGGATCGCGATGCCGGGGCAATCCGCATGAGTATCGCCAATGCCGGGCGGGCCGGGGTTTTGGAATGGTGCGATTTTGCCCAGGGGGCGGTTGCCGATGCGGCTGCGCCAGAGGGTCCGGCCGGGCTGGTGATCATCAATCCGCCTTATGGGGCGCGGATCGGGAACAAAGGGCCGCTTTTTGGGCTTCATGCCGCGATGGGAGAGGTCCTGCGCGCGCGCTTCAAAGGTTGGCGGGTCGGGATCGTCACTTCGGAGCAGCCTCTGGCCAAGGCAATGAAGTTGCCCTTCCGCGAGCCTGGGCCGATCGTCGCTCACGGCGGGTTGAAGGTGCGGCTTTATCAGACCGGGCCGCTCTGATCGCCATTCAGGGGATCTTCAGGATCGGGCGGCAGCGCATCATGGCCGAGATGGGCATTGCGGCGGCGGCGCAGCTCGACATTGAAGATGGCACCGAGCATGACCGAGAAGGCGCCGAGATAGAACCACATTAGAAGTGCGACCACTGCCCCGATCGAGCCGTAGATCCGGTTATAGCTGTTGAAGCTGCCCAGATAGGTCGAGAAGGCGATCGAGGCGATGCCCCAGGACAGTGCCGCCACCAGTGAGCCCCAGGTGAAGATCGGCGTGCGCGGGCGGCGGACATTGGGGCCGTAGCGGTAGAGAATGCCGATACCGATCATCACGATCAGCAGCATACCGGCCCAGGGCAGATAGGTCAGCAACCTGCCATGGAACGGATCATAGGCGACATAGCTGAGCAGGATCGGCACGATGACGATGGTCGCCAGGCCAAGAAGCACGACCCCGACCAGCGCCAGCGTCAGCCCATAGGCAAGGAAGAAACCGATCAGAGTCGAATGGGTGCGCACGCCGTAAGCCGCATTGAGCCCGCGCACCAGCGCATTGACCCCGGCCCGGGCGGCAATCGTGGCAATCATGATGGAAATGAAGCTGGTCCAGCCGAGCTGGGTGCGGCCGGCGGCAACCAACCCGTCGATCTGGCTTCTGATGATAGCCATGGCACCGGACGGGACGAATTCCTCGCCAACCTGGACATAATCCTGAATGACCGCCGGATCGTAAAGCAGGCCCCAGAGTGCGATGATCGCGGCAAGCCCCGGAAAAACCGCGAACATGGCATAAAACGCCACCCCGGCCGAGATCAGACCCATATGGATCCGGTCCATCCGCTCGCCCAGCGCCAGGATGAACTGCCAGATATAGAGAAGCGGCTTGATCATGCGTCTCGCTCGTTACCTGCTTGGCAGTCTTCACGCATCGGAGCGGAAATTCAATCGCCGGCTGCGCGTGGGGACGCGGCGGAACACGAAATGCAGGCCCTGTATTTTCGATTGCCGGCTTTCCCTTGCCCATTCCTCGGACAATCCGGCGTTGATTGTCTGAGATCACGGGCACCGGGCTTGCCGCATTTATATCGCAGTGAAGCGAGGTTTTGTTATCTGATTGATTCCACGTTGTTTTATCTGGCAAAGAACAGGTTATTGAGCATATTTCAGCCAGATCGCCTTTTCGCCGATTTTGGCAATGAATTCGTCATGGGCCCGGCGCTCAGCCTCGCTGAGCCGCGGGGGCAGCGGGGCTGGGCGCTGGCGGGCCGGGCCTGCACCGGCTTCACGCGGGATCGAGGCGTCGCGTTGCTGCGGCGCGGGCGCGGCCAGGACCAGATCGGGTTGGCGCCCGCCGAGCAGCTCCAGATAGACATCGGCGAGGATTTCGCTGTCGAGCAGCGCCCCGTGCAGGGTCCGGGCCGAATTGTCGATGCCAAAACGACGGCAGAGCGCATCGAGCGAATTCTGGGCACCGGGAAATTTCTCGCGTGCCAGAGCCAGCGTGTCGAGGGCGCGCGACCAGGGCAGCTTTGAACAACCGATCTTGTGAAGCTCGGCGTTGAGGAATTTCATGTCGAAGCTTGCATTATGGATGACAAGCTTCGCATCCTCGCCAATGAAGTCTATGAATTCCTGAGCGATCTCGGCGAAAAGCGGCTTGTCGCGCAGAAAGTCGTCGGAAAGGCCGTGGACCGCGAATGCCTCGGCCGGCATGGCGCGTTCCGGGTTGATATATTTATGAAAATTTCTGTCTGTCGGCAGATGGTTGATCAGCTCCACCGCGCCGATCTCGACGATGCGATCGCCCTGTTCGGGGTCAAAGCCGGTGGTTTCGGTATCGAGAACGATCTCACGCATCGGGTTTTCCTTCGAGCTCGGCGCAGATGGCGGCAACGGTCGCTTCGGCGGTGGCCAGCGTATCTGTCGGGATGATCCAGTCGGCGCGGGCGCGTTTTTCGGCATCGGGCATCTGGCGAGACAGCATGAGATCGAAACGGACTTCGGTCATGCCGGGCCGGGCGAGGACGCGGGCGCGCTGGGTTGCCGCATCAGTCGAGACCACGGCAACCCCGTCCATTTCAGCAGCGACTCCGGTTTCAAAGAGCAGCGGGATATCCAATACCACGATCCGCGCACCAGATTTCCGGGCCGTATCGATAAAGGCGGCACGATCCGCCGACACCAGCGGAAAAACGATGGATTCGAGCTGGCCCAGCAAAGTGTCATCGACGGCCAGTGCCTCGCGCAGCACTTCGCGCGAGACGGCACCGGCAATGATGGCAGCCGGATGCAGCTGGCTGATGCGGTTCACTGCCGCCCCGCCCGGTGCATAGAGCCTGTGCACCGCCGCGTCGGCATCCCAGACCGGGTAGCCGCGCGCGGCGAACATGGCGGCCGTGGTGGATTTCCCCATGCCGATCGAGCCGGTCAGGCCGAGCCGGAAGCTCACAGGACTGCCTGGCGGAGCGCCTCATCGACCTCGGGCCGGCGGCCGAACCAGCGCTCAAACCCGGGTGCCGCCTGATGGAGCAGCATGCCGAGCCCGTCAACGATTTCGCAGCCGCGCTCACGGGCCTGAATGAGGAAATCGGTCATCAAGGGTGCATAGACCAGATCGGTGACCAGCGTTCCCTGCGCGAGTGCATCCAGCGGCACCCGAAAGGGCGGCTGGCCGGACATGCCCATCGAGGTGGTGTTGACCACAGTCCGGGCGCCTTCCAGCATGTTGCCGGCCTGCGCCCAGTCATAAACCACCAGTTTCGCACCGAATTCCGCCTTGATCTGTTCGGCACGGATCTTGGTTCGGTTGGAGATGCGCAATTCAGGCACGCCGCTTTCGAGCAGGGAAGCCACCACTGCTCGCGCTGCGCCGCCTGCCCCGATGACTGCCGCCGGACCTTGATCGGCCCGCCACTCCGGGGCATTCTGGGTCAGATTGGTGATAAAGCCATAGCCATCGGTATTATCGGCATGGATCTTACCATCTTCACGGAAAATCAACGTGTTGGCGGCGCCGATCAGCGCTGCCCGGTCTGTGACGATATCGGCGAGCTTCAGCACCGCTTCCTTGTGGGGAACCGTGACATTGAGGCCGACAAAGCCCATCTTCGGGAGGGCCGCAAGAGCTTCAGCCAGATTTTCCGGGTGAACCGACAGCGGAACGTAATGGCCGGGCAGTTCATAGCGATCAAGCCAATGCCGGTGTAGCCGGGGCGAGCGCGAATGCGCGATGGGCCAGCCGACGACGCCAGCCAGAGGCGGGCTGGTCGCGGGTTCGGTTTGGTTATTCTGATCGACGCTCATAGCCTTTGGATAGCCCCAGATGCCGAGTCATGGAAGGGCAAAGCGGTCCCGCAATCCCTGACAGGCGGGATGAAGCTGTGGATAAGCATGTGGGTCGCCTCGGGCCGGATCCGGCCTTTGGAAAAGACGGCAGAACAGGACCGGAACGGGGTCTTGTCATCCACAGAGGCATATCTAGGGTTATCTTATCCAGCCGCTGTGGATTGATTGCGGATTCGTTATTAAACGATTGTTATTTTTATATAATATATATATGAATTTTAGGCTGTGCTGTGGGTATCTGCCGTAATGAGACCTTATACCGCGCTCCACAGGGCCTACTTATTACATCATCTTTTCTATCTATCATTATATAGATAGTAAGCAGAGCATGAGTGATATCCTGAGTTCGATCTATCCTTTGGTAAAATCCCTGCATGTGATGGCGGTCATGTCCTGGATGACCGGGCTGTTCTATCTGCCGCGTCTGTATGTCTATCACGCCGAGCGTGGGCAGGCCGGGGATGAACCAGCCGCGTCTTTCATGATCATGGAAGAGAAACTGCTTCGGATGATCATGAACCCGGCAATGATCTTTTCCTGGATTTGCGGGCTTCTGCTGGTCCTGACCCCAGGGATCGTCGATTGGTCGATGCTCTGGCCCTGGAGCAAGGGCGTAGCGGTGCTGGCAATGACCTGGTTTCATATGTGGCTGGCGGGACAGCGCCGGGCGCTGCTCTGCGGTCAGGGGCTCAGTGGGCGCAGTTACCGGATGATGAATGAGCTGCCGACGCTGCTGATGGTGGTTATTGTCCTGTCGGTGATCTTGAAGTTCTGACACCTTGAGGCCATTTCGCTGAAAAGTTGACTCTGATCGCCAATATGGCTAGAGAGCACTCAACGAACCTGCCGTCCGGCACGGGGATTTTCCACATATTATAGATATGCCTCCGGTGACGGAGCGCTATGCGGTGATGCGATGAGCGAAGAGCGTTTGAATCTGTCCGATCTCAAGGCGAAGAGCCCCAAAGATCTTCTGGCCATGGCCGAGGAATGGGAAATCGAGAACGCCTCGACCATGCGCAAGGGCGAGATGATGTTCTCGATCCTGAAGGAATATGCCGAGGAAGGCTTTGATATCGGCGGCGACGGGGTTCTGGAGGTTGTTCAGGACGGTTTCGGTTTCCTGCGTTCGACCGAGGCCAACTATCTGCCGGGTCCGGACGATATCTATGTCAGCCCCGACATGATCCGGCAGCACAGCCTGCGCACCGGCGATACCGTAGAAGGTGTCATTCGCTCGCCCGGTGAAAACGAGCGTTACTTTGCGCTGACCAAGGTCGAGCGGATCAATTTCGAAGATCCCGAGCGGGCACGGCACAAGGTCGCTTTCGACAACCTGACTCCGCTTTATCCCGATGAGCGTCTGAAGATGGAGATCGAGGATCCGACCATCAAGGACCGTTCGGCCCGGATCATCGATCTGGTGGCGCCGATCGGGAAGGGGCAGCGTTCGCTGATCGTGGCACCGCCGCGCACCGGTAAGACGGTGTTGTTGCAGAACATTGCCCATTCCATTGAGCGCAATCATCCCGAATGCTATCTGATCGTGCTGCTGATTGATGAGCGGCCTGAGGAAGTCACGGACATGCAGCGCTCGGTTCGCGGCGAGGTCGTATCTTCGACTTTCGACGAGCCGGCGAGCCGTCACGTCGCTGTGTCCGAGATGGTGATCGAGAAGGCCAAGCGTCTGGTTGAGCATAAGCGAGATGTGGTGATCTTGCTCGATTCTATCACAAGACTTGGTAGGGCGTTCAACACGGTTGTGCCGAGTTCAGGCAAGGTTCTGACCGGCGGTGTCGATGCGAACGCGCTTCAGCGTCCGAAGCGTTTCTTTGGCGCGGCGCGTAATATCGAGGAGGGCGGCTCGCTGACCATCATTGCGACGGCGCTGATTGATACCGGCTCGCGTATGGACGAAGTCATCTTCGAAGAATTCAAGGGCACTGGCAACAGCGAGATCGTTCTGGATCGCAAAGTTGCAGACAAGCGGGTCTTCCCGGCGATGGATATCCTGAAATCGGGGACGCGCAAGGAGGAATTGCTGGTTGATTCCAAGGATCTGCAGAAGACCTATCTGCTGCGTCGGATTCTCAACCCGATGGGAACCACGGATGCGATCGAATTCCTGATTTCCAAGCTGAAACAGACGAAGAATAATGGCGAGTTCTTCGAATCCATGAACGCGTGATGCGGCGTGGATACGATATTTGCTGAGGCCACCCCGCCTGGTCGGGGTGGGGTTTCCATCGTTCGGCTGAGTGGTCCGGATGCCCGGCGGGTTGCGGAAGAGCTTGCCGGATCCTTGCCTGAGGCAAGGCAATGCTATTTCAGGAATATTCGTGACGGATCTGACCTGATTGATCAGGCATTGGTGGTCCGGTTCGATTATGATGCCAGCTTTACCGGGGAGGAAAGCTGCGAATTTCAGCTGCATGGCGCTCCGGTCGTTGTGCGGCGCCTGGAGGCCGCGCTTCGCCAGCGTGGGATCAGGCTAGCGGAGCCGGGCGAATTTACCATGCGGGCGCTGCTGGCGGGTCGTATGGATCTGGCGGGTGTCGAGGGGCTGTCGGATCTTCTTGCGGCCGAGACCGAGATGCAGCGCGCCTTGGCGGTAGAGCGCAGCGGCGGCGCGCTTGGGCGCTTGGCTGAGGAATGGCGCGAGGATCTGATTACGGGGGGTGCCATGATTACGGCGTCAATCGACTTTGCCGATGAGGAAATCCCGGACGATGTTACGGATGGGGTTGGACAGATCATTGATCGGGTGCGGCAGTCGATTGAGGCTCAGCTCGCGGGATATCCGGCCAATGAGTGCCTGCGAATGGGCTTTGAGGTGGCGATCATAGGCGTGCCGAATGCGGGAAAATCCTCGTTGATGAATGCGATTGCCCGGCGCGAGGTTGCGATAGTAACCGATCAGGAGGGAACGACGCGGGATATCGTCGAATTTCGCGCCGATATTCGTGGGCTTCCAGTGACGTTTCTGGATACGGCAGGTATCCGGGAGACAGAAGATCGGGTTGAAGAGATCGGGATTGATCGGGCTCTGGCGCGGGCCGACGCCGCGGACCTGCGGATTTTCCTGGGTGAGATGCCGGAGGGCGCTGCCAATCTGCGTAGAGGCGGCGATTTGGCGATTGAGACGCGGGGCGACCTGACCGGGCGGGCCGGCGCGATTTCGAGCCTGACAGGGGCGGGGATTGACGGTCTTCTGGACCGGATCTTCGAGCTTTTGCGCGAGCGCGTGTCCGGCGCCGGGCTTGCCAGTAATGAACGACAGGCTGGGGCGATGGCAGACGCGGTGGCCGCGCTGTCGATATCTTCGGAACTGGAGCCTGAGTTTTTGTCCGAGGCCATCCGAGAAGCGGTCTATCATTTACAGCGGCTGGTTGGCCGAATCGATGTTGATGATTATCTTGGTCAGGTCTTTTCTAAATTCTGCGTTGGCAAGTAGGAGTTGTTTCACGTGGAACATTTCAATATTGTCGTTATCGGCGGCGGACATGCGGGTGTCGAGGCCGCCGCGGTCGCTGCACGTATGGGCAAGCGGGTTGCATTGGTTACGATGTCCGAGCGGGATATCGGCACCATGTCGTGCAATCCGGCTATTGGCGGGTTGGGCAAGGGGCATCTGGTTCGCGAGATTGATGCACTGGACGGCTTGATGGGTCGCCTCGCCGATGCGGCGGGCATTCAGTTCCGTTTGTTGAACCGACGCAAGGGCCCGGCAGTTCAGGGGCCACGGACGCAGGCTGATCGGGACGCCTATCGATTGGCGGCGAATCGAGCAATTTCCAGTCTGGAAAATGTTTCTGTCATTTGCGGCGAGGTAACCGATCTGATTGTTCAGGGAACATCCGTTCGCGGGGTTCGGGTTGGCGATCAACAGATATCAGCGAATGCTGTAATCTTGACTACAGGCACCTTCCTGAACGGGCTTATCCATATAGGAGAGGTTAGCCGCCCTGCCGGTCGTTGGGGCGATAAGTCAGCGTCCCGGCTCGCTTCAGCGATTCGCGATCTGGGGGTGAGCTTTGGGCGGCTGAAGACAGGAACGCCGCCACGCTTGAACGGCAAGACGATTGATTGGGCATCATTGGCGATGCAGCCCGGGGATGATGTCCCTGAAATGCTTTCCTTCATGTCGGAAGCACCGGCCCTGAGGCAGATCAGCTGCGGCATTACCCATACCAATGCGCAAACGCATGACATCATTCGTGCCAATCTGTCTCGCTCCGCGATGTATGGCGGAAGGATCGAGGGGGTTGGTCCGCGCTATTGCCCGTCGATTGAAGATAAAATTCATCGCTTTGCTGACAAGGATTCCCACCAGATCTTCCTGGAGCCGGAAGGGCTGAGTACGGATGTGGTTTATCCGAACGGGATTTCGACCTCGCTTCCCGAAGATATTCAGGAAGCTTATGTGCGCTCGATCCAAGGACTTGAGCAGGTCGAGATCCTGCAGCCAGGTTATGCGGTCGAATATGATTATGTCGATCCAAGACATCTCAATCAGACCCTTCGACTGCGTGATCTGAATGGGCTTTGGTTGGCGGGACAAATCAATGGCACCACCGGCTATGAGGAAGCCGCGGCGCAAGGGTTGGTGGCCGGGCTGAACGCGGTGAGCGAGGATCCTGTTACTTTCTCGCGCGGCGATTCCTACATTGGCGTCATGATTGACGATCTGACCACGCGCGGTGCGACGGAACCTTATCGGATGTTCACCTCCCGGGCGGAATATCGCTTGAAATTGCGGGCAGACAATGCCGATCAGCGCCTTACGCCGGTTGGTATCAAGCTCGGTTGCGTGGGCGAGGAACGGAAGATGGTATTTGAGGATAAGCTGGAATCTCTGACATCCGCCAAGGATGTCCTGATGTCACGTCGCTATTCCGCCAGGGACCTGGCGCAGGCCGAATTGCCGGTGGGACGGGATGGGCGTCATCGCAATGGCTATGAGCTTCTTGCCGGTGCCGATGTGGAGTTTGATCTGCTTACCGCATTGGACCCGCAGCTGCCCAAATGGGATATGTCGATCAAGCGTCAGCTCAAGATCGACGCCACCTATTCGCAATACGAGCGGCGTCAGAACCGAGAGGCAGAGACGCTCAAGCGCGATGAGGCCGTACAGTTGCCGCATGGTTTCGACTATCAGGCGCTGCCGGGATTGTCGAAGGAGTTGCAGGGAAAGCTCACCGCGATGCGCCCCGCTTCCATTGCTGCCGCATCCCGAATAGAAGGAATGACGCCCGCAGCACTTTCGCTTCTCATTGCCTCCGCCCGAAAGACTCGGGGATAGACATGGATGTTTCACGTGAAACAGAGGCACTTCTGAACCTCTATGTCGCGCTGATCAGGCAATGGAATCCGGCAATCAACCTGGTGGCACCTGGAACCCTTGATGATCTCGAATCGCGGCATATCGTCGATTCGGCGCAGCTCGTCGATTTTGCAGACCCGCAGGAGGGGCGCTGGATCGATTTCGGCAGTGGGGGAGGATTGCCAGGCATCGTTGTCGCCATATTGGTCAGGGACAAGCCGATATCCGTCACTCTGATAGAAAGCGACAAGCGAAAATCTGCCTTCCTGATGACGGTTCGGCGCGAGCTTGGCCTGACCAACCTGACCATAAAGCCCGTGCGAATCGAAGCACTTGCCAAGGATAATCACGCCTTCGCCAGCGCGCGCGCGCTGGCGCCGCTGTCAGACCTTCTGCCCCACCTGCATGATCAGCTTGCACAGCAGGGTGAAGCTTGGCTATTGAAGGGAAGGTCATGGGAGCAGGAAGTCATCCTGGCTCGCAAGGCGTGGTCCTTCGATCTGCAAACCTATGAAAGCCGGACGGATCCCAAATCCGTGGTGATGAAGCTGAGGAATATCAAACCCAATGCCTGATCCGAAGGTCATCGCGGTCGCCAACCAGAAGGGCGGCGTCGGAAAAACCACGACAGCGGTTAATCTTGGTGCAGAGCTGGCGACGCTGGGACACCCAACCCTGATCATCGACCTTGATCCGCAGGGAAATGCCTCGACCGGTGTGGGCAACAGCGTTGTGGGGCGCAAGGCGACCTCCTATGATCTTTTGGCCGGACGGCATTCGCTGAAGGATGTTCAGACCGCGACCGGCGTCACGAACCTCGCCATCGTTCCCTCGACCCCGGATCTCAGCTCTGCCGATATAGATTTCGCAACCCGCCATGACCGGATCCGGTTGTTGAAATCTGCGCTTACCCTGGCGGACGAATTTGAATATATTCTTATCGACTGCCCGCCGGCACTGGGTCTTCTGACCGTCAACGCATTGGTTGCTGCCCGTACGGTTCTGGTCCCGCTCCAGGCTGAATTCTACGCTCTTGAGGGCCTGTCGCAGCTCCTGATGACCGTCAGGGAGGTCCGCCAGGGTGCCAATCCCGCACTTCGGCTCGATGGCGTGGTGTTGACCATGTACGATGGCCGTAACAACCTGTCGCAGCAGGTCGAAGCGGATGCCCGGGCGACGCTGGGCGAGCTGGTCTATCAGACCATCATCCCCCGCAATGTCCGCATTTCCGAAGCGCCGTCGCATGGCCTGCCAGTTACCATCTACGATCCGGTATCCATGGGCAGTCGCGCCTATAAGACGCTGACTCGGGAATTTCTCAATCGTCGGGAGGATATCAAGCAATGACGCAAGGTAAGCGTAGTAGCCTCGGCCGTGGTCTCTCGGCACTTATGGCAGATCTTCAGGCGGAAGAGGGGGCAGAGGCGCCGGCGCGCGATGGCGCTCATCTCATTCCGACCGAGCAGATTGCCCCGAACCCTGACCAGCCGCGCCGGGTCTTCGATCAGGCCGCGCTGGCCGAGCTCGCTGATTCAATCCGTCATCGCGGTGTCATTCAACCGCTGATCGTGCGGCGTCATCCCCGGGATGCCAACATCTATCAGATCGTTGCCGGTGAACGCCGCTGGCGCGCGGCGCAGATCGCACAGGTTCACGAGCTCCCGGTTCTCATCCGCGACTTCAGCGATGCCGAGATGCTGGAAGTTGCCATCATCGAAAACATCCAGCGCGCCGATCTCAACGCGATCGACGAAGCCGCGTCTTACTGCCAGCTGATGACCCGCTTTGGGCATACTCAGGAAAAGCTCGCAGAGGCGCTTGGCAAAAGCCGCAGCCATATCGCCAATTTGCTACGCCTGCTCAACCTGCCTGATCAGATCCAGGAATGGGTCCGCGAGGACAAACTTTCCGCTGGACATGCCCGGGCGCTGGTAACCGTGGAAAACCCGACGGCGATGGCGCGCAAGATTATCGACAAGGACCTGTCGGTCCGCGAGGTCGAGGCCATGGTCCGGGAAAAATCCGGAAAGAAGCAGTCGCCCTCTCGGGGGAGCAGCGCCGAAAAGGACGCCGACACCAGAGCGCTTGAGGGCGATCTGACCGCGGCACTCAAGATGCGGGTTCAGATCCGCCATAGCGGGACGGATGGCGGCCAGTTGACCATTACCTATAAGGATCTCGATCAGCTCGACCGCCTGTGTCAGATCCTGGCTGGTAGCGCCTGACATGCGCCAGATTGGCACATTTGCAACAGTGCCCGCCGAATTGAGATAGGAAAAGCATATATATATGACAAGAGGTACAACCTTAATATCGGGTTCCTGACCCCTCGGTTGTATTTAGGGACAAGTCTTTCTCGCTACGGAAGAATTTCCGCCTATTCGCTAAGAATAAGGCGCCTGTTCTGACGGACTAGCCCATCCCCGGGGCTTGAATTTCGCATCAACTTATCGTTAATGATATATACTGTAACTCCGCGTTCCATGGGCGCGTTCGAATAACGTGGTAGGTGTCGTATGCGAAATCTCCTTTCTGCATGCCTGGTTCTGTTCTTTGGTGCGGCGCAGGCGCCCGCCCAGCAGATCGAGGCCAATATTCTCACAGGCGGAAGCGCAGGGACATATATTCAGATCGGTCGGGATATTTCCGCCGTTGCGCAATCGCAGGGCGTTAATCTGATCGTGAATGAATCCAACGGTTCGATGGAAAATATCTACGGTGTCTATAATCGACCCCAGACCCAGCTCGGGATTGTCCAGAACGATGTGCTTGATTTCATTCGTAATATCCGCAAGGACAATGCCGAATTGAACAGGTTGGCGGATAGCGTGCGTCTGGTGATGCCACTCTATAATGAGGAAATCCACCTCGTCGCTAATCCCGAGCTGCAATCGCTGGCTGATCTTGCCAATGCCCGGGTCAGCATCGGCCCGGAAAACAGCGGCACCCAGCTGACTGCGACGCTGCTGCTCGATGCGCTGGCGATCAAGCCTAAGGCTGTCGCCTTCATGACCCCCCAAGATTCGCTCGAAGCCTTCCTCAAGGGTGAGGTCGATGCGTTCTTCTATGTTGGCGGCGCCCCACTCAAGCTGCTGACTGACGAACGGCTGGCCCCGGAAAACGCCCGGCTGCTGCCGCTGGATGACGAGCGTCTGATGTCCTATTACGTCGGCAGTTCCATTCCGGCCGGGACCTACAACTTCCTGACCAGCGACTATTCCGGCGTGGCGGTGAAGTCGGTTCTGATGACCTATGAATTCGCAGGCAGTCAGACGAAATACTACAAGGATTCCTGCGATATCGTCGCGAAGGTCACCGCTTCGGTCTGGGAAAACATCGACGATCTACAGGTCAACGGCCACCCCAAGTGGAAATCGGTCAATCTCGACGATATCCCGCCGGGCTGGGAAAAGAGCGAATGCGTTCTGACTGGCGAAAAGCTCGCCAAGGGTGACGCGAATGTCTATTCCGACCCGGCCGATTGCGATGCGATCACCAATCCGATCACACGCAATCTCTGCGTCGTCCAGACCACTCAGCAGTAGGATCTGCGATCATGGCTGGCGGCGAAGCATTTTATGCCCTTGATGGGGCATTGGGCGAGGTTGCCAGCCATGATACCATGACGGCACCGATGCTCGATGGCTATCTGGTGGCTGTCCTCCTCCAGGATTCCGGCAAGTTCGTCCTGCGCGAACGCCATCTCAAGGATATCCTCGGTCAGGCTGACTTTTCGAAAAGCGAATATCTGGATGAGGCAACCATCCGCCGCCTTATTACCGCGCGCTGCAAACAGCTGCATCGCCGGCTGTGGAGCGGAGATCTGAGCACCAGCCTGCCGCCGCGCATCGACCGGCGCCAGGCGGTCTCGGAATGGGCCTATGGCTTCCTCTTCGCTCTGCGCAAGAGCTATAGCAGCTGGGCACCGCTGCTCGCCTCGCGTGGTGCCAGGATCCTGTTTCCGATCCTGCGTCACGCTTACGGCTACGACGAGCGGGTATCGCCCGATCAGGCTCTGGCGGACATATCGAATTCGCTTCAGCGCGCGGATGAATTTCTGCTTGATGCCGAAAGCCGGGGCGCAACGGCCGCCCCCTTCACGATCATCCAGCTCAATCAGCTGATCGCCGAGGCTCAGGAATATTACCAGCCGCCGGTGCCAATGGTGGTTCCCCAGACATCTGCCCGCACGCCGTTCTTCCGGCGCGGGCTCGACTATCTGCGCAATCATCGGGCGGCGTCCTATGGGGTTCTGGCTCTCGCCTCGGGCTCGGTGCTGACGGCGGCTCTGCTCGATCAGCGCGTCGGCAACGTCAACCTGATCAATTCCGGCCAGACCACGGCGGGTCTGGTGCCGCTCGCCTCCGAAGTCTCGGCGATCCGCGGGCCCTCGGCCGAGGAAACCGCCCTCACCGTCAGCCTCGACAATACCAAGCGCGCTTATGAGGAACAGAGCAACCGCTTGGCCACGCTCGCGGCGGAAAACGCCGCCCTGTTGGGCGAGCGCGAAGTGCTCAAATCCGAGCTGACCTCTGCTCAGTCGCTGCTTGGCGATCTGAAAACCAGCGATTCTGAAAGCCTCGCCGCCCGCCAAAATATCGAGCGTCTGGAGGCGGAAAAGACCGCCCTGCAATCCGAACTGGCCGCCGCAAAAGGTCAGGGCGACGCCGCCATCCAGCAGACCGCCAGCCTCAATGAGCAGCTGGCCAGCCTCCAGCAGGAGCGCGAGGGTCTGAGCATCCAGCTCGCCTCCGCCCGGCAGGAGCTCGACGCCCTGCGTCAGGCCGGGCAGGCCACCGGCGATCTCGAAGCCGCTGTCACGCAAAGCGAAACCCGCATTGCCGAGCTTACCGGCCAGCTCGATGAGCTGACCGCCGCCCGCGACACCTGGTCCAGCGAACGCGCAACGCTTGCCGAGCAGCTGGCCGCCGAGAAAGCCAGCGCCGAGGCGCTCGCCGCCGAAAAGGCCGCGCTGCAAACCGAGCTCGCCGCTGCGACCGAAGGCGGCGACGCCGCCATCCAGCAGACCGCCAGCCTCAATGAGCAGCTGACCAGCCTCCAGCAGGAGCGCGAGGGTCTGAGCACCCAGCTCGCCTCCGCCCGGCAGGAGCTGAACAAGCTTCGGCAATCCGGCCAGACCACGGCAGAGCTGCAAAGGGCTGTGCAGGAGCGTGAAGCCCGCATCACCGCGATGACGCAGGAAATGGACCAGATGGCCGCCATGTATGACGGCCTGACCAGAGAGCGGATCGGGCTGAACAATCAGCTGAAGGTGCTTCAGGCCAATACGCAGGGGCTGCAGGCGCAGCTGGTTGCCGCGAATGGCAAGGATATTGCCATTTCGCAGCAGAATTTCGGTCTGGGCGAACAGCTCAGCCGGCTGCAGAGCGAGCGGAGCGAGCTGATGAACCGGCTCGCCTCGGCTGAGGAGGAGCTGGCTCAGCTGCGCCATTCTGGCCAGAATTCCGGGCGGGCGACCGAAGAATTGCAGGGCGCCGTGCAGGAGCGCGACAATCGCATCACCGCCATGGCTGCGGAAATGGACCAGCTGCGCGCCGAGCTGACACGCAGCCAGGAGGCGCTGGCTGAGCAGCAGCGCTTGCAGGCGGTTGCCGCCTCCAAGCAGCCCTCGGCCGCAGAGCCGGTCACGCTGGCTTCCATTGCGTCAATTGCTGGCCAAAGCGAGCTTGCCGCACCGCTGCCCGAAGCCGACAGCGTGGCCGGGGTTCAGGCATCGGCTTCGATCGCAGGTATCGAGCGCCTGCGCCGAGGCGAGGCTGAAGGCGTCGCGGAAGTCGTGAAACAACGCTTCAAGCTGGGCACGGATCAGGAACGCGCGGTTCTGGTCGATGAGATCGCCCGGGGTGCGCCGATGGAAGACGCCTTCCAGACCGCCTTTGGGGAATCTCATGCGCTGATCGTCAGCGGTCTTTGCCGCGAATTCCCTAATCTGTGCCGGAAGTAGCCACTGATATCACCCGGGTCAGCCGGGTGATCGGTTATTCGTTCGCCCGGGTTACGATGTAGATCGAAACCGCCGTCAGGATGATTGCCTGAGTGATGATTGCCCAGACCGGGGCCTTTACGGCAATGGAGATCAGGATGCTGCCAGCCATGGCGAGCACCGAGAAAGCCTTGACCGAGGGACGGATGGCATGGTTTTCCTGCCAGCGCCGGATATCGGGGCCGAAATGCGGATCGTTCAGCAACCGCTGTTTGAGTCTCTCGGAGGAATGGCCGAAGGCCCAGAGCGCGATCAGAAGGAAGGGCACGGTCGGAAAGACCGGTAGAAAGAGCCCAATTAGCGCCAGCCCGACACCGATCCAGCCGATAGCAAGATAGAACAGACGCATCAGCCACTTACCTCGCGCAAAATGTAGTTCAGAACAGGGCGCCCCGCAGCGCTCGCCCGAAGCCGTCCCTGATCAAGCTGCAACAACCCATCCCCGATCAGCCGCTTCAGCCGGGCTTCGTCGAATGTACCGCCCTTGCCGCGATAGCGCTCCAGATCAAGGCCTTCGCTCAGGCGCAGCGACATCAGAAGATATTCGGTGGCAATGTCGCCCGGTGCAAGCGGCTCGTTCTCGATATCGCCATTGCCATGATTTCGAACCAGTTCCAGCCATTTCGCCGGCAAGGTTTCGCCTGCATTGGCTATCCGCAGCCCGCCGATGCCAAGCCGGCCATGCGCACCCGGCCCAATTCCGGCCCAATCGCCCTGGCGCCAGTAGATCAGGTTATGGCGCGATTCGCGGCCCGGTGCGGCGTGGTTCGAAATTTCATAGGCGGGCATGCCGCTGGAGGAAAGAATATCCTGCGTTTCCAGATACATGTCTGCCGCCAGATCGTCACCCGGCAGCCCGCGCAGCTGGCCGAGCGCATTGCGCGCTCCAAAGACGGTGCCGTCTTCGATGGTCAGCTGATAAAGCGACAGGTGATCGACGGCCATCGACAGGGCCTCGGCCAGCTCCCGGCGCCAGGCGTTGCGGCTTTGATCCTGCCGGGCATAGATCAGATCGAAGCTGACCCGGTCAAAACTGGCCCGGGCAAGATCGAAGGCGGCGCGGGCCTCGGCGACGGAATGCATCCGGCCCAACCGGCGCAGATCCGCGTCGTTCAGCGCCTGCACCCCCAGCGACAGCCGGTTGACCCCGGCCTCGGCATAGCCCCGGAATCGCCCGGCCTCGACGCTGCCCGGATTGGCCTCCATGGAGATTTCGATGTCATTAGCGAAGATCCAGACTTCGCGCGCGGTCTCGATCACCGCTGCCACGGTCTCTGGCGCCATCAGCGACGGGGTGCCGCCGCCAAAGAAGATACTGCTCAGCACCCGACCGCGGGTAAGTGCCCCGACCCGGGCGATTTCGGCGCGGTAAGCCTCGGCCCAACCTGCCTGATCAATGGATCCGGCAACATGGCTGTTGAAGTCGCAATAGGGACATTTCGAGGCGCAGAACGGCCAGTGGACATAGAGCCCGAAGCCGCCATATTGCCAATCCTCGATCATTCCTGCATCGCGGTGACTTCGATTTCAATCTTCATTTCCGGCTTGATCAGACCGGCAATAACCATGGTCGCCGCCGGACGGACTTCGCCCAAAAACTCGCCCAGAACCGGGACCGCTTCATCGACCAGTGCCACATCCGTGATGGTGTACTGAACCCTCACGATGTCATCCATGGAGAAGCCGGCATCATTGAGCACCTTGTCGATGGTCGTGAAACAATTGCGCGCCTGATCGGCGATGCTTTCGGGCATGGTCATGCGCGCATAGTCATAGCCGGTCACGCCCGATACGAAGCACCATGGCCCCTTCACCACGGCGCGGCTGTAGCCCATGGTCTTTTCGAAGGAGGATCCGGTCGAGATTCTACGCAAAGCAGGCCTCCAGCAGCTTTTCCACCGCAATCGCGCGGTGGCTGATACCATTCTTTTCGTCCGGGCTCATCTGCCCCAAGGTGACCTCGAAGCCATCGGGCATGAAGATCGGGTCATAGCCGTGACCTTCGGCGCCCTGCGGCGGCCAGACCACCTGACCAGGCAAAACGCCCTCGAAAACCTCGTCATGGCCATCGGGCCAGGCCAGAACCAGCGTGCAGCGGAACTGAGCCGTGCGCGGGAAGGGGGCGCTGCGCGCTTCCAGCTCTCGCCAGGTGCGTTCCATCGCCATCGGAAAATCGCGACCCTGTCCGGTTTCGGCCCAATCGGCGGTATAAACGCCGGGCGCGCTGTCCAGACCATCGACGCTGATGCCGCTGTCATCGGACAGGGCCGGCAGGCCGGTGGCTTTCACGGCGGCATGGGCCTTGATCCGGGCGTTGCCGACGAAATTATCCTCGGTCTCGACCGGCTCGGCGAGGTTCATTTCTGCCGCGCCGACCACTTCGACCCCGTAAGGAGCCAGCAGCGCCCGCATTTCAGCGAGCTTGCCGGCATTATGGGTGGCGACCAGCAGCCGCTTGCCGTCGAAACGGCGCATCAGATCGCAGCCTTCTGGACAGAGATCAGCTCGGCGATGCCGGCTTCGGCAAGGTCCAGAAGCTCGTTCATCTGGGCGCGGCTGAAGGTTGCGCCCTCGGCCGACATCTGCACTTCGATCAGCTGACCGGCGCCGGTCAGGATGAAATTGCCGTCGGTCCCGGCCTCGCTGTCTTCGGCGTAATCGAGGTCGAGCACCGGCTGGCCGGCATAGATCCCGCAGGAGACGGCGGCAACGTGATCGGTCAGCGGGTCCGAGGTGACGATGCCGGCTGCGATCAGCTTGTTCACCGCCAGACGCAGCGCCACCCAGCCGCCGGTGATCGAGGCGCAGCGGGTGCCGCCATCGGCCTGAATCACGTCGCAATCGACAGTGATCTGGCGTTCGCCCAGGGCACGCAGATCGACGCCGGCGCGCAGCGAGCGCCCGATCAGGCGCTGGATTTCCACGGTGCGACCGCCCTGCTTGCCGGCGGCGGCCTCACGGCGATTGCGGGTATTGGTCGCGCGCGGCAACATACCGTATTCCGCCGTCACCCAGCCTTTGCCGGTGCCGCGCAGGAAGGGCGGGGCCTTTTCCTCGATCGAGGCGCTGCACAGCACATGGGTGCTGCCGACCTTGATCAGGCATGAGCCTTCGGCATGAGCCATCACCCCGGTCTCGATTGAAATCGGCCGCATTTCGCTTAAGTTCCGACCTGAAGGACGCATCGGATTTCCTTTCCTTTGTCGCGTCCAGATACAGGCCCCAAATGGACGGACGCAAGCCCGCATGACCAAGCGCCCGATACTCGACGAACTCAACGACCGCTCGCGCGAAGTCTTCCGCCGTGTGGTCGAGGCCTATCTGCTGACCGGAGAGCCGGTCGGCTCGCGCACCTTGACCCGTGACATGTCGAAAAAGGTCAGCGCTGCGACCATCCGCAATGTCATGCAGGATCTGGAGTTTCTGGGGCTGCTGGACGCGCCCCATGTTTCTGCGGGGCGGCGTCCGACCCAGCAGGGGCTGCGCATGTTTGTCGATGGGCTGATGGAGGTCGATGCGATTGCCCCCACCGACCGCACCCGAATCGAGGAAACCCTTAGCACCAATACACCCGATGTCGCGTCGCTGCTCGACCGGGTCGGGGGGGCGCTGTCTTCGATGACCCAGGGTGCCAGTCTGGTGCTGACCCCCAAACATGAAGCGCCGATCCGCCATATCGAATTTGTCGGCCTCTCGCCCGACAGGGCGCTGGTCGTGCTGGTCTTTTCCGACGGGCATGTCGAAAACCGGCTGTTCACCCCGCCGCCGGGGCAGACGCCGTCTTCCATGCGCGAGGCCGGAAATTTCCTGAATGCGCTGGCCGAGGGCCGCACGCTGAGCGAGCTGCGCGAGCAGACCGCGCTGGAAATCGACAGCCGCAGGCAGGAACTGGACGTTCTGGCCACGGATCTGATCAAGCAGGGTCTGGCTAGCTGGGAAAGCGAGGATGCCGATGCCCGGCTGATCGTGCGCGGAAGGGCCAATCTGATCGGCGGGGAATTGCTCGATCTCGACCGCATCCGCGAGCTGTTTGACGATCTCGAACGCAAGCGCGACATCGCCCGCTTTCTCGATCTGACCGAAGGGGGGGATGGGGTGCGCATCTTCATTGGATCCGAGAACAAGCTTTTTTCACTTTCGGGTTCCTCTTTGGTGGTTTCTCCCTATATGAATTCCGACCGAAAGATCATCGGTGCGGTCGGGGTGATTGGCCCGACGCGGCTCAATTACGGGCGGATCGTGCCGATTGTCGATTATACCGCGCAGCTGGTCGGACGTGTGTTGTCCGGCCTGAAAGGATAAAGAGGATGAGCGATCAAAACCCGGACGGGCTGCCGCCCGAAGAATTTCCGCTTGAGGAAGGTTTCATGGATCCGCTGGCCGATCCCGATCAGGATGTCCAGCGTCTGATCATCGAACGCGACGAGCTGCGTGACCGCTTCATGCGGGCGCTGGCCGATGCCGAAAATGCCCGCAAGCGCGCCGACAAGGAGCGCCGCGATGCCGAACAATATGGCGGCACCCGGCTGGCCCGCGATCTGCTGCCGGTCTATGACTATCTGCACCGTGCGCTGGACGCCGTGCCCGAAGATCAGCGCGCGAGCAGTGCCGCGCTTCTGGAAGGGGTCGAGCTGACCCTGCGCGAGCTGGGCAATGTCTTCGGCAAGCACGGTATCACCGTCCTGCGCCCCGAGATTGGCGAAAAATTCGACCCGCAACTGCATGAGGCGATGTTCGAGGCTCCGCTGCCCAACACCTCGTCCGGCGATATCATCCAGCTGATGGAGCCGGGCTTCATGCTGCATGACCGCCTGCTGCGCCCGGCCAAGGTCGGCGTCAGCTCAACCCCCGCCAACTGATCCGGCCCGCCGATCCGGCAGCCCCCGCTTTTCAACCGAGAGGACATCATGTCGAAATTCGTTCTGGACGATGAAGACGACGAGCGCGACGACGAACAGTCGGAAGGTCAGGGGCTCGGGCTGCCTGATGCCGGCAATATCGGCAAGCTCTATTTCAAGTCGCGCAATGTCATCGTTGCCGGCGAGGTCAACGACAAGCTGGCGCAGCGCACCGTCGCCCATCTTCTGGCGCTGGCCGAGGATAGCGACGATCCGATCAACATGCTGATTTCCTCGCCCGGCGGGCATGTGGAATCGGGCGACATGATCCATGACATGATCAAGTTCATCCGCCCGACCGTGCGCTGTATCGGTTCGGGCTGGGTGGCTTCGGCCGGGGCGCTGATCTTTGTCGGCGCGGCCAGGGAAAACCGTTATTGCCTGCCCAATACCCGCTTCCTGCTGCACCAGCCCTCGGGCGGGATCCGCGGCACCTCGTCGGATATGATGATCCAGGCCGAGCAGGTCCGGCTCATGCGCGAGCGGCTGAACCAGATCTTCGCCGATGCGACCGGGCAGAGCGCTGCGCGGATCGAAGAGGATACGGCGCGCGATTTCTGGCTGAATACGCAGGAGGCGCTGGATTATGGGCTTCTGGGCAAGGTGATCAGCTCGGTCGATGAGCTGAAATAAGCATCTGGTTTCGCGGTGAAAGAAGGGGCGGCCTTGCGGGGCCGTCCCTTTGTCATTGCGGGCCACTGTTCTGGTGGCGCGGGTGTTTTGGATATTTGTGCCAAGATGAAAGGGGCGGCGCGGGGATCCGGGCCACCCCTTGGCGTCAGATGGCGGCCTTCAGGGTCCCGGCTTGGCTGGTGTCTTCCCAGGTGAAACCGCGATGGGTTTTGCCGGCATAGCTGATCTCGGCCGGTTCTTTGCCGAAATGGCCGTAAGTGGCGGTATCGCGGTAGATCGGGTGCAGCAGGTCCAGCTCGCGGATAATGGCGAAGGGGCGCAGATCGAAGACCTGACGCACGGCGGCCACGATTTTTTCGACCGGCACGGTTTCGGTGCCGAAGCAGTTGAGTGAGATCGAGGTCGGCTCGGCCACGCCGATCGCGTAGCTGACCTGGATTTCGCAGCGCTTGGTGAGGCCGGCGGCGACGATGTTCTTCGCCACCCAGCGTCCGGCATAGGCGGCCGAGCGGTCTACCTTGGACGGATCCTTGCCGGAAAAGGCGCCGCCGCCATGGCGGGCCATGCCGCCATAGCTGTCGACGATGATCTTGCGGCCGGTCAGCCCGCAATCGCCGACCGGGCCGCCGATCACGAATTTGCCGGTCGGGTTGATGAAATATTTGGTGTCAGCCGACAGCCATTCGCCGGGCAGGACCGGCTTGATGATTTCCTCGATCACCGCTTCGCGCAGATCTTTCAGGCCGATTTCCGGGTTGTGCTGGGTTGAAAGCACCACGGCATCGACGGCAATTGGCTGGCCCTGATCGTCATAGCGGAAGGTCACCTGCGATTTTGCGTCGGGGCGCAGCCAGGGCAGGATGCCCGAGCGGCGCACCTGGCTTTGGCGCTGGACCAGACGATGCGCAAAGGTGATCGGGGCCGGCATCAGCACATCGGTTTCGTCCGAGGCATAGCCGAACATCAGGCCCTGATCGCCGGCGCCCTGATCTTCCAGGCTGTCGCGGTCGACGCCTTGATTGATCTCGGGCGATTGCTTGCCGATGATATTGATCACCGAGCAGGTCGAGCCGTCGAAGCCGACATCCGACGAGGTATAGCCGATATCGTTGATCACGTCGCGGACGATGGATTCAAGATCGACCCAGGCCGAGGTGGTGATCTCGCCCGAGATGATGGCAACGCCGGTCTTGACCATGGTTTCGCAGGCGACGCGGGCGCGCGGATCCTCGGCGATGATCGCGTCGAGAACCGCGTCCGAAATCTGGTCGGCGATCTTGTCGGGATGGCCCTCGGAGACCGATTCCGAAGTAAAGACGTTATATTCGCTCATGATCTCAGTACCGGTAATGATCGGATTTGAACGGGCCGTCCTGCGGCACGCCGATATAATCGGCCTGCTCGGGCGAGAGTTTGGTCAGCTTCGCGCCGACCTTGTCCAGATGCAGCATGGCGACCTTCTCATCGAGGTGCTTGGGCAGGATATAGACGCCCGGTTGGTAGTCCTCACCCATGGTGAACAGCTCGATCTGGGCCAGCACCTGATTGGTGAAGCTGGCCGACATCACGAAGCTGGGATGGCCGGTGGCGTTGCCGAGGTTCAGAAGGCGCCCCTGGCTGAGCAGGATGATGCGATTGCCCGAGGGCATTTCGATCATGTCCACCTGATCCTTGACGTTGGTCCATTTGTGGTTCTTCAGCGCCGCGACCTGAATTTCATTGTCGAAATGGCCGATATTGCCGACGATGGCCATGTTCTTCATTTCGCGCATGTGTTCCAGCCGGATCACGTCGCGGTTGCCGGTCGTGGTCACGAAGATGTCGGCGTTCGGCGCGACCTCTTCCAGGGTGACGACCTCGAACCCGTCCATGGCGGCTTGCAGGGCGCAGATAGGATCGACCTCGGTTACCTTGACGCGGGCACCGGCACCTTGCAGCGACGCGGCAGAGCCCTTGCCGACATCGCCGTAGCCGCAGACCACGGCAACCTTGCCGGCCAGCATGGTGTCGGTGGCGCGGCGGATGCCATCGACCAGCGATTCCTTGCAGCCGTATTTATTGTCGAATTTCGACTTGGTGACGCTGTCATTGACGTTGATCGCCGGGAAGGGCAGCAGGCCCTTCTTGTGCAGGTCATAGAGGCGGTGAACGCCGGTGGTGGTTTCTTCCGAAACGCCCCGGATCGCGTCGCGCTGCTTGGTGAACCAGCCGGGGCTGGCGGCAAGACGCTTTTTGATCTGGGCGAAGAGGGCTTCTTCTTCCTCGCTGGAGGGGGCGGCAATCAGATCGGTTTCACCGGCTTCGACGCGCGCGCCCATCAGGATGTAAAGCGTCGCATCCCCGCCATCGTCGAGGATCATATTGGCGGTGCCTTCCGGGAACTGGAAGATCTGATCGGTATAGGACCAGTATTCTTCCAGCGTTTCGCCCTTGATCGCGAAGACCGGCACGCCCGAGGCGGCAATCGCGGCGGCGGCGTGGTCCTGGGTCGAATAGATGTTGCACGAGGCCCAGCGGATATCGGCGCCA